>JACPRN010000011.1 GCA_016189945.1 Betaproteobacteria bacterium
CCATAGAGCCGCGCGAGGTCACGCCGCGCATTATCCGCGAAGAGACCTACGGCGAAGAAGGGCCGCGCAAATAAGAAGATATGGCTGAAATCCGCAACTACACGATGAATTTCGGCCCGCAGCATCCGGCGGCGCACGGCGTGCTTCGCCTGGTGCTGGAGCTGGACGGCGAGGTGGTGATGCGCGCCGATCCGCACATCGGCATGCTGCACCGTGCGACCGAGAAACTCGCCGAGCACCGCACCTGGGTGCAGACCCTGCCTTTCATGGACCGGCTCGATTACATGTCGATGATGTGCAACGAGCACGCCTATGTGCTCGCCATGGAGAGGCTGCTGGGCGTCGAAGTGCCGCTGCGCGCGCAGTACATCCGCGTCATGTTCGACGAGATCACGCGCCTGTTGAGCCACCTGCTGTGGATCGGCTCGCACGGACTCGACTGCGGCGCCATGACGGTATTCCTGTACGCATTCCGCGAACGCGAGGATCTGCTGGACATGTACGAGGCGGCATCGGGCGCGCGGATGCACGCGGCCTACTACCGTCCGGGGGGCGTCTACCGCGATCTGCCCGATGCGATGCCCCAGTACGACGTCTCGGCCTATCGCAGCGAGCGCAAGGCGCGCGTGCTCAACGAAAACCGACAGGGGTCGCTGCTGGACTTCATCGGGGACTTCACCAACCGTTTTCCGCAACACGTCGATGAGTACGAGACGTTGCTCACCGACAACCGCATCTGGAAGCAGCGCACCGTCGGCATCGGCGTCGTCTCACCCGAGCGTGCAAAGGCTCTCGGCTTCACCGGGGCGATGCTGCGCGGCTCCGGCGTCGAGTGGGACCTGCGCAAGAAGCAGCCCTACGAAGTCTACGACCGGATGGAGTTCGACGTCCCCGTGGGGGTGAACGGCGACTGCTACGACCGGTACCTGGTGCGCGTCGAGGAGATGCGCCAGTCGAACCGCATCATCCGCCAGTGCGTGCAATGGCTGCGCGAGAACCCGGGCCCGGTGATCACCGACAACCACAAGGTCGCGCCGCCTTCGCGCGTGGAAATGAAGAGCAACATGGAAGAGCTGATCCACCATTTCAAGCTCTTTACCGAGGGAATCCACGTTCCCGAGGGCGAGGCTTACGCGGCAATCGAGCATCCCAAGGGCGAATTCGGAATCTACCTCTTGTCCGACGGCGCGAACATGCCATACCGGATGAAGATCCGCGCGCCGGGATACTGCCATCTTTCGGCCCTCGGCGAGATGGCCAAGGGTCACATGCTTGCCGACGTCGTGGCGATCATCGGCACCCTGGACATCGTGTTCGGCGAGATCGACAGATAAAAAATAGGCGTTTCGATGCTGTCCAAAGAGTCCTTGCAAAAAATCGATGCGGCGACAGCCAAGTATCCGCCCGATCAGAAGCAGTCGGCAGTGATGGCTGCGCTCGTCGTCGCGCAGGAAGAAAAAGGGCACCTCTCGACCGAGGTGATCGAGTTCGTCGCCGGATACCTCGGCATGCCGCCGGTGGCGGCGTACGAGGTTGCGACCTTCTACGGCATGTACGACCTGAAGCCCGTCGGACGGCACAAGCTGTGCATCTGCACCAACCTGCCGTGTGCGCTTGCGGGCGCCAACGAGGCGGCAGAGCACCTCAAGAGGAAACTGGGCATCGGCTTCAACGAAACCACTGCGGACGGCCGCATCACGCTCAAGGAGGCCGAGTGCTTCGGTGCCTGCGGCGACGCGCCGGTGATGCTGGTCAACAACAAGAAAATGGTCTCGTTCATGACGCCCGAAGCGATCGACAAGTTTCTTGCCGAATTGAAATGAATTCCGCCCATCCTCCTTTCGACCCCGGCATCTTCGGTCCCGACGCGATCATCTTGAAGGGCCTGACCGGACTCAACTGGCGGCTCAAGGACTACGAGGCGCGCGGCGGCTATCAGGCGCTGAAGAAGATCCTCGCCGATAGAATCGCGCCCGACGCGGTCATCGCCGAAGTGAAGAAATCGGCGCTTCGCGGACGTGGCGGCGCGGGCTTCCCCGCAGGCCTGAAGTGGAGCTTCATGCCGCGCCAGTACGCCGGACCGAAATACCTGGTGTGCAATTCCGACGAAGGCGAACCGGGCACCTTCAAGGACCGGGACATCCTGCGCTACAACCCGCATACGGTCATCGAAGGCATGCTGATCGCCGCCTACGCGACCGGAGCCACTGCGGGCTACAACTATATTCACGGGGAGATCTGGGAGATCTACGAGCGCTTCGAGGAAGCGATCGCCGAGGCGCGCGCTGCGGGCTATCTGGGCCGGAACGTTCTGGGCAGTGGACTGTCTTTCGAGCTGTATGCGCACCACGGCTGGGGCGCCTACATCTGCGGCGAAGAGACCGGCTTGCTCGAATCGATGGAAGGCAAGAAAGGGCAGCCGCGCTTCAAGCCGCCGTTTCCGGCGAGCTACGGCCTGTACGGCAGGCCGACCACGGTCAACAACACCGAAACGTTCGCCGCGGTCCCCTGGATCATCGCCAACGGCGGCCAGGCCTACCTGGAACTCGGCCGGCCGAACAACGGCGGCACCAAGATCTTTTCGATTTCCGGGCACGTCGAGCGTCCGGGCAACTACGAGCTGAGGCTCGGCACGCCTTTCGCCAAGCTGCTCGAGATGGCGGGCGGGGTCCGCGGGGGGAGGAAACTGAAAGCGGTCATCCCGGGCGGATCGTCCGCGCCGGTGGTGCCGGGCGAAATGATGCTTGCGACCGATCTCGATTACGACTCGGTTGCCAAAGCGGGCTCGATGCTGGGGTCGGGTGCCGTGATCGTCATAGACGAGACCACCTGCATGGTGCGGGCGCTCGAGCGCCTGTCGTATTTCTACTACGAAGAGTCGTGCGGCCAATGCACGCCGTGCCGCGAGGGTACCGGGTGGATGTACCGCATCGTGCACCGCATCGAGACCGGCAAAGGCCGCCAGGGCGATCTCGACCTGTTATACGACGTCGCCGACAACATCATGGGCCGCACCATCTGCGCGCTGGGCGACGCGGCGGCGCTTCCCGTGAGGAGCTTCGTCGCCCATTTCCGCGACGAATTCCAGTATCATATCGAGCACGGGCGCTGCCAGGTAGGGTCCCCTGCCGCGAGGGAGATGGCGGCATGAGCGCCGCGGCAACCATGGTCAAGCTCGAAATCGACGGCCGCCAGACCGAGGTGCCCCAGGGCGCCATGATCATGGAAGCCGCGGTGCGGCTGGGCATTTTCGTCCCCCACTTCTGCTACCACAAGAAGCTCTCGATCGCGGCCAACTGCCGCATGTGCCTGGTCGAGGTCGAGAAGGCGCCCAAGCCGCTGCCGGCCTGCGCAACGCCGGTCATGGAAGGCATGAAGGTGTGGAC
>JACPRN010000047.1 GCA_016189945.1 Betaproteobacteria bacterium
CCCCCCTGACGCCCCCTTCCCCGATCGCCGCGGCACCTTCCAGCTCCGGCAACAGGCGGCATCCGTCAGCTCGCGAAGGCGCAACGGAAGCAGATCCAGCAACGTCGGCCCCTCGGTTTCGTCGCGCGCAAGGAGCGCTAGCCACGCAATCGTCAATTGACCGTCTTCGCGCCCAAGCGTAGGATGCCGCGTGCAAGTTGCAAGCCTCGGGTAACCACGCGGGGAATCGCGCCCGCGCCACGATTCGCCGGAGGCGCCTGCCACCGGCGCGCAGTCAAGGGCGTTCCACGCCGAATCCGGATCTGCGCCATCGGCGCCGGCGGTTTCGATGTCGCTCTTGGTTATTTCATTGCAGCGCATCCGCGGCGGCGCAATGCGCGACAGGGGGAGCAGGGAGTGGGGGAAGTCAAGCTACGGGCGGCTGACGTCAGCCTCGAGTACGTCAACCAGAGAACCGGCAACCGGCGCCTCGCGCTCGACCGGGTAAGTCTGGAAGTCTCCTCGGGCGAATTCGTGTGCATCGTCGGCCCGAGCGGGTGCGGTAAGACGACTTTCCTCAACTGCGCCGACGGCCTCCTGCCGATCACGAGCGGGACCCTGACCCTGGACGGGAAGCAGATCGTGGGTCCCGGGCGCGGCCGCTCGATGGTCTTTCAGCACGCGTCGCTCCTGCCCTGGCGCACGGTGCTCGGAAACATCATCTACGGGCTGGAGATCCAGGGCTCCCGCCGCAGCAAGGCAATCGAGCACGCGCGCGAATTCGTCGAGCTGGTGGGGCTGGCCGGATTCGAGGACGCCTATCCGTACGAGCTTTCCGGCGGCATGCAGCAGCGGGTGAACCTCGCCCGCGCGCTTGCGACCGACCCGGAGGTGCTGCTCTTGGATGAGCCCTTCGCCGCGCTCGATGCGCAGACGCGCGAATTCATGCAGCTCGAGCTGCTCAAGATCTGGCGCCGCACCCAGAAGACCGCCTTGTTCATCACCCATCAGGTGAGCGAAGCGATTTACCTCGCCGACCGCGTGATCGTTTTCTCGGCGCGGCCGGGCAGCGTCAAGGAAACCGTGGCGATCGACCTCCCCCGCCCGCGCCCGCTGCGCCTGAAGCGCGATTCCCGCTTTCTGCGCTACGAGGACGCGATCTGGGACCTGATCGAGGTCGAAGCGCGCAAGACGAGCGAGACTGCCGCCGATGAGGCGCCGCTGCTCGCGGCGGCCGAATGACGTATCCGATGCGGATCACGCCATGAGCGAGAAAACCGCCGAGCTTGGGCTCGATCCGGTCGGAGGCAAGGCCGATAGCCGCGCAAAGCGGCGCTGGCGGCTGTATGCCGAGCACGAGAACGCGATCCTCGGCATTCTCGGCGTGGCCGCGTTTCTCGCCGTGTGGGAATGGGCCGGGACAACGCTGGAGAACGGGCGGCTTTTTTTCAGCTCGCCCTCGCTCGTCGCGGCCGCGTTCGCCAGGATGATGGCGAGCGGCGAAATCTGGAACGACATCTGGGTCAGCTTCCAGGAATTCGCCATCGGCTATGCTGCCTCGATCGTGGTCGCGATTCCCCTGGGAATAGGAATGGGCTGGTACCGGCGGCTGAACGCCCTGCTGGAACCGCTCGTGTCCGCGTTCTACGCCACGCCCCGCGTCGCCCTGGTTCCGCTCATCATCATCTGGTTCGGAATCGGGATCTACTCGAAGATCGCGGTCGTGTTCCTCGGCGCGTTCTTTCAGATCCTCATCACGACCATCGCCGGCGTCAGGAACCTGGACGAGAGCCTGATCAAGGCCGCGCGCTCCTTCGGCGCGAACGACCGCCAGATCTTCCTCACCGTTGCCCTGCCCGGCTCGGTGCCCTTCATCCTGACGGGCCTGAAGCTCGCCGTCGGGCGCGCGCTGATCGGCGTGGTCGTCGGGGAAATGGTCGCCGCCGAGGCCGGCGTGGGCTACATGATGACCAGGGCCGGCGCGACTTTCGATACCAGCGCGGTCATGGTCGGGGTCCTGATCATCGCCGCGTTCGGCGTGGTCAGCATGGAGGCGCTGGAGCGGCTCGAGCGACGCTTCCAGGCTTGGCGGCCGCAGCGGGTCGCGTGACGGATTCGCAGGTCTGGCTGTTTGACGAAGGTGATGAGAATTTGCTAAAGACGTCTCACGATTTTGCAGTGCAATTGCAAGCAATTGCACTGCAAAATCGTGAGATTGAATAAAGACAAAGCGGCATCGACGTTTATTCCGGCCAGTTCGGTTTAGAAAGGAGAACGCAATGGCATCATCAGTATTGGTCGAAAGCCGCTCGGAATCGACCGCATGGCTGCGCATCAATCGGCCCGAGAAGCGCAACGCCGTGAGCGGCGAGGTGATCGAAGCGACGATCGCCGCCCTGGCGCGGCTCAAGGACGATGCGGAAGTCCGCTGCGCGGTCATCACCGGCGCAGGCGACATCTCCTTCAGCGTCGGCCTCGATTTCAAGTACCTGCTGCGCAAGCACGAGACCGGCGAAGGCGCCGATTTCCTCGACATGCTCAGGGCGATCTACGAGTTTCCGAAAATCGTGATCGCGGCGGTGAACGGCTATTGCCTCGGCGGCGGAATCAACATCCTGTGCGCCTGCGACCTCGCGATCGCCTCGGAGTGCGCGCTCTTCGGACTGCCGGAAGTGGTCCACGGCGGCCCGCCGGGGCTGGTGGTCGGCCCGGTGATGCGCACGGTCGCTAGGAAGCACGCCTTCGAGCTGAACCTGATGGGAAAACGCAACTGGGACGCCGCCACCGCCGAGCGCAGGGGGCTGGTGAACGCGGTGGCGCCGCACGCGGAACTGGAGGCGGTGGTGCAGCAGTGGGCAGACGAAATCGCCGCCTGCCCGCCCACTTCGGTCGAATACACCAAGCGCATCTGCCAGGAAGTTCCGGACAAAGTTTCCGGATACATCGACGGCATCGTCTTTACGCGCGAAATCGCCATGGAGCAGCGCCGGCTCTCGCCCGCGTTCGACAACGGGCTGAAAGCGTTTCTCGGCGGCAGGCGGATCAATTTCACCAAGAGCAAGCCGTGACAGCGTCTGCGCTGCCGCTTTCGGGCATTCGCGTCCTGGAGTTGGGGACGGTGATCGCCGGCCCGGCGGTCGGGCTGTTCCTCGCCGACCTGGGCGCCGATGTCGTTTCGATCGAAAACCCGCGCGCCGATCCGTTTCAGGTCGCTCGCCCGAGCACCGCTTTCCTCCGGCGCAACAAGCGCAGCCTCACGATCGACCTGGCGAGGCCGGCGGGCAGGGACCTTTTTCTCGACCTCGTGCGCACGGCCGACGTGGTGGTCGAGAACTACGCTCCCGGCGCGGTCGAGCGCATCGGCGTCGGCTACCAGGCCGCGTCCGCCGTCAATAACCGGATCGTCTACTGTTCCATCAAGGGGTTCCTGCCCGGCCCCTACAGCACGCGCCTGGCCGCAGACGAGCTGGCGCAGATGATGGGAGGCCTCGCCTACATGACCGGGTTGCCGCGCAAGCCGATGCGCGCCGGGGCCTCGATCACCGATCTCGGCGTGGCCTCGTTCGCGACCATGGCGATCCTCGCAGCGCTGGTGCAACGCGAGCGCTCGGGGATCGGGCAGCACATCCACGGGGGGCTGTTCGAAACCGTCGCCTTCTGGATGAGCCAGCACCTGGCGATCCTGGGCGCGACCGGCACGGCGCCCGAGCCGACCTCGGTGCGGGGCGTGTGGGAGCAGATGCGCTGGCCGATCTACGACGTGTTCGATGCGGCCGAGGGCCGGCAGGTGTTCGTCGGCATCCTGAACGACAAGCAGTGGGCTTCATTCTGCGCCGAGTTCGACCTCGGTTCGCTGAAAGACGATCCGGATCTGCAGACCAACGAGCAGCGGCTGCATTCGCGCCAGCGTCTGCTCGACCACCTCGGGCCGCTGTTGCGGAATTGCGCGAGCGACGAGCTGATGGGGCGGCTGGAGCGCGCCCAAGTGCTTTTCGCCCCGATCAACAGCCCGGCCGACCTGCTCGCCGATCCTCATCTGCGCGCGACCGGCCGGTTTCTTCAGACCGAATTCAAGGGAAAGCGCTTCCCGCTGCCGGCGCTTCCGCTGCAGAGCAGCGCCTATCGCCTTGGGATCCGCCACCAGCCGCCGCCCCCCGGAAAGGATACCCTGGCGCTGCTCGAGGAGTCCGGCTATGACCGCGAGCGCGTCGCCGAGCTTCGGCGGCAGGGCGTGATTCAAGTTGCGGGAAATTCGAAACAGGAGGACGAGCGATGAAACGATCGACGATACGCAATTGCGCGCGGCTTCTCGCCGCACGAGCCCTGGCCGCAGCAGCGCTCGCGGCCCTGACCGCGGTCTTCTCTCCGATCGCGCACCCGGCGGCGCCGGCGAAGAAAATCGCGCTCAAGACGGCGTTCACCAATACCGGGGCGGCGAGCGCGCCGCTGTGGGCGGCGCAGGACGGCGGGTATTTCGCCGAGGAAGGGCTGGAGGTCACGATCGCCCGCATCCAGGCCGGAGCCCCGGTCATGGCGGCGATCCAGAACGGCGAGGTGCCGATCGGCTACATCGGCGCCAACTCGGTGATCGAGGCCAATCTGCGCGGCGCTTCCTTCGTGATCGTCGGCGGATTCATGAGCCGGCTGGGCTACAAGCTCTACACCATCGCCGCGGTCGAGCGCGCCGAGCAGTTGAAAGGCAAGGCCCTGGGGACGAGCAATTTCGGCTCCATCACGCACGTCGCTGGGCAGGTCGCGACCGAACATCTGGGGATCAAGGACGCGGTCAAGTACATTCAGACCGGAGGACAGCCCGAGACCCTGGCGGCAATGAAGGCCGGAATCGTCCAGGGCGGAGCGTTCCAGCCGCCGGAGGACTTGAAGGCGAAGGAAGCGGGGTTCCGCGAGCTGGTCGACGTGGGCGCGATCGGGGTTGCTTTCCAGACCAGCGCCATCACCAGCACGCGCAAGTGGGCGCGCGAAAACCCGGAGGTGATCGAGCGCTATCTGCGGGCGCTCATCAAGGCGACGCATCGCCTGCGCACCGACAAGGAGTTCGCCATCGCGACCATCGCCAAGAACAGCCGCACTGACAATCGACAAATCCTCGAAACCGCTTATTCGTACTTCGCCGACAAGTGGACCCCGGACGGCATCCCGTCGACGCCGGGAATGGAGCGCGTTCTGCACTTCATCGCCGCGAAGAATCCCGCCGCTCAAGCCGCGAAACCGGAACAGTTCATGGACTTGACCATCGCCAACCGGATCAAGCAGAGCGGGCTGGTGGAAAAGCTCTACAAGGGCAAGTGATCCGGTCCGAGGCGGGCATTCGCAGGGAGTTTGAATGAGTTCAAGCATCGAAAAAGACAAGCCGGATCAAGCGGCCTGCGGGAGCTGGGAGCTGCCCGAGGACCTGCGCATGATCCGCGACACCGTCAGGCGCTTCATGCAAAACGAGGTGAAGCCGGTCGAGGATACGATCGAGCACGACGCCTACCGGCTGCCGCCGGAGAAGCTCCAGGCGCTGCGCAAGAAAGCAAGGGTGCTGGGCCTGTGGTGCTATCGCTCGCCCGAGGAGTACGGCGGCGCGGGACTGTCGCTCCTCGGCCAGGCGGTGGTCGCCGAAGAGATATCGCAGTGCCGGATGGGCGCGTACGTTCCCGCGTGCGGCGCGCTCGGATCGGACCCGCCCAATGCGGTGTTCCTCGGCACGCCGTTTCAGATCCAGAAATACGCGTTGAGCGCGATTGCGGAAGGATACAAGACCTACGTGGCCATCAGCGAGGCGAGCGGCGGCTCGGACCCTGCGCGCTCGATCCGAACGCGCGCCGAGCGCCGCGGCGACCACTACGTCTTGAACGGCAGCAAGATGTGGATCACCGGGGTCGAAGGCGCCGGCTGGGGATTGGTGTTCGCGCGCACCGGCGCCGCGGGGGATCGCGGCGGAATCACCTGCTTCATCGTCGACGGCGACGCGAAGGGCCTCACCACGAAGCCGATTCCGGTGATTCGTTCCTATTCCCCGTATGAGATGCATTTTTCCGATGTCGTCGTCCCGGTCGAGAACCGGCTCGGCGCCGAAGGCGAAGGCTTCGCGCTGTGCGAGAAATGGCTGGTCGAAGGCCGCATTCCGTACGCCGCGGCCACGCTCGGGATCGCGCAGGCCGCGCTCGGGATCGCCATCGACTGGGCGCGCGAGCGGCGCGCGTTCGGCTCGACGCTGGCCGAAAAGCAGTCGATCCAGTGGATGATCGCCGACTCGGAAATGGAAATCAGGGCCGCGCGCCTGCTCGTCTATCAGGCGGCCTGGCGCGGCGACCTTGGCCACAGGCCCAAGCTCGAAGCGTCGATCGCCAAGGTGATGGCGACCGAAACCGCGGGGCGCGTGGTCGACCGCGCGATCCAGATCCTGGGCGGAATGGGCGTGGCCAAAGAACTTCCGCTTGAGCGCTGGTACCGCGAGCTGCGCATCAAGAGGATCGGCGAAGGGCCCTCCGAAGTGCAGCGCATGGTCGTCGCCAGGCACCTGCTTGGCACGCCGGGAAGGTCCGGTTAGGATGTCGGGCCATTCAGGTATTAAACCGAAACCATGGGAGGTGGGCCGATGCAACCGGCACTGAGCGCCGCAGAGATCATCCGCGAAATCAAACGGGCCGGGATCCGGTTCATCGTCGCGCTTCCGGACCGCACCACGAGCGAGCACCTGCTCAAGCCGATGCTCGAGGATCCTGATTTCCGGGTGGTGCAGGTGTGCAAGGAAGACGAAGGGCTTTCGATCTGCTGCGGGCTCTACAGCGCAGGGCACCGCGCGTTGCTCCTGATGCAGCACACCGGACTCCTCGATTCGATCAATGCGCTGCGCGGATCGGGGGTGGAGGGCCGAAATCCGGTCTGCATGATGGTCGGCCTGCTGCAGTTGGAACCCGGCGTCAAGCCGACCGAATCGAAGCGCTACGGCCTGCGCATCGTCGAGCCGGTGCTCGATGCGATGAAGGTCGAGCATCACCTGCTGCAGTCCGACGACGACATCGAGAAAATGGCGCCGGCGATCGAAAAAGCCTATGGCACGGAGACGCCGCTCGTCCTGCTGATCGCAACGGAGCCAAGCTGATGACCATGAAACGGGATGATTGCCTGAAGGCCCTCGCGCGCCAGCGCACGGGGGAGATCGTGGTCGCGGTGTACAAAGCAGCGCAGGAATGGATTCAGATCGCCCCGCACCCGCTCAATTACACGTTTACCGGCGCCATGGGACAGGGCTCGTCGCACGGGCTGGGGCTCGCCTTGGGGCGGCCCGACAAGCGCGTCGTCGTCCTCGACGGCGACGGCAGCCTGCTCATGAACCTGGGCACGCTGGTCACGATCGCCAATGCGGCGCCGAAGAATTTCGTCCACTGCGTGTTAGAGAACGGGACTTACGAGACCAACGGCGCGGTGCCGATTCCCGGCGCCGGGAAAATCAGCTTTAGCGCATTCGCGCGCGCTGCCGGTTATCCGAAAACCTACGCAATCTCGTCCCTGGAAGAATGGGAGCGCGAACTGGGGACGATCCTGCACGAACCGGGGCCGATTCTCGTCGACCTCAAAGTCGAGCCCGCCGGAAAATACGCGGAGGATTTTCCCCGGCTCTACGACCTCAAGCACCGCGAAGCTTTCGGCCGCGCCCTGCGCGAGAGCCGCTAGCGCCGCGCGCCGCCCGGAGCGCTCAGCCGGGCGGGGCGCGGAATCGGCTGGACCGAAAAAACGGGCTTATTGCCCGCTGTTCTCACTGGGTCTTCTTCTCCCCTTCTTCGTTCTTCGTCTCCGTCGCGGGAGACGCGCCTTCTTCTTTCTTCTGTTCCTCCTGGGCGCCGGCTGGGGCCGGCTGCTGGGCTTCGGCCACTTGCGGCTGCGCGGGAGCTCCGCTCGAGGCAGCGCTTCCCTGCGTGGGATTAGCCGGCGGTGTGACATCGGGGCTGCACCCTGCGAGTCCCATGGCCGCTATTGCGGCCGCGATCAGTCTTGCGTTCATGTCGATACTCCTGATGAAAAGTCGGGAATTCCGGACGGCCGGATTCGGCCGTCTCGACGGCATCGAGGCTCTCTGCCCTCAATCGGCCTTCTTTTCTCCTTCTTCGGTGGAGCTTTCCGGGGCCGGCGCCGAGCCCTCTTCCGCCGCCGGATTGGTGGCCTCCGCGACCAGCGGCGCGGGCGCGCCGCTCGCCTCCGGGGCGCCCTCGGCGTCGGTGCTGGCAAGGGTGATGGAACTACCGGCGGCCAGGCCCATCGCCGCCAAGAGAACCGCTATCAGTTTCGTGTTCATCGCTCTTACTCCTGTAGATGTGAAGGGGGAATCGTCGGCGGGCGGATTTGGCCTCCTCGCCGCCCGGCATTGCACCACGCAAATGTGAACCCTCGATTGCCGATGGCGGGCGTTTGGTATCGAACCGAGTGCAAACATTGCCTACTGTTGCGCAGGGGCCGCCTTGTTACACTTGGATACACTTTCCCTTGTTCACCCCTCTGCGAGCGGTGTTAAATGGCGCCGAAATGGAAAACCAGGGCCACATACTGGTCGTCGACGACGACGCCGAGATCCGCAGCCTGGTCGCCGAATACCTGACGCAGCACGGCTATCGCGTGAGCACGGCGCGCGACGGCGCGCAGATGCGCCAGGCGATCGAGACGGGACGCCCGGACCTGATCGTGCTCGATCTGATGCTCCCGGGCGAGGACGGCCTTGCGTTGTGCCGCGACCTGCGGGCGCGTTCGGACCTTGCCGTGATCATGCTCACCGCCCGGCGCGAAGAGATCGACCGCATCATCGGCATCGAGATGGGGGCGGACGACTACCTGGGCAAACCCTTCAATCCGCGCGAGCTGCTCGCGCGCATCAAGAGCATCCTGCGCCGCTCGCGCGCGCTGCCGGCCTTCCGCGGCGATGCCAAGCGCGTGCGCTTCGCGGGTTGGACCCTGGACCTCACCGCGAGGCACCTGATCGACCGGCAGGGGGTGATCGTGCCGTTGAGCGGCGCCCAGTTCCGATTGATGGCTGCGTTCGTCAACCATCCGAACCACGTGCTCGACCGGGACAGGCTGATGGATCTGACACAAAGACGCGACGCCCCGCCCTTCGATCGCAGCATCGACGTCCAAATAAGCCGCCTGCGCCAGCTCCTGCAGGACAACGGGCGGGAGCCGCGCATCATCAAGACGGTGCGAAACGGCGGCTATGTGCTTGCTGCCGCAGTCGAGCGGCTCGACTGATGAACCTGCTGCCCCGCTCGCTTTTCGGCCGCACTCTGCTTGTGCTCTCGGCGGGACTGCTGTTCGCCGAGGTCGCGAGCCAGGTGCTCAATTTCTTCGACCGCGGAAGCGGCGTGTACCGGCTGGCGGCACAGCAGACCGCCCGGCGGATCGCCCAGTCGGCGCGGATCCTGAACCGCCTCGCGCCGGAGCAGCGCGGTGCGGTCATCGACGAGATAATCGGGCCTACCTTCAGCGTGGTTTTGGGTAGGACGCCGATCAGCGTGGGCGAAGGTTTTGCCGAGCATGACCGCTACGAGCGGGACCTGGCCGCATTGATCAAGTTCTACCTCCGCTCGCAGTGGGACACCTCGGTCGACATCACGGCACTGGGGCGCGAGCGCCGGCCGAGGAACTACGAGGGCGTCGACACCACGCCGCTGGAGCAGTGGATTGCGCGCCATTTCTATTTCGTCCTGCCCGGCGCATTCTCCGTCGTGGCGCAGATCACGCTCGAAGACGGCACCAACGCCGTGTTCTACGCGCGCATGCCCCAGGAGCCGCTCAGCCGGCTGGAATCCCTGCTGCCGCGGCTGCTGCTCAACCTGGCGATTTTCGTCGCCCTCGGAGCGCTCGCCGTCGGCATGATCACGCGATCGCTCGAGCGGCTGGCGCGGGCCGCCGAGGCGTTCGGCGCCGATCCGGAGGGCGCGCCGTTGCGCGAGTCGGGCCCGAGAGAAGTGCGCAGCGTGATCCACGCGTTCAATCGCATGCGCCTGCAGCTCCGCAATCATCTGCAGGAACGCGCGCAGATGCTCGGCGCCATTTCGCACGACCTGCAGACGCCAGTCACGCGGCTGCGCCTCAGGGCGGAGATGCTCGATGACGCCGGCCGCCGCGCCAAATTCCTCCGCGATCTCGACGAGATGGAAGCGCTGGCCGGCTCGGCGCTCGAATTCTGCAAGAGCATCGGCACCGAGCTGGAACGCCATCCGCTCGACGTTCGCGCCCTGGTCGCGAGCCTGTGCGAGGACTGGTCCGAAGCCGGCCGCGACGTGAGCCTCGAGGGAAACCCGCGCAGCCCCTACAGGGGGCATCCTCAGGCGCTGCGCCGCTGCGTCAACAATCTGGTCGAAAACGCGCTCCGCTACGGCGCACGGGCCCGGATCACCATTGACGACGACGACAAGGTGCTGCGTGTCGCGGTCCGCGACGAAGGTCCGGGCATCCCCGAGCAGGAGCTGGAACGCGTGTTCGAGCCGTTCGTTCGCTTGGAGCAGTCGCGCAACCGCGAAAGCGGAGGAACGGGCTTGGGGCTGGCCATCGCGCGGAAAGTGGCGCGATGGCACGGAGGCGACATTCACCTGCGCAATGTCCCGGACGGGAAAGGGCTGATCGCCGAGCTTGTCCTGCCGCGCTCACCGGCATAGCGCGATCAGGGCTCTTATCGATTTCCGGCGCGCATCCTCGTCCGGCTCTACTCGCTGCGCAGCGCTTCCACGGGGTCGAGGCGCGCTGCGCGCAGCGCCGGCATGACCCCGGCCGCGAGCCCCACCGCGACCGCGACCAGTTCGGCCAACACCGCGTAGCTCCAGGGCGTGTGCACCGGCAGCGCCGGCAGCCCGATCTTGAGCGCCAGCGCGATCGCCCAGCCGAGCGCCAATCCGGCCGCGCCGCCCGCCGCGGCAAGCAGCGCCGCCTCGCCGAGAAACAGGAGCAGTATGCGCCGCTGCGTGGCGCCGATCGCGCGCAGCAGGCCGATCTCGGCGGTGCGCTCGGCCACCGCGATGGTGAGGATGGTGAGAATGCCCACGCCGCCCACCACCAGCGAGATGCCGCCGATCGCGGCAACGGCGAAAGTGATCGCGTCGAGCACGGTGCCGAACACCTCGAGCATTTTCTGCTGCGGCGTGACCGTGTAGTCCTCGGCGCCGTGGCGGGCGGTGAGGATGCGCTTGATGCCCTCCTCGACCTCGGCGAGCGGCGCGGTCGGCTCGTAGGTGACGTGGATTTCCTGCAGGCTTTCGCGGTTGAACATGTCCAGCGCGCGCACCACGGGGATGAAGACCGTGTCGTCCAGGTCGAAGCCCAGTATCTGGCCCTTGGACTGCATGACGCCGACGACGCGGTAGCGCTCCCCGCCCACCCGCACGCGGCCGCCGAGCGGATTGTCGGCGCCGAAAAGCTCTCTTGCGACCTTGGAGCCGAGCACGGCAAGAGCCCTTGCGCTGCGCGGGTCCTCCTGGGGCAGGAATTCGCCGACCGCAACCCGCATCTGCAGCGCGCGGGCAAAATCGGGGCCGACGCCGTAGAGCGTAACGCGGCGGCTCTTGCCCGCGTGCTTGACGTCGGCGTTGCCCTGCACCAGGGGATCGCTCACCAGCACATAGGGGGCGCGGCGCAGCGCGATGGCATCGTCGATGGAAAGCGGCCGGATGGTGTTCACCGCGCCGAGGGAGGCGCCGTGGGTCTGGGTGCGCCCCGGCGCAACGGTGATCAGGTTGGTCCCGAACTGGGTGAATTCGGCGATCACGAAGCGGTGCAGTCCCTCGCCGATGGAAGTGAGCAGGATCACCGCGGTGATGCCGATGGCGATCCCGAGCGCGGTGAGGAAGGTGCGCAGGCGATGCGACCTGAGCGAGGCGTAGGTGAACTCGATGGCGTCGCCTAAGCGCATTGGTGCTTATTCCAATTCGAGCCAGTCGGAATCATAGGTGTTGTCCTTTTGCCTTTATTCAATCTCCACGCTTTCGCGAAGTTGCTTCCAGCAACTTCGCGAAAGCGTGGAGACGAAGTTACAAACCCAATTCCCGCCACGTTCGTCAATCCTCCCCCGAATCACCTATCTCCTCGACAGCGCCTGCACCGGGTCGAGCCGGGCGGCCCTCCGCGCGGGCGCGAGCGTGAACAGCACCGCGGTGATGACCGCGGTCGCCGGGGCGGCGAGCATGGCCCACCACGGCGCTTCGAACGGAATGGCCGGATAGAGCTGCGCAGCGAGCTGGCGCGCGATCTGCCCGACGGCGAGCCCGACAGCGGCGCCCCCGATCGCAAGCAGCACGGCCTCGGTAAGGAACATCAGCCGGACCTGGCGCGCCGTTGCGCCGAGTGCCTTCAACAGGCCGATTTCGCGCCGGCGCTGCGTCACCGCGATGAGCATCACGTTCATGATCAGGATCCCGGCCACCGCGAGGCTGATGGCGGCGATTCCCGCCACTGCGAGCGTGAGCGCGCGCAGGATGCGGTCGAAGGTGGCGAGCACCGCGTCCTGGGTGATCACCGTCACGTCGCGCTCGCCTTCGTGGCGAAGCCGAATGATCTCTTCAACGTCCGACTTGGCCGCGGCGATCTGTTCGCGGCTCTTCGCCTCCACCAGGATGCGGAACAGCGCCTCGGTGTTGAACAGAGCCTGCGCCGCGGCGATCGGCACGATGACGATCTCGTCGGTGTTGAAGCCGAGCGACTGGCCCTGCTTGGCCGCGACGCCGATGACCCGAAAACGCCGGTCGCCGATTCGGATCCACTCGCCCAGCGCCTGCCTGGCGCCGAAGAGCTCGGCGGCGACCTTGGCGCCGATCACGCACACCGGCGCGCTCTGGCGCGGATCGGCCTCGGGAAGGAAACGGCCGAGCGCGACCTCCATGCTGCGCACGTCCTTCATCTCGGCGGTGGAGCCAAGCACGGGCGTCTCGCGCACGCGCGCCCCCACGTGCACGTCGCCGGTGCCGACCACGAGCGGCGCTATGCGGCGGATCGCGTGGCTGCGCTTGAGCGCCAGCGCGTCCTCCAGCGTCAGGTCGCGCGGGGTCTTGCCGATCAGGACGCCGGGCATGGCCCCGGCCGTTTCGCTGCGGCCGGGCAGCACGATGACCAGATTGGTGCCGAGCGACCCGAACTGGTTGACCACGTACAGCCGCGCGCCCTCGCCGAGCGAAGTCACCGCCACCACCGCGGCGACGCCGATCCCCATGGCGAGCAGGATCAGCAGCGTTCTCGCGCGGTAGCCGCGCAAAACCTGCCAGGCGAATTCGAGCAGGTCGGCGCTTCTCATGCCGGGCTTCCAGCCATAAATGCGATCATGAACCAGTGGTGTTGTTCTTGCCTTTAACCAATCTCACGATGTTGCAGTGCAATTGCTTGCAATTGCACTGCAACATCGTGAGACATAATTAGAAGCAAATTCCCGCCGCCACTGTCAACACTCCTCCAGTAAATGCCTGCCCCGATCAATCAACACGCTCATCGGACACGATTGCCCCATCGACCATGCGCAGTCGCCGCTTCGCGTGCGATCCGATCTCCGGATCGTGGGTGACAAGCAGCACCGTGCCGCCGTCGCGGTGCACCTGCTCGAGCACCGCCATCACCTCCTGGCCGGTGCGCCGGTCGAGGTTCCCGGTCGGCTCGTCGGCGAGGATCACCGAAGGACCCATCGACATGGCGCGGGCGATGGCCACGCGCTGGCACTGGCCGCCGGAGAGCTGGTCGGGACGGTGCCCGCCGCGATCGGCCAGGCCGTAGTCCGAAAGCAGCCGCTCGAGCCTCGCCCTGCGCTCGCCCGGATCGATCCCCGCCAGCACCATCGGCAACTCGATGTTCTGCGCGGCAGTGAGGCGCTGCACGAGATGAAAGAACTGGAAAACGAAGCCCATCATTTCGCGGCGTACGCGCGCCAGTTGATCGTCGTCGAGCGCGGTGACGTCGTGGCCGTCCAGTTCGTAGGTGCCGGCGTTGGGCCGGTCGAGCAGGCCGATCATGTTCAAGAGCGTCGATTTTCCGGACCCGGAGGGTCCCATGATGGACAGGTATTCGCCGCGCGCAACGTGCAGGTCCACGCCGCGCAGGGCGCGGACCATTTCGCCGCCGACGACGAAAGTCCGCTCGATGCCGGTGAGGCGGATCATCTACGGACGCGACTTCGCCGTTCCCTTCTGCTCCGCGAGCGCCCGGGCGCCCGCCTTGACGCCCTCGCGCTCCAGCGACGTTACCACCCGCTCGCCGCGCTCAAGCCCTGATTTCACCTCGGTGAACTCCCAGTTGGAAAGCCCCGTTTCGATCCTGCGTTCTTCCAGGGCGCCGCTCGCGCCGAGCACCAGCACCCGGTTTCCCGGCATCAGCGCGTTGGTCGCAATGCGCACGACACCTTCGCGGCTGCTCACCACGATCTCGATATCGGCGCTGTAGCCGACCAGCAGATGCCGCGCCTCGCCCGGATCGTCGAACTCGACCTCGACATCGACGGTGCGCGCCTGCTTCTCCACCGCGAGCACGTAGGGCGCGATGCGCCGCACCTTGCCGGCAAAGAGTTTGCCGCGGTAGGCATCGAGCGTGATGCGTCCGCGCATGCCTTTCCTGAGCTGCGCGGCGTCCACTTCGTCGATTGGCGCGGTCACGTAAAGGCAGGAGTCGTCGATCAGGTCCACCGCCGGCAGGGTCGGTATTCCCGGCGGCGACGGGGTCAGGTATTCCCCCACCTCGCCGTTGACTTCGGCGACGATGCCGGCGAAGGGCGCGCGCAGCACGGTGCGATCGGTGTCGGCGCGCGAGGCCTGGATGCGCGCCTCGGCTTCTTCGATCTGGGCCGAGGCCGAATCGCAGCCTGCCTGCTTGGCCGCCGCATCGGATGCGGCGCGCTCCACGGCCTCCTGGGAGACGAAATTGCGCGCGCGCAGCTCGCGCGCGCGCGCCGCGTCGCGCGCCGAGGCCTTGGCCAGCTCGCACGCTTCCCGCACGCGCGCACGCGCGGTCTGCATCTGCTCGCGCGACAGGCGTTCGCGCGCGACGAGGTCGTCGTTCCAGAGCATGAGCAGCAACTGGCCCGCGCGCACGCGATCGCCTTCGCGCACCTGGAGCTTTTCGATGCGCCCGCCCATGGGCGGCGCGAGCTTGGCGCGCCGGCACGCCGACACGGAACCCGCGCGCGTGTTCGCGACCGTTTGCTCGACGCGGCCGGCGTCGACCTCGGCCAAGGCCACCGTCACCGGCTTGGGCCGCGTGGCATACCAAACGGCTCCGGCGGCCATTGCCGCGACGATCAGCAACAAAAAGATGCGCAGCGCGAGGCGACGCCCCCGACCGGAGTTATTGCGGCTACCCGTTGTGTTCATAGGCTGCCATTATGCCGCGCCTTCTGCTGTTGGCCAGTAGTTTGGCGGGGGCGCAACGCCGGCCTTTTGATCTTGCGCAACTCGTCGCTTACGAGAACAATCCGGTAATCATACCTGCCGCACGGGTCCGGTCTTCGCCGGACATCGAAGATGTCAGCGCACGAGACCTCGAGGTCAAGCGCATCACCATGCAGTTCGCGTCGCGGACCCCTCCGGCCGATTGCCGGCAAAGGCGAAAGGGACGATTATGCCGAGCGCGCGTGAACTGATAGATGCGGGTGCAGAGGAGGAGCGCCGATGATTCAATCCGATATTTTCAACGACCTGCTGGCGCCGGAGCTTGCCGACGACCTGCGCCGGCTCAACCCGCATTGGGTGGGGCTGCCCGGTCCGGAAATTCCGCGCTTTCACCGGTATCTTTTTTCCCGCGTGTACCGCAACCTCCAAACGGGTCTAACGCCGGCGACTGTTCTGCGCGGCACACGCCGCGTCGGCAAGACGATCATGGTCCGTCAGATCATGGAGAAGATGCTCATCGAGGGCATCGACGCCAAGCGGATACTGTACGTTCCGTTCGACGAAATTGGCAGTCTGCGCAGGCTGCGAGATCCGATCCTGACCATCGTGCGATGGTACGAGTCCAGGCTCCTTGGTCGCACCATGAACGAAGCGGCACGCTCAGTTGGCCCGGCATACCTGCTGTTCGACGAAGTCCAGAATCTGGATGCGTGGGCGCCTCAGATCAAACACCTGGTGGACAACAATACGGTGCGTGTGCTGCTCACGGGAAGCTCTTCGCTGCGCATCGAGGCCGGCCGCGATAGCCTTGCCGGACGGATCACTACCTTCGATCTTGGACCATTGCTGTTGCGCGAGATTGCCGAGCTTTCGCTGGGCGGGCACACGCAGGCGCACTGGGTCGATAACGGAGCCGAGAGCCTGACCGAGCCAGCCTTCTGGAGCACAGGTATCGATAAGGCCCGCCGCGAGGTCGACCTCCGCCTGCGGGCCTTTACGGCATTTTCGGCGCGAGGCGGCTATCCCATCGCGCACGAACGCGGCGATGCGCCGTGGCAGGAAATGGCGGCTTACCTCAACGAGACCATCGTCAAACGCGCCATCCAGCACGATCTGAGGCTGGGTCCACGCGGCGCGAAGCGCGACGAGAAGCTGCTGGAGGAGGTTTTCCGGCTGTGCTGCCGCTACGCCGGTCAGGCCGCGGGCCAGAATGCTTTCGTTCCCGAGATTCGGCAGGCCCTCGCCGGAAACATCGGCTGGAGCCGGATTCTGACGTACATGCGATTCCTCGACGGTACGCTGCTGGTCCGACTAATCCCGGCGATGGAATTGAGGCTCAAGAAGCGCAAAGCGCCGGCGAAAATCTGCCTTAGCGATCACAGCCTGCGAGCGAGCTGGCTGCAGGAAATGGTTCCCTTGCATCCCGATGGGCTGAATGCGAGTCCCCATCTTACCGATCTCGCCGGACACCTTGCGGAAAGCGCGCTGGGCTATTTCCTTGCGTCCATCCCAAACCTGGATATTGCGCATTTTCCCGCTCGCGGCGCCGAGCCTGAAGTCGATTTTGTGCTCACGGTCGGCACGCGCCGGATCCCGGTCGAAGTCAAATATCGAAGACGCGTCGATCCTCACGAGGACACGCGCGGTCTGCGCGCGTTCGTCGAAAAGACGGTCTATAACGCCCCGTTCGGTCTGCTGGTAACGCTCGATGACAACGTACGCGTTCCGGACCCCAGAATTATTCCTATCTCGCTCTCGGCCCTGCTTTGGATGAGGTAGGGAATAACAGTTGACTGATGCGCTCGGGCTTTGCAGGCTCGCACCCGCCGCAAGCGCGGTGGGTGCGAAAAACATGAAAAATTCCACTTTTCGCGCTGCTCGGCGCACCTGGCCGATTCGAGATCCTGGATAATCGGTAGACCGATCAAAAAGGTCACACCCGCGTGGCAAGTGCGCCCCCGCGGGAATGACGCAAACCGGGTTTGGCAGCGCACTCGAAACGAGCGGCGTAAGACCGCGAATGGGGGGATTCGCCATAAGAAGTTTAGTACTTGCCGTTGCGATCCTGATTGTGTCCTTATTGGGCGCTCAGGCGCGGGCAGCGACATTTGCAGAAAAGACCTTCGCACAGCTCGTCACCGAGGCCGAGCAGATTTTCGTCGGCACGGTGACTTCGCTCCAGTCCCGAAGATTACCCAGCGGCGCTATCGTCACCGACGTCAGATTTTCGGAGCCGCAAGTCATCAAGGGTGACGCGGCCGTTGCGGACCTCGCCCTCCTTGTTTTGGGAGGCGAAGTGGACGGGGCTCGACTGGAAATTCCGGGGCTGCCTCGATTTCAGCGCGATGCCCGCTATCTCGTGTTTTCCCAGGGCAACGGCAAAAGCATATTTCCCGTGGTGGGCGGGCCCACCGGATTTTTCCGCATCACCGCGGGGGCGGACGCTCCGGTGGTGCTGTCTTGGTCCGGGGAGCCGCTCGATTCCGAGTTTGCGGCGCAGGTGCTGGGGAATGTCTCGCCGGCCGATCAAGGCGCATCGCCAATCGCGCTGGAACTGATGCTCGGCGCCATCAGGACGAGGCTTGGCCTGCGATAGCCGTTGCCATGAAGAAAGAACCGGTATGAAACTCTGCAGAAAGCTCCTCGTGCCGGCTTTTCTCCTTTCCCAGCTCCTGCCGGCGAGCGCACAGGCATTCGTGCTGCTTCCCGAACCGCCCGCCAGCGGGTTTGTCATGAATCTCGATCTCGAGCCGAGCGCGCCTCTTCAGACCACCGGTTACGGAGTCACGACCTGGAACAAACTCGCCGAAATGGCCCTGGCGACGTGGAACGCGGCCGGCGTGGGCAGCGGGCCTGATTTCGGTTTTCTCGGGGTTGCGAATCCGCGCCTCGCGGGCGGCGCCTGCGCGAGAGACGGCGTCAATGAAGTGACGTGGGCATCGGACAACTGCGGATTTTCCTTCGGCGACGCCATTGCGATCACGAACCGCTGGGTCGTCAACGGATTGCGCGTCGAAGAGGACGTCATTTTCAACAGCAACCTGCCCTTTGACGCCTACCGCGGTCCTTTGCGCTACTCGAACGGCCGCTACATCAACGACTTCTATCGCATCGCGGTGCACGAATTCGGCCACGTCGTCGGGCTCGACCACCCGAACCTCGCCGGGCAGAAAGTCGCGGCGATCATGAACTCTTATCTCGGCAACATCGATTCGCTGCAGCCCGATGACATGGCCGGGGCGCGCGCCATCGCCTGGAACGCCGTATCGGCTTCGCAGCTCTCTACCGTCGCGTTGAACTTTCTCGCCGGATGGAACCTCGCCGGCAACGGTTCCGGCGCCGCGATCGACGTGGCGCGCACTTTCGGCAATTCGACCGACATACTCACGGTCTGGAAATGGGTCGCCGCGGAATCGAAATGGGCGTTTTATTCCCCGTCGCTTTCGGCAGAGAAGTTGAGCGACTACGCCAGCGGCAAAGGCTACGCGTTGCTCGCCACCGTCGATAGCAGCGAAGGCTTCTGGGTGAACGCCAGGAAGACGTTCACCGCGCATTTTCCGGCCGGCACGACGGTATCCTCGGCGTCATTCCAGACGGGGCTTGGGACGGGATGGAACCTGCTTGCGATTGGCGACAACAAGACGCCGCGGGAATTCAACGCGGTGCTCGGGGCACCGCCCGCGTACGGCGATGTCCCGTCCAACCTGACCACCCTGTGGGCTTGGGATGCCGCGAAGGCGAACTGGTATTTCTATGCGCCGAGTCTCGAAGCCAAGGGCGGCACCGTCCTGAGCGATTACATCTACACCAAGGGATACCTCGAATTCGGTACCAAAACCCTGGACCCCGCGGCGGGGTTCTGGGTGAATAAACCCTAAGGCGGCGCCTTCGTCGCTCGTACCGCGTTCGCGCGGGATTCGCAGTTTCGCCTTCCTCTCCCAGGCGACTTTTATTACACGCCCCGTAATGCATCGACCGGGCGACATCACTCCCGGAGTGTTGACCCGCGCAATTACAAGATATTACAAATTCCCGTGGCTTCGCGGCTTCCCGACGGTGGAATAGGACCGGAATAGTCCGTGTTAACCGGGCATCGAACGCGCGCCTGTCCGGCGCGTGGGTACTCCCCAAGAGTTCGTGATCCAGCCACCGAAGGAGGATTGAAATGCACAGAAAGCCAAGCTTCATCAGTTTCATCATCGCTTGCCTTGCCGCCCTGACTCTGGCTGGCTGCGGCGGTGGAGGAGGAGGAGGAGACGGTACCGTCGCGGCAGGTCCGATCCCGAGTCCGATCACAACCCCGCCGCCGCCTCAGACCTGGTTCTTCTCCGAGGGCGCTGCCTTGACCCAAGGGCAGATGACCAGCTTTGACAACCAGTTGCTCTATTACAACGTGCACAGTGCGGCGAATCCGGTCGGCGAGATCCGCGGGCAGATCATCCCCGAAGCGGCGTCCTTCGCCACCGACAACGGCGACCCGGTTGCGAGCAATACGTTCGCTACCCTGATGACGGGCGACCAGGAGGTTCCCGCCAACTTGAGCAAGGCAACCGGTTACGCGGCGGTTTCCTTCGATCCGCTGACCAGGACCCTGACCGGCGTCGTCGTCACCAGCGGCGTCGTCGGCACGGTGGCGCACCTCCATGCGGGTGCTCCCGGAGTGGTCGCCCCACCTCAGATTCCGCTGACCGGCGGTCCGACGGTCTGGAGAGTTCCCGAAGGCACCATCCTGACCGACGCGCAGGTCACAACGCTGCAGACCGGAGGCTATTACGTCAACGTGCACAGCACAGCGGCGCCCGGCGGCGAAATCCGTGGCCAGCTTACCGATCGGTTGCGATTTGCAGGCTTGAGCGGCGCCAATGAAGTCCCGCCCAACAACAGCACGGCCTCAGGCGTTGGTGTGCTGTCATTGACCCCGACGACCAACGCGATCCGCGGTTTCGTCCAGACCACCGGGATCACCGCGACCGTGGCCCACATTCACCTGGGAGTGCCGGGGGTCATCGGCGGGGTCATCGTGCCTCTGACTCAAACCCCTGCGGGCAGCGGCCTGTGGGTCGTGCCTGCCGGCCGAACACTGACGCCAGACCAGGTGGCCGCGTTTGACGCGGGCAACCTCTACTTCAACGTCCACAGCGCGGCGTTTCCCGTCGGCGAGATCCGCGGCCATATCCTGGCGGCGAGCGTCAAGATCGGCAATGCGGCGCTCGAAGGCGCCAACGAAGTCCCACCCGTTGTCACCGATGCGGGCGGCACAGGGATCATGACCGTGAATACCGTTACGCGGGGGGTTCAGGGCAACGTGTTTACCACCTTGATCGAAGGCACGGTAGCCCATGTCCATGAAGGTCCGCTCGGAGTGATCGGGCCGGTGATCATCCCGCTCACCCTGACGCCGCCGGCGTCAACCTTCGCGGCGGCGGTTTCGTTCCTCGCGCAGGTCCAGCCGATCTTCACCGCGAGTTGCACGACCGCCTGCCACACGCCCGGTGGAATTGCCGCCTTCCTCGACCTGTCGAGCGCCCCGGTGTCCTTCGCAGCCTTGACGGCGCCGAGAACGCCGCCTTTGCAGGCTTACGTCATAGCGGGAAATTCTGCGGGAAGTCTGCTTTTTGGGCGGATAAACGGCTCGGTGCTGCCGCAGATGCCGCTTTTGGCGCCACCGTTGAGCGCCGCCGACCAAACTCTGATCAAGAACTGGATCGACCAGGGGGCGGCGAACAACTAGCTTCCGGCAGCTCTGCGGCATGACTACGCATGCCGTGTAATTGAAAGAGGTGTCAGCCGTTCGCGGCTGACACCTCTTTTTTCTGTCCTAAGCTCGTGCCTAATTCCCGAACAGCACTTCGCCCCATTTGCGCTTCACCTGCTGCATGACCTCGGGCGCAGTCTTGGTCGTTTTGGGGAACTGGTCGCGCCAAGCCCAGGGCCTGCAGGCGTCGATCACCGCGGTCGAACAGGTCAGGTCTCCGGCTTTTCGCTTCTCCGGCTCCAGTCGCGGGTCCGATGCCATCGACAGGCGGTTCGTGAGGATGTCGATTTGGCTCTTCGGATCGCAGCGCGTGCCCAGGGCCCACAGGACTTCCGACACGTTGGTCGGATCGATGTCGTCGTCGACGATAATGATGAACCTCCCGACGTGCGTTGCGCCCCTGTAGGTTCCGGCAGCGATCAAGGCGGCCTGTTTGACGTGCCCCGGATACATCTGCTTTAGCGAAACCACCACCATGGTGCGGCGCCTGGCTTCGTTGACGAAAGACACGCCCTTCACTCCCGGAATCTGGCGGTCGAACTCGTCCCATAATTGCGCCGACAGATCGAGACCGGTGGTCAGGTTGTCGTCGTAGGTGCCGACCAGCATCGGGACTCCGAGCTGGATCGGGTCGTTTCGGTGCAGGATTGCTTTCACCTTGACGATCGGGTGCGGCGTCCTGCCGCCGGTGTAGTAGCCCTCCCATTCTCCGAAGGGCCCTTCGATGCCGGTTTCGACCTGCGGCGGCGGCATTTCGCCTTCGAGCACGATCTCGGCTTCGGCGGGAATAGGCAGATCGACCGTCTCGCCTCGCACCACTTCGACCGGCCTGTTTCTCAATCCGCCGGCAAAATCGTATTCGCTGATCCCGACGGGAATTGCAGCCACCGAGGAAAGGTAGAGCTGGAGCCCCTGCCCGCAGGCGATGGCGATCGGGCACGCGAGCCCGCGGTCCCAGTATTTCCTGGCGATGATCGCGCCGTGATGGCCGGGAACGCAGTGAAAGGTGACCGTGTTGCGGTCGATGATCTGCGAGCGGTAGGTGCCGAGATTGACCCAGCCGGTTTCGGGGTCCTTCTGGATCACCATGCACCCGGTGCCGATGTAGCGTCCGCCGTCCAATTCATGCCATTGCGGGGTGGGAAACTTGAGCACATCGACCGCGTCGCCCCTGAGCACATTCTCCTTGACCGGTCCCGAGCGCACTTCGACGGGAGAAATGGGTTTGGTCGCTGCCAGCGTTTCTTTCCACGCCCGCACCAGATCGAGCCCCTTCAACTCCAGGGGCAACCCAAGGGCGAGGCAGATGCGCCGTGACGATGTGAACGGATTGGCCGCGACGCGATACCCCGCTGGATACCCCGGCACTTGGTCAAACAGCAGCATCGGCGAATCCGGAACCGAGAGCGCCAATTCGGCAATGCGTCCGATTTCGACATTCCAATGGGCGCCTTCGATGGTTCTGCATTCGCCCAGTTCTTTGGCCTTGGCCAGGAATTCCCTCAAATCGCCGAACATTGACAGCTCTCCCAATGGGGTCAGGCCCCTTTCTTTCCTTTCTTTCTCTCAACCCGGCATCGCCGAGCGGATGCGCTCGGCGGCCTGCCGCAGAGGAACCAGGAATTTCCGCTTTGCCGCCGCTTCGTCATAGGTCCCCGAAGTGAAGGAGACGCTGATCGCCGCCACGGCCGCGCTGGCGGCGTCGCGCACCGGAACGGCGATGCCGCAGATCGCCGGATCGAGCTCGCCATCGACCCAGGCGTAGCCTTGCCGCTGGACGATCTCCAGCGCGCCCTTGAGTGCGCCTGGTTTGGTGATCGAGCGCGGCGTACGAGGCTCGAGTTCCGCAACCTCCAGATAGCGGCGCAGCGCCTGCTTGTCCAGATGAGCAAGCAGCACCCGCCCCAGGGACACGACGTGCGCCGGCAGGCGGCTGCCGACCGACAGGTTCATAGCGAGGATCCGCCGCGACGGAATTCGCAGCACGTACACGATCTCCTCGCCATCGAGCACCGCCATCGAGCAGGATTCCTGCGCACCGCTGCGCAGATCTTCGAGCGCCGGCTGGGCATAGCGCCAAAACGGCAGCGAATCGAGATAGGACAGCCCGAGCTTGAGCGCTCGCGGCGTGAGCGCGAAAAGCCTGCCGTCGCTCTGGGCGTAGCGCTGCGCGCACAGCGTCATCAGCAAGCGGCGCACCACGCTACGCGGCAGTTTGGTCGCCTCGGCGATCTGCGCGATGGTCTTGCGCGGTGCACCCGCGCCCATCGCCTCGATCACCTCCAGTCCACGCGCGAAAGCGCGCACGAAGTCTTCGCTTTCCGGAGTCGCCATGGGAGTGAGCAGCGCTGTTGCTCTTGCCCTTAATCAATCTCCACGGTCTGGTGCGGTTGCTTGCAACTGCACCAGACCGTGGAGACGTATCAAAAAGCGAATTCCCACCGCTTCGCCAGCATCCCTCGAGGTTGACACGATCCGCTCCAAGTTATTAAATGACCGCATTGCGGATATTGAAGTTCGTCTAGCGGTTATTCTACGCAGACCACAACAAAAGAGCCAGCCCATGCCAGAGAGCTTCGAAACCGACTTCTGGAAGGACGCCGAACGGCGAAAGGTTTGGGACGACATCGTGCCGGGCGAGCCGCGCAAGACCATTCCCTACACCCTCACGCTGGAGGCCATCCAGAAATACTGCCGCGCGGTCGGCGACCTGCATCCACTGTATTTCGACGAAGCCTATGCGAAGGCTACCCCTTGGGGGGGATTGATCGCGCCGCCTTCGATTCACATTCTGCTCATGTTCTCCTGCACGCCGGCCGACGACTGGATGCGCAGTCCCGGCACCATCAACGCCGGCCAGTCCTGGAGCTACAACATTCCGGCGCGCCCCGGCGATACCATCACGCTTGCCGCGCGCGCGCTGGACAAATTCATCAAGAAAGACCGCCTGTTCGTCATCCATGACAACGTGTTCTTCAACCAGAACGCCCAGGTGATCTGCTCCGGCCGCGGCTGGACCATACGTCCGATCTGAGTACGCCCATGAACGACGCCTACGACGCCCTCAAGCAAGACGACATAGTGAACGGTCCGAAATTCCAGGTATCGCGCGAATCGATCCGCGCATTCTGCGAGGCATCGCTCGATTTCAATCCCCTGCACTGGGACGACGAGTACATGAAAAGCAGTTTCGGCAGGACCCGGTTCGGGGGCATCATCATGCACGGAATGACCAACTTCGGGCTCATCACGCGCATGCTCACCGACTGGCTCTATCCGCTCGGCGGCGTGCACCGGCGGCTGGAGACGCGCTGGAAAACGCCGGTCAGGCCCGGCGACGTCATCCGGCCCAGCGCGCGCATCACGGGAAAGAAGCGAACCCAGCGAAGCCGCTGGGTGACGCTCGAGATCGAAGTCAAGAATCAGCGCGGCGAAACCGTCGCCGTCGGCGAAGCGATGGCCGAGTTTCCGCCGCAGGGCAGGTAGCAAAAGCGCAATGATTCTGGGACGCTGCCTGGCGCGCAATGCGCTGCTCTATCCCGACAAGCCCGCCATCGTTTCCGCCGACGGAAGCACGCTCACCCACGCAGCGCTCGCCGAGCGCGTCAATCGCCTGGCCAATGCGCTCGCCGCGGAAGGCATGGCCAAGGGCGACAAGATCGCCATCCTGGCGCGCAATTCGCCTGAGTACCTGCAGGTCTATTTTGCCGCGGCAAAAATCGGCGCTCCGATGGTGCCGATCAACTTCCAGCTCAAAGCCCCCGATATTCATTACCGGCTGGAGCACTCCGATGCGCGCGCGCTGGTCGTGGAGAGCGAATTCCTGGGGCTGCTCGACGGCCTGCCGGATGGCGCGCGCGAGGCGCTCGGCGCGCGCATTTTCGTTCGCGGCGGCGACGGCGCACGCGCGCGAGCGCTCGACGAGCTGATCGATTCGGCGCCCGCGACCGAGCCCGAGGCGACGCTCTCGCCGGAAGACACGCTCTACATCGGCTATACCTCAGGCACCACCGGCCCTTCGAAGGGGGCGCTGGTCTCCCACCGGGCGATCGTGGCCGGCTATCTCTACAAGGCGCTCGACTACCGGCTGGGTCGCCGGGACGTCAATCTCGATCCGGGGCCGTTCTGGCACTCGGCCCCGCGCGATTTTGCTTCGCTCGCAATCTACCTCGGCGGCACCTGCGTGGTCACGCGCGGGTTCGAGGCGCGCGAATTCTACGAACTGGTCGAGCGCCACAAGGTGAGCAATTCGTTCATGGTGCCGACCATGTACCAGCTTCTAACCGCATTCGAGGACGCGGGCCGCTACGACGCCTCCAGCCTGCGGGTGCTGATCTCCGGAGGATCGCCGCTCCCGAGCGCGGTGAAGGACCGGGTAGTCGAGCGCTTCGGGCCGATCCTGCACGAGTTCTACGGCGCGACCGAAACCCGCATCATCACCAACATCACCGCGACGGAACTCTCCGCGCACAAGCGCGCGGTCGGCCGGCCCATCCGCGATGTGGAACTGCGCATCCTGGACGAGGCCGGGCGCGACGTGTCCGCGGGCGCGGTCGGCGAGGTCTTCGTGCGCGGCCCGGGGCTGTTTTCCGGCTATTACAAGGACCCGGAGCGGACCAGGAAAAGCCATCGCGGCGAGTGGTTTTCGCTCGGCGATCTGGGCCGGCTCGACGAACAGGGATATCTCTATCTGGTCGATCGCAAGCAGGACATGATCATCAGCGGCGGGGAGAACATCTATCCGAGCGACATCGAGGAAGTGTTGCTCGGGTTCCCGGGGGTGAAGGAAGCGGCGGTGATCGGCACGCCCGACGAAACTTGGGGCGAGCTGGTGACCGCGATCGTGGTCCCGCGCGAGGGCGAAGCGGTGCCGGAGCGCGAACTGATCGAGTACTGCGGCGCGCGTCTGCCAAGCTATATGAAGCCGCGGCGCGTAGAATTCGTCGCAGCGCTGCCGCGCAATCCGGTGGGCAAAGTCCTGCGGCGCGTGCTGCGCGAACCGTACTGGCAGGGACAGGAAGCGAGAATATAGTCACTTACGAGTTACAGGTATATTGTTGACGATTCAGGGGAAGAGTTTGCCGTTGTTATGGTCTCGTGTTTTCGCGCAGTTGCAACTTCGCAACTGCACGAAAGCACGAGCTTGAAAGAAGGCAAGACCAGTCCCTTTATGCCGGCTTAGCTTGGAAGCAGTTTCATAAGGGAGGGCTCAATGATCCGACTGATGAGAGTTGTTGCGGCGTGCTGTGTGCTTTTCGGTTTCGGCGTTGGCAGCCACGCTCAATCGTTTCCCGCCACGGCGGTAAAGATCATCGTTCCGTTTCCTCCCGGCGCAACCACGGACATCGTTGCGCGAGAGGTCGCCAATCAGCTCGGGCCTCGCTGGCGCGTTCCGGTCATCGTCGAGAACAAGGCGGGCGCGAGCGGAATCATCGGCTCCGAGCAGATCGCCCGCGCCGTGGGCGATCCGCATCTGCTCATGGTGACGGCAACCCACCACGTCATCAATCCGAGCCTGTACAAGAAACTGCCCTACGACCCCAGGCGCGACTTCACCTCGCTTGCATTGATCGCCAGCGCTCCCAACGTGCTGATCGTCAATTCGGCTTTCCCGGCACAAACAGTCGCCGAACTGATCAAGATCGCGAAGGAAAAGCCGGCGACGATCGGCTTCGGATCGACCGGCATCGGAGGCGCGAACCACCTGGCGGGCGAACTGTTCCAGGTGATGTCGGGGGCGAAGCTCTTTCACATCCCCTACAAGGGGTCCGCACCGGCGATGAACGATCTGCTCGCCGGGCACGCGCCCGTCATGTTCGCCGGGCTCGCCTCGGTCATACCGCACATGCAGTCGGGAAGGCTGCGCGCGCTCGGCGTAACCTCGATGAAGCGCGTGCCGACCGCCCCGGACATCCCGACCCTGGACGAGGCGGGGGTCAAGGGCTTCGAGGTGCTGTCGTGGTTCGGGCTCTACGGACCGCCGCAACTGCCCGCCGCGGCGGTGGCGAAAATCACCGCCGATGTCGGCGCGGTGCTCGCCTCGGCGCACATCAAGACGAGCTTCAACCGGCAGGGCGTCGATCCGGGAGCGATGAGCCAGCCGGAGTTCGCGCGTTACGTCGAGACCGAAATGGACAAGTGGGGCCGTGTCATCGAGCACGCGAAGATACCGAAGCAATAGGGGCGCTGGGCGGTGCTTCCCGGGACAAGCCATACGAACTTGAACCACCGATGCCGTTTCTCGCAGTTACTCAATCTCCACGTTTTCGTTCAGTTGCTCGCAACTGAACGAAAACGTGGAGACCTATTTAAAGGCAAGTTCCCGCCGCTGCCGTCAATACGCATCCGATAAGTGAAACGCGTGACTGCGACCGACGACGCCTGGATCCCCTCCTCCTGCGCGCTTTGCTACGGATCCTGCTCGATCCTCGCTCACCGGGTCGACGGTGTGGTGGTAAAGGTGGAAGGCAATCCCGGGAGCGTGGTTGGCCGTGGCCGCCTGTGCGGCAAAGGCGTCTCGGGAATCATGACGCACTACGATCCGAACCGGCTGAAAAAACCGCTGCGCCGCACCAACCCCGCGAAGGGGCTCGACGAGGACCCGCGCTGGAAGGAAATAAGCTGGGACGAGGCACTGCATGAGATCGCCGCGGTCCTGAAGCGCCTGCGCGCAGACGACGCGCGCAAGCTCATGGTCCAGCGCACTACCACGGTGAGCGCGAGCCGCATCCCGTTTGCGGCGTTCGCATCGGCTTTCGGCACGCCCAACGTCTCCACCGCAGGCGGCGGGCTGCACTGCGGCAACGGCACGCATTTCTTTGCCGGGATGATGCACGCCTCCTGGGGAATCGTTCCCGATTTTGCGTACTGCAACTACGCCCTCTATTTCGGCGCCTCCAAGGGCCACGGCGCGGGCCACGCTTCGAGCTCCAACATGGGACTCGCGGCCGAGGCGCGCGCCCGCGGCATGAAGCTCGTGGTGGTCGATCCGATGTGCAACTTCGCCGCTGCAAAAGCAAACGAATGGGTGCCGCTGCGCGTCGGTACCGACGGCGCGCTGGCGCTGGCGATGTGCCAGGTCCTGGTCAATTAACACATCCTCATCTACCAGACTTAACTGCAGGCGAAGACCAACGCGCCCTACCTGATCGGACCCGACCAGCTCTACGCGCGCGACCCGGCTTCGGGCAAGCCGCTCGTCTGGGACCACGCGGCCGGCGCGGCGCTCCCCTACGGCGATGCCGATCCCGCCGAGACGGCCCTGGAAGGCGATTTCGCGGCGAACGGCGTCCGCTGCCAGCCCGCTTTCCAGAAGCTGAAGGAACACCTGGGGAAATTCACTCCGGAGTGGAGCGAGGAAATCACCACGGTTCCGGCAGCCAGAATCCGCCGCCTCGCTGCCGAGTTCGGCCGCGAAGCGCGCATCGGCAGCACCATCGTGGTCGAAGGGACGACCCTGCCCTACCGGCCGGTCGCCGCGGTCGCCTTCCGCGGCGCGCAGGGCCACATGAATTCGGTGTACAACTTCTTCGCCATCGATTTGCTCAACCAGTTGGTGGGCGCCTGCGACGTGGTGGGCGGCTGCCTGGGATTCAATCCGGCCTGCAAGGGTTATCCGGAAACCGGCCGGCTGCGCTACGTTCCCAAGGCGGGACCCGACGGCCTGATGACGGTCGGCATCTGGATGGGACACCACTATCCCTATCCCCTCGCCGAGCCGCGCCTGCCGCAGAACATGGCCTTGAACGATCTGTTCGTGGCCGCCCGGCACACGCCGTTCCTCGATTCCGACGACCGGGAAGATTTGTGGGAAAGGCTCGAGCTCGGCTACCGCCCGGAGGTGATGCTCAACTTCGGCGCCAATCTGCTGATGAGCATCGCAAACCGGGAGACGGTGGCGAGGTCGCTTGCGCAATACGAGTTCATGGTGTCGATCGACCTGTTCGAGACCGAAACCACGCGCTTTGCCGATATCGTGCTGCCCGACTGCAGCTACCTCCAGTCGATCGATTCGCGTTCCAACTATCCCTTCATCTTCAGCCTGCCCGCGGGGATGGGCGAATGGTGCTGGCCGATCCGCCAGCCGGTGCTCGAACCGGAGGGCGAGCAGCGCCGCTTCCAGGACGTGCTGTTCGAACTGGCGGACCGCATCGGTTTGCGCGCCGACGTGAACGCCGCCCTGAACGCCTCCTTGAATCTCGCCCCTGAATATCGCCTGCAGGGAGATCGCCGCTACACGTGGGAAGAGGTCTGCGACGCCGATCTGAAAAGCGCTTTCGGCGCGGCGCGCGGGCTCGACTGGTTCAAGGAGCACGGCGTCATCAAATGGCCCAAGCGGCCCGAAGAAGTGTATTGGCGAGCGTTCGTCGATGTGCGCGTGCCGATCTACCTCGAGTTCATGCGCTCAGCCGGAGAGAAAATCGCGGCCATCTGCGAGCCGCGCGGGCTGAAGATCCCGCGCGAGTATTACCAGCCGCTGCCCGAATTTCTGCCCTGCCCTTCGCACCTCTGCAAGTCGCCGGGATTCGACCTGTACGCTTTCTATTATCGCGACACGATTCACACCAACAGCTTTACGATGGAGAACCCCTGGCTCGATGAGGCCGCGCGCCTCGATCCCTTTTCCTACACCATCGCCATCAACGCCGACACCGGCAGGCAAAAAGGGCTGCGCGACGGCGCGCTGGTGCAGGTGGAGACCGAGAGGGGGAAAAAGGTGAAAGGCCGGGCGCATCTCACCCAGGCGATTCATCCCGAAGGGTTGGGAATCGCCGCGTGCGCGGGCCATTGGGGCGACGGCATGCCCGTGGCCAAGGGCAAAGGCGTATTCTTCAACGAATTGCTGGAACTCGATTGGGATCACGCGAGTCCGGCGAACCTGAGCCTGGACCTGTGCGTGCGGGTGAAAGTCACGCAGATGGAGGATGCATGATGAGAATTGCACGGAGCTTCTTTCGGACGCTCGCAGCCTTGGCGCTCGCCCTGGCCTGTGTCCAGTCGGCGGCGCAAACCTATCCCAGCCGGCCGATCAGGATCATCGTCGGCTATCCGCCCGGGGGCGCCAACGACATCCTCGCGCGCATCATCGCGCCTAAACTTGGCGAGCGGCTGGGACAGCCGGCCATCGTGGAAAACAAGCCCGGGGCCGACGCCATGATCGCCACCGAATACGTCGCCAAGGCAGCCCCCGACGGCCATACGCTGCTGGTTTCGGCGATGACTTTCAATCCCGAAATGTACGGCCGTCTGCCCTACGATCCGGCGAAGGACTTCACGCCGATCACGATGCTCGTTTCCGACCCGATGGTGTTCGCCGTGCACCCATCGGTGCCGGCGACATCGATCAAGGAGCTGATCGCCCTCGCCAATGCCAAACCCGGATCGCTCTCCTACGGAGCGGGCGCGCCGCCCTTTTACGTGGCCACCGAGCTGTTCAAGAAACAGACCGGGATCGATATCGTCTACATTCCGTACAAGGGCAGCGGTCCGTCGATCACCGCCGCAATCGCCGGCGAGGTGCCGCTGGTCGTGGTGACCCTGGGTCCGGCGCTGTCGCAGATCAAGGCCGGAAAGCTGCGCGCGCTCGCGGTCACCGGTGCCAGGCGAGCCGCCGGCGTTCCCGGCGTTCCGAGCATGTCGGAAGCGGGGGTGGATTTCCAGTTTCTCACCTGGATCGGTCTGTTTGCACCGGCGCAATTACCCGCGCCGATCATCGACAGGATCTACGGCGAGTTGTCGCTCGTCTTCAAGTCCGATGGCCTGCACAAGCAATACGCTTCGATCGGCTACGATGCGGGCGAAGCGAGCGGGGTGGGTATGCCGCCGGCGAAATTCGGCCCGTTCTTCCAGGCCAGTCTCGCCCGATGGACCAGCGCGGCGAAGGACCTCAAGGGCCGGACCAAGTAGGCGCCGGCCGGTAGTTTCCACGGAGAAATCCAAATTGGCTTATTACAAAGACATCCGGGAATATCTCGAAGCCCTGGACCGAAACGGCAAGCTGCGCCGGATCAAGCGCCTGGTGAACAAGGACACGGAACTGGTGCCTTTCGTGAATCTCCAGTTCCGCGGCTTGCCCGAAGCCGAGCGCACCGCCTTCGTTTTCGACAACATCACTGACGTCAAAGGCAGGCGCTACCGGGGCAGCGTGCTGCTGGGCGCCCTGGGCGGAAGCGAACAGATCTACGCCCTGGGCCTGATGTGCAGGCCCGAAGAAATCATGCACAAGCGGGCCCAGACCGAAGCAAATCCGATCGAGCCCAGGCTGGTGGACAACGCACCGGTGCACGAAGAGGTGCACATGGGCGACAGTCTCCTCGAACACGGCGGCCTGGAGGAATTTCCGGTTCCGATCTTCACGCCGGGCTATGATCCGGGGCCCGCGCTCACGGCGCCTTTCTGGGTAACCAGGGATCCGGAGAGCGGCGTCCGCAACGTGGGCACCTACCGCGCGCTGCTCAAGTCGCCGACCAAGACCGGACTTGATTTTTGCAGCCCGCGGCGCGGGATCGCCGTCCACTGGAACAAGGCGCGCGAGCGGGGCGAGCCGCTGCAGGCGGCGATCGTGATCGGCGGACCTCCATCCGTCGGCTATTGCTCGTCGGTCGACTATCCCGCCGACGTCGACGAATTCACCATGGCCGGCGCCATGGCCGGAGCCCCGCTCGAGATCGTCAAGTGCAAGACGGTGGACCTCGAAGTGCCGGCTCATGCCGAGATCGTCATCGAGGGCGAAATCGCCACCGGCGAGCTTGAAAACGAAGGTCCCTTCGGGGAGGCGATCGGCTACATGTCGCTCACCCAGCCGCGGCCCTATTTCACCGTCAAGTGCATCACGCACCGCAGGGACCCCGTGCTTCTCGGCATGATCAGCCAGTTCCAGCCCAGCGAAAGCAGCAAGATCAGGTGCCTGGGGAATTCCGCATCGACCTACAGGCATTTGCGCGATGTGGCCGGGTTCGACGCGGTGCGCAGGTTCTCCATCGTGGAGATGTCCAACGCCATGCAATACGCCGTGGTCCAGGTGGCCCAGGACACTCCGACCGAGGAGGTGTGGCGAATACTCGAGGCGATACTCAAGCATCGCCCCGACAGCAAGATCATCATTGCGGTGAACGAGGACATCGATCCGGAGGACTTCGATTCCGTCGTCTGGGCTTTCTCGACGCGCTTTCAGCCGCACCGCGATGCGCGCATCGTCAGCCGGCCCGCGAGCAGGCTGACCGATGTGTCGCTCGCTCCCATGGAGGTGCTGGAAGCGGCGCGAGAGGATTACGTCCCGGATCCGCCCACGCAATCGTATTTGCTCATGGATGCGACCATGAAGTGGCCGCTGCCGCCGGTGTCCCTGCCCAAGCGTGAATTCATGGAGCGGGCAGCGCAAATGTGGCGCGAGGAGGGCCTGCCCGAACTGAAGCTCAAGGAGCCGTACTTCGGCCGCAATCTCGGCTACTGGCACGAAGAGGACGTGCGCAAGGCCGAATGGGCCTTGCAGGGCGACTACGCGAAGACCGGCGAGCTTCAGTCAACGCAGATCATTCCGGGCGGCCCGCATTTCTGCGCCTGGGCGAAGGCTGATCGAACGTGAAAAAGTATCTTCACATAGATCTCGCACGGCATGCCGTCGAAACGGCGGAACTCCATGGCGAAGCCATCATCGAGTCGGGCCGTTACCTGATCGCGAAGACGCTGCTTGCCGGCGGCATCGCCCGGGTCGATCCGTGGTCACCCGCCAACCCGCTGATTTTCTCCGCGGGTCCGTTCGCGGGGGTCGGTTTTTCCAATGGCGGACGGATCAGCGTTGGCTGCAGGAGCCCGCTGACCGGGGGCGTCAAGGAAGCCAACAGCGGGGGTACCTTCGGCACCGCGTTGGGGCATCTTTGCATCGCGGGATTGACGCTGCAAGGCAGGTCCGATGGCTGGGTGGTCATCCACCTCCTGAAGGACGGGTCGATCAGGTTCGACTCGGCCGAGCCCTTGATGGGCAAGGGCAACAACGAGGCCGCGGCGCTCATTCGGGAGATCTACGGGAGAAGGACCAGCTTCTCCTTGTGCGGACCGGTAGGCGAATACTGCGGCATCGTCTCGGGAATCGCATTCAGCGACGTGGAAGGCCGCCCCTCGCGGCTCGCGGCGCGCGGGGGTGTGGGCGCGGTCATGGGCAACAAGCGAGTCAAGGCCATCGTCGCCGACCTGGACAAGATACCCGAACTGCACGACAAGAAAAAAGCCTTCGAGAACATTCGCTCCTACGCAGGCAAGATCAACGAGCAGGATGCCGTAAGAACCCTGCGCGAGCTGGGGACGGCGTTCGTGGCGGACCTTTTCAACTACACCGGCGGCCTGCCGCTTCGTAATTTCAGCAGCGGCCGCCTGGTCGAGCCAGGCGCGGAGCCGCTGAAGGTCGGCGGCGAATTCATCCGGCGGCAAAACATGGGGCGCGGCGGCAAGACCGCGCACACGTGCATGGGCGGCTGTGCAATCCAGTGCGGCAACGTGTACGTGGATCCGGATGGCAAGGAAGTGGTGTCGCACCTGGATTACGAGAACATCGTGATGCTGGGGACCAACCTGGGTCTGACCGAACCGGATGATATCGCCCGGTTGAACGCCATCGCCAACGATCTCGGGGTGGACACGATTGAAACCGGTGCGACCATCGCGATCCTGATGGATGCGGGATACGGTCGATTCGGCGACATCGCCTTCATCGTCGAAGCGCTGAACGACATCCGCCGGGGAACCGAGCGCGGCCGCATCCTGGCGCGCGGTGCCGAGAAGGTCGGTCTGCATTACGGAGCGAGGCGCGTGCCGGTCATCAAGCATCAGGCATTGAGCGCCCATGATCCCAGGATCGTCGAGGTAACCGGCATTTCCATGATGACCACCCCGCAGGGCGCAGACCACACCACCGGCAACGTACCGGCGTTCGACAGCAAGGGAAAGACGTTGCCGGAATTGGCCCTCGTCAGTTTCAATTCGCAGGTCAATACTGCCGTGGCGGACTCGCTGGGATTGTGCGCTTTCGGACGCTCGGTGACCGATGCCAACCACGAATTGCTTGCCGAAACGATCAACCACATTCATGGTACCGAGATTGAGCCCCGCGCGATTCGAAAACTCGGGATTGACGCTCTCCTCATGGAGCGCGAGTTCAATCGAGCGGTGGGATTTGCGCCGGAGGATGACGGCTTGCCCGCATTCTTCTACGAGGAGTCCTTGGCTCCAACCGGCAGGCGCGCTCGCTTTTCCGGAAAGGAAGTCAACCAAAGCTTGAACGAATTGTTTGCTGCGGAACAGGCCGCGGGAATCACGTGATTCTGGATGATGGGGCCTTCAGGTGCCGCCGAAAAGAAGACCTCCCGAGTCCGTTTCATCGCGCAGCGTTCCCCCCCGGCGCGACTTCGCCAGACGAACCGCGCCCTCGACCCGGGCCACCAGCTCGCGCCTCGCCACCGGCTTGACCAGATAGCCGTCGGCCGCGCGTCCGTCGAGGCGCGAATCTTCGCCGTCCCGGCCGGAGAGCAGCAGCACGGCGATCGCAGCCGTGCGCGCGTCGGCGCGCAGATGCGAGACGAGCGCGAAGCCATCCAGGCCCGGCATCGACACATCGGACACCAGCGCATCGGGCGGCTGCGTCCGGCAGGCTGCGAGCGCCGCATTGCCATCCGAGGCCGCCTCGACTTCGAAACCCGCATGTTCCAGCATTTGACTGAGACAGGAGCGCATGCCGGGGTCGTCGTCGACGATCATGACGCGGCCGCGGCTGCTCATGTGGGCACTCGCGGCGGCACGGCCGGAAGCGCTCGCCTGCGCCTCGTCCGCATGTCCCTCACCAGATACGCTGCCGGCGCTCCGGCCGAACACCCATCGCCCGAGGACTTGCCGCAGCGCGTCGCGCCGGATGGGCTTGGCGAGATAGTCATCCATTCCGGCGGCGATGCACAATTCCCGGTCGCCTTTGATCGCGCTCGCGGTGAGCCCGATGATCGGCAGGCGCACAGGCTCTGCAGCCGCCGCCAGCTGCCGCGGACGCAGCAGCCGCCGGGCGCGGATTTGCGCCGTCGCATCAAATCCGTCCATCTCCGACATGTGGAGATCCATGAGCACGATGTCGAACTGTTCCTTTTCCAAGGCGGCAAGGGTCTTGGCGCCGTTTTCGGCTATATGCACCTCGCAGTCGAGGGACTCGAGCATCGCTCGGGCCACGTCCTGGTTGACCGGGTTGTCTTCGGCGAGCAGCACTCGAACGCCGCTAAACGCGCAGGGGCGGTTCGGATCGCCTGGAGTTCGCGCCGGCAGGCGCGCGCGCCGCAACGGCGGAGCGAGCCGCACCGTGAACCAGAATTCGGACCCCCGCCCCGGTGTGCTGCGCACGCCGATCCGCCCCCCCATTTTTTCGACCAGTTCCTTGGATATGGCAAGCCCGAGGCCGGTGCCGCCATAGCGCCGCGTGGTCGAGCTGTCGGCCTGCGTGAAGGCGTGAAACACGCGCTCCTGGGCCGACTCGGCGATGCCGACGCCGGTGTCCACGACCGAAAAATGAAGCCAGATCGCGCCTTCGGAGGAAGGCCGGTCCAAGGCAGTGTCCGCAGCGTGATCGGCAGCGTCAACCCTTGACACCTGGACTGCAACCCTGCCTCGATCGGTGAACTTGATGGCATTGCCGACAAGGTTTGTCAGAACCTGCCGCAATCGGAATGGCGCGCCACGCGCCGCAGCGGGAACCTCTGGTGCCACCCGGCAGATGAGGTCCAGCCCTTTCTTGTTTGCGCCCTCGGCCATCAACTGCCTCACTTCTTGGGTCAATTCGCGCGGGTTGAAGTCGATCGATTCCAGTTCGAGCTTGCCCGCTTCGATCTTGGAGAAGTCCAGAATGCGGTCGATGATCTCGAGCAGCGATTCGCCCGAGCGATGAACCGTTTCGGCGAGACGCCGCTGCACCGGGGTGAGTTCGGTGTCCAGCAGCATCTCGGCCATCCCAAGCACCCCGTTCATGGGCGTGCGTATCTCGTGGCTCACGTTCGCGAGAAACTGCGACTTCGCGCGGTTGGCCGCTTGGGCGGTCTCGGCGACGCGCAGCGCCTCCTCGGCCTTGCGCCGATCACTCATGTCGCGGACGATGGCGGTAAAGATGGGCACCGCGCCGACGCTGAGCCTGCTCACCGAAAGCTCAAGGGGAAAATCCGAGCCGTCGCGGCGCTTCCCGACACTGTCGCCACCCAGAATGCAGGGACCCGCCGAGTTGCGCCCGAAGAGCTTGCACAAGCGGGGATCTCCGATGCATTGGCTGCCCAGCACGCAGGGAGCACGCACAGGCGAGCCGCGCTCGCGGCTGGGGCCCGGCAGCCCGAGGCTCTCCGCCAACGCCGTTATCATCGAGCCGATATCCAGGCCGATGGCCTCAGCGGCGTCGTGGCCGAAAAGCTGTTCGGCGGCCTTGTTGAACGACAGGATCCGGCCGTGCGGATCGAACGTGACGATGCCTTCGGCCGCGGTGTCCAGAATTCCGCGCGTGCGCGCTTCCGCCTCCTGGAGGGCGTCCAGGTGGCGTTCCCTCTCCTCGGCGTCCGACTGCATCTGGCGCGCGATCTTGTGGCCGTAGAAGGTCGCGCCCAGGACCATCAGCAGGATCGAAAAGCCGATGACGTACTCGAATTTCTGGATGTTCGCGGCGGCGGCCGTCTGTTGATTGAAATTCTGCTCCTGGATTGCGCCGACCGCGCGGCGAAGCTCGAGCAGCGCCGTGTTCAGGCTAGCGTACTTGTGGTCCATGGTCGCCATGCGCTCGCCCGCCAGGTCCGGACGCCCCTTCTGGAAATAATCGAATATCCGTCCGGCCTCGTCGACCATGTCGGCCTTTGCGAAGGCGATGCCATCGAGGCGCGCAAGCAGGGGCACCGCGACCTGCGAATCGAGATTGGATTCCAGCTCGCGCCGCTGCTTCGCGAGCGTGAGGTCGAAGATCTGCTCGGCGGCACGCATTTCCGCCGATTCCTTGGCGACGTTTCGGTTATCGAAAACGTCGTTTCCGGGCCGGTTGACGTCGGCCGCCAGCTCGCCGAGGTTTGAATACGCCGCAACGCGTTCCGCCCAGACGCGATTCACCTCGACCGAGCGCGTGTAGATGCCCATGATCCGGTGGTTGAGATACAGGCCGGCGGAAACCGTCACTAGGTCGAATGCCGCGAGCACGTAGTAGACGTAACGCCATCTCGGCGACTTCACGTGCGCCACGGCATTCTGAGCTTGGGTGTGGATCAGTGCGCTCATCGGCACCTCTCGCGAGGCGGGGAACCCCACGCTTGGTGAGCAATGCCGCAGTCTAGACAATGCAGCCCCGCCCTCGTAGTAGGGTTTGGCCGCAATGCTCATTAGGGGAGTTGTGTAGAATTGCCGCGAAAACACCCCGGAGATGCAGGATCACGGCGTCCGACAGCGCTTCTCGGACTTCGGTTGACCTCGCTTAACGACGCTCAAAAAGGGGGTCTGACCCCGCGTCTCACCTGCGCCCTCTTTTTTCCGAGCCGCCGCGCTCGGGCCGCTCGCGGTAGACCTCGCGCCCGTGCTGAGTCACGTCGCGCCGCAATTGACGGCGTTCCTCGGGCGACATGCGCTCGTGTTCGCGCGCACGTTCCGGCGCACCGGAGGCGCCGCGCGGCGGGGCGAACCAGCCCGGCGGGGCAGCCTGTCCTCCACGCTGGCCGCCCTGCTGCTGCTGCGCCTGCACCGGCCAGCACGCCGCCAGCAGAATCGCGAGCATGCCTACGGTCCGGAATTTCACGGGTCCTCCTTTTCGGGCTCTCAAGCCCGCCGTTGCCGCCTCGCGGCGGTGACTATCGCCCTGCGGCCTGCCGGTCATTATGCCGCGGATCGCGCCCGCGGCGCCATCGCCCGGCAGACCACCCGCAATAAGATAAAGTCCACACGTGAATGATCTGTGTAGGCCGGCGTCCTGTCTGTAAGAAATTGTTTCCATTGCGGCCTGGGTAACCAATTGTTACGCCTCGCTTTGAGCGCGGCGGCTTGCCGGCTACCATAGCGGTATGTCGGAGCACAAACCCAGGATCCTGGTCGTCGATGACGACTTGCGCTTGCGCGACCTGCTGCAGCGCTACTTGAGCGCGCAGGGCTTTGCCGTGTCGGCCGTGGCCGAGGCGGCGAGCATGGACAAGGTCCTGGCGCGCGAGCGTTTCGACCTCCTGGTACTCGACCTGATGCTCCCCGGCGAGGACGGACTCTCGGTGTGCCGGCGGCTGCGCGGCGCGAATGACGCGATTCCGATCATCATGCTCACCGCCAAAGGCGAGGAAGTCGACCGCATCATCGGCCTGGAGATGGGTGCCGACGATTACCTTCCCAAGCCCTTCAATCCGCGCGAACTGGTGGCGCGCATCAACGCCGTGCTGCGGCGGCGCGCCGCGCCGCTGCCGCCCGGGGCGCCCGCGGCCAGCGCCGAGTCGGTGTCCTTCGGCGGCATGACGGTCAATCTCGCCACGCGAACCCTGGAGCGCGACGGCAAGACCGTTTCCCTCACCACCGGCGAATTCGCCCTGCTCAAGGTGCTGGTGACCCATCCGCGAACGCCGCTGTCGCGCGACAAGCTGATGGAGCTCGCGCGCGGCCGCGAATACGACGTGTTCGACCGCTCCATCGACGTGCAGGTGTCGCGTCTGCGCAAGCTCATTGAGCGCGATGCCGCCAGGCCGGCATTCATACAGACCGTGTGGGGCTTCGGCTACGTCTTCGTCCCCGACGGAGGCAGCCAGGCGAAATGAGGCTGCGGCCGCGCTCCCTGCTGTGGCGCACTTTCCTGCTGCTCGCCGCGCTCGTGGTGCTCACCACCGCGGCATGGTTCGAAATCTTCCGGGCGTACGAAATCGAGCCGCGCGCGCGCCAGGTGGCGCAGAACATGGTCTCGGTCGTAAACCTCACGCGCGCGGCGCTCGTGACCGCACAGCCCGAGAAGCGCCGCGAGCTGCTGCAGGAACTGGCGCAGCGCGAGGCAATTCAGGTTTATCCCTCGGAGGATGGAGAATCAATCGTCGCGCTTTCGGACCGGCCGCTGCTGCGCTTGGTGAGCGAGCGGGTGCGCGAGGAGCTTGGGCAGGAGACGCGCTTTGCCTCCAGCCGCGAAGGCCTGCGCGGCTTCTGGGTGACCTTTCGCATCGACGACGACGAATACTGGGTGCGCGTGCCGCGCGAGCGGCTGGAGCGCCCGATCGCGATCCAGTGGCTCGGGTGGGGAACTCTGGCGCTCGCGCTGTCGCTCCTGGCGGCCTATTTCATCGTCACGCGCATCAACCGCCCTTTGCGGGCGCTCGCTCTGGCCGCGGCGCAGATCGGCAAGGGCAGGCGGCCCGCGCCGCTGCCGGAATCGGGGCCCGATGAGATCCGCACGCTCTCGCGCGCATTCAACCAGATGTCGAGCGGTCTCGCCCGCCTGGACGAGGACCGCGCGCTGATTCTCGCCGGCGTCTCGCATGATCTGCGCACGCCGCTTGCGCGCCTGCGGCTGGGCCTGGAGATGAGCGGCGGCGACGAGCAGATGCGCCAGGGGATGAACGCCGATATCGAGGAGATGGACCGCATCATCGAGCAGTTTCTCGATTTTGCGCGCGCCGACGGCGGCGAGGCTCCCGAGCTGGCGCAGCTTTCCTCGCTCGCCGCGGCGAGCGCCGACCATCACATGAAGCTCGGCCACGCGCTTGCGGCCGACTGCAACCCCACGCCGCCGATCCCGCTCAAGCCCAAGGCCATGCACCGCGCCATCTCGAACCTCATCGACAATGCGCTGCGTTACGGCGGGGGCGAGGTGAAGCTGACCACGCGCGAGGAGCGCGGGAATTCGGTGCTCGAAGTGCACGACCGCGGCCCCGGAATCCCGGAGGGAGAAGCCGAGCGTCTGAAGCAGCCGTTCACGCGCCTGGAGGCGTCGAGGAGCGGCCACAGCGGCTCCGGGCTCGGGTTGGCGATCGTCGATCGCATCGTGCGCGCCCACGGCGGGCGCTTCGATCTGCTCGCGCGCTCAGGCGGGGGCTTGACCGCGCGCATCGTGCTGCCGCTTGCGCGGGGAGGGTGAGCGGCGAATGGCGCCTCAGCGGCTTGCGCGGCTGAGGATTCCGGCAGAGATTTCGGCGCTGCATTGGTCTCGTGTTTTGGCGCAGTTGCAAAGGCGCAACTGCGCCAAAACACGAGATTGAAGAAAGGCAAAGCCGGGCTTGTCGGTACCGCCTCGCCGGGCTTGCGCTACTGCACCGCGCACTCGTTCTCTTTGGCTTTGCCCACGCCGCGGCCGGCGCCGGCATTGCGGCTGATGGCGACCGGCATGGTCACCTGGATTCCCTGCTGCGGCGGTACGATCACCGGCGCCGTTGTCGCGCTGCGAACAAAGCCGAACTGGCCGCTTGCGATCACCTGCTGGCCGGCGGGGTTCTGCACCACGATGGCCCCGTCGGTGACATCCACGTGCAGTCCGTTTTCCGGCGGCTTGCCGGTGATGGTGGGCACTCCGAGGCAGTCGTTCTGGCACAAGAGCGCCCCGAAATGGGTGCCGCGAATGCCGATGGTGGCAGTCGCGGTAGCGAAATTGACCGAGTTGCGGCTGCGCCTGCCGATGAGGCCTGTGACCGCGCGCAAGCCTCCCTTGAGCATGTTCAGCACCACGTTGTCCGATTCGGGCTTGGCCTGATCAAACGCATAGGCCTCGACCTTGAGCTGCGTGCCCGGCCGCAGCACCACTTCGCCGTTGTCGGCGAACTTGATCCGCGCATAGGTTTCCTGCTCGGTGGTGAGGGTATCACCCTCGCCCACTTCGGACTTCACCGCCAGCACCCTGCTGGTGCCGTCAGGGCGCTTGACCGTGAGAAGTCCCGACAGATGCGTGATCTGGCCCACCGTGCCCGCCGCATGGACGAAGCCGCCCGGAAAAGCCGTCCCCGCGAGCAGCAGCCCGGCCAGCGTGATCGCGTGTTTGGACATCGTCGTTTCTCGGCTCAGTTGCATACCGGGGCCTTCTTGGCTGCGGCCTTCTTGTCTTCTTTCTTCGCCGTGGTTTCCTGTTCTTTCTTCTTCTTCTCGTCGTCTTTCTTGGCCTCGTCTTTCTTCGCCTCTTCCTTCTTCGCCTCGGCCGCCTTGTCCTCGATGGGCTTGATTGCCGCGGTCTTCTCAACGGCGGGTTTCTCGCCTTCGGCGCTTGGAGCGGGAGCCGCCGCAGCCGGAGTCAGGCTGCCGCCAAACGTCCCCTCGGTACCGCCGATGGTCATGCCGGTGTCGGTCAGCGTCAGCAGACCGGTTGGGCTAATACTCGACGGCACCGGCGCAGGCGGCGGCGCTGTTTCCGCGGCTGCCTTGGCCGGTTTCTGCTCCGAGGCTGCCACGATCGTGGTCACGACCTGGCTCGCCACCAGTACAGTCGCCTTGGGCTGGATCTCCAACACCTCCTCGCCGGTGTTCACCTTGCCGGTAATCACGTCCCGGATGGCGTAATCGCCCTCGATCTTCTCTACCAACGAGGAAACCTGCGTGCTCAGGTAGGCGTTGCCGCGCGCCGCAATGAGCGCGCTCTCACCGATCAAATTGGCGCCGTCAAAGCCCGCTGCCACAGTGATGTTGCCGCCGGCATCCACGCTCACCGCGCCGCTTCCCGCATTCAGGCTGGTCAGGACGATGTTCCCGCTCGGCGCCGCATAAGCGATGGCCCCGCCGTTGGTACTGGTCGTCGCACCCAGCGCCATCACGATGTCGCCTGCTTGCGCCGTCGCCGTAACGCCGCAGCCCCCGGTGCTAACGTTTGCGCTCTGACTGATGCCGTCCGCGGCGAACAGCGTGACCGAACCCGTGCTGGCGGTGGTGCTGATGGGTCCTGAGATGGTCAGAAGATCGTTGGAAGCGGAAGTCGCCCCCGCAACAAGCGAGATGCTGCCGCCGGCAGAAACTCCGCCCGTGCCGATCGCGAGCGGGCTTCCGGCCTGGATCGACACCGAGCCGTTGGGCGCGCTGATCGCGCCCGTCGTGGTCACGGCACCGGTGTTGTCCACGGTGATATTGCCGTTCGCGTTGCCGATACCGGCAATCGTGAGCGTTCCGCTGTTGGTGAGCACGACATTGCCGCTGCCGCTGTTGGTTGCGCTGAAGCTGCCGATCCTGTTGCCCGCGTCGGCGAGCGAAGTCCCGGCGAGCGACTGGGTGATCAGCGACGACGCAACAAGCGGCGCACTCTGGGTGATCGCCCCGTTCTGCGCCGTGAGCATCACCGCCGGCGCGGAGAGGCTGCCGACCTGCAGGTTGCCCGTCGCTTGCGTGATCGCCGCGGTTCCGCCAACGGCGATCGTGCCGCCGGTCTGGCTGAAGCTGCCACTGACGTTCAAGGTGCCGTTGCCCGCGAGTGCGCCGCCGCTTTGCGCATACCCGGTGGTGCTCAAGGCCCCGCCGATGGCGAGCGTTCCGCCGGCCAAGGCGAGAGTCTGCGCGCTGTTGAGATTTTGCAGGTTCGTACTCCCGGCGGTGGCATCGTAGATCACCTGGCCGCTGCCCGAAGGAATGGAAACCGCGAGCACGTTCGAGCCGTCGGGGAGGGCATCCCAGTTGGCGGGATTGCTCCAGAGGCTGTTCGCGCTGCCGGTCCAGGTCGAAAGCGGGCGCACGGTGATGTTCCCTGTCGTGCTCGCGCTGGTGCTCGCCGGCGCGTAATTGCCGGCGTCTGCGCCGCTCAAGGCAATGCCGCTCACCGTAACCGCTTTGCCGGTGCCGGCGTTCTTGTCCGCAAACGCCGCAGAGGCGTAGGTCGGTGTTAGCGCGTCGCCGGCAAAGCGGTTATCCGATAAGTTGGCGCTCGCGATCGTGGTGCCGTCGTAGTTGCGATTGACACCGCTCGCAGTCACGGTCAGCGCTGCCGGCGTGATGTTCGCAGTCGCCGTAGCCGCAGTGTTGAAGCTGTAGTTGCCCGCGTCGGTGCCCGTCACGGTGATGCCGCTGACGCTGACGGGCTTGCCGGTGCCGGCATTCTTGTCCGCGAATGCCGCCGAGCCGTAGGCAAGCGCGAGCGCGTCGCCGGCGAAGCGGTTGTCCGCGAGATTGACGGTAGCTCCGGTCGTCGCGTCGTAAGTGCGATTGACCCCCGCGGCGCTCACCGCGAGCGGGGCCTTGGTGATATCCGCGGAAAGTCCGGTGGGGTTGGCGACCGTGTAATTGCCCGCGTCGGCGCCGGAAAGCGCGGTACCTGTGACCGTCACCGGCTTCGCAGTGGCGACATTCTTGTCGGCAAAGCTGCCGCTACCGATGTTGAGCGCGACGGCATCGCCCGCAAACACGCCGACCAGGGAAGCCGCAGTGGAATCGAGCGGCGCAGCGGTGCTCGCGTCATAGACGCGGTTCTTGGCCGTTACTCCGCTCACGCTCAGGCCGAAAGGCGTGATGCTGCCGCTCGCGGTCGCCGTGGTAACAGCGTAGTTCGAGCCGGCAGCCACCGGATGGCCGTCGCTGACACTGTAGCCGGAGTTGACGGACAAGGTGCGGGCTCCGGCGTTTTTCGAATCGAACGCCTGCCCGGCCGAAGTGAAGCTGTCTTCGCCGACGAGGCCGGCGGCAGTGACCGTCCCGGTCGAGTTGGTCGTGGCGTCGTAGACCTTGCTGTCGGGAGCGGCCGAGAGCAGCAGCGGTCTCGGCGTGATCTCGCCGACCGCGCCGCTTGCGGTGGTGCTCGCGAGCTGGTAGCCGTAGACGGTTGCAGCGCCGTTGCTCGCGCCCGTCAGCGCGACCGTTGTGGAGACGCTCTTGCTCGAACCGGTGTGCCGGTCGGCGTAGCTCCCAGTCGTTGGATTGTCGAGCGCGATAGTATCGCCGTCGAGCGCGCCCGAGACCGCGAAGTTGCTCGCCGCGAGCGTCGCTGCAGTCGTGCCATCGTACACTTTGCTCACCGTTCCCGTGAGGCTGGGCGTGACGCTGGGCGCGACGCTGTAGATGAAGCCGTTGCCGCTGCCTGGGCCGGAATAGGCGCTTCCGCTGTATGCAAGCCCGTAGTGCTTGAAGTTGTAGGCGAGACCCCCTTTCGTGTCTGCGCTCGGATTGGTCGAATATACGATCCAGCGGCCGTTGGGAGCCGAGAGCGCGGTGGCGCCCGCGTTGTTGACGAAATTGCCCGAGGCGGCAAGAACCAATGCGTCGCTTGTTCCGGAAGCGGCGAGCGCGGTGCCGCTGTTGAGCGTCACATTGCCGCCGGCAGCTTTGCCAAATATCGATGTCCCGGAAATCGAATCCAGGGCGAGCGCACCCGCGCTGGCGGTGAGCGACACCGGGCCGTTGACCGCCAGCGCTCCCGGGGCGAGGTTGCCGCTCGCTTGGGTGATCGACAATCCGCTGAAGGTGCCGCCGATCGTGCCGCCGGTCTTCGCGAAGCTGTTGCTGATAGTCAGATTGCCCGTTCCGGTCAAGGTACCCCCGGACAGGCTCACGTTGGCGAGGCTCGAGGTCGCTCCGTTGATCGCAAGCGTCCCGCCCTCGACGCTCGCGCTCCCCGTGCCGCTCAGAGCGCCGTTCAACTGGGTGCTGCCGGTGCCGGAGACGGTGAGCGTGCCGTCCAGCGAGGTGTTTCCTCCGACGGCGAGCGAACCGCC
>JACPRN010000048.1 GCA_016189945.1 Betaproteobacteria bacterium
CTCCTTCCTGCTCATCGACATGAAGACGCCCGGGATCACGGTGCATCCTACCGCGTTGCTCGATGGCGAGCATGAAGTGAACGAGATCTGGTTCGACAACGTGGAAGTGCCGGTGGGCAATCGCGTTGGCGAAGAGAACAAGGGCTGGACTTACGCGAAATACCTGCTTGGCTACGAGCGCACCAATATCGCCGGCGTCGGCGGCTCCAAGCGCGAGATCGCCTTGCTGAAGGCGCTGGCGCGGCGCGAGTTGCGCGGCGGGCGCCCGATCGCGGATGATCCCCGCTTTGCGGCGAAGATCGCCGCGGTCGAGATCGAGCTGATGGCGCTCGAAATGACGGTGATGCGCGTCGCTTCGGCGCGCGGCAAGGCCCCCGGGCCCGAAGCCTCGATCCTGAAGATCAGGGGCTCGGAGATCCAGCAGACGCTCTCCGCCCTGATGATGGAAGCGGCCGGCGCCTGGGCGCTGCCTTTCGATCCCGCCTCGGGCGAACTCGATTACAGGAGCGATCTCGCTGCGCCGGCGGACGCGATGACCCTCGCCGCACACTACCTCAACTACCGCAAGACCACGATCTACGGCGGTTCCAACGAAATTCAGCGCAACATCATTGCGCAACTGGTTCTGGGGCTCTAGCAAGGACACTGGAATGGACTTCTCTCTCGCAGAGGAACAAAGACTGCTGCAGGAATCGCTCGCGCGCTTTGCGCAGAAGGAATACACCTTCGAAAAACGGCGCGCCATCCAGGCGCTCGCCGAAGGCTATTCGCGCGAGGCATGGTCGACCCTTGCCGACATGGGCGTTCTCGGCCTGCCGTTTCCGGAGCACTACGGGGGTTTTGGCGGCGGACCGGTCGAAACCATGATCGTGATGAACGCGGTAGGTAGCGCCCTGATGGTCGAACCGTATGTGGCGACCGTGGTGCTGGGCGGGGGGCTGGTGGCGCGGCTCGGAGATGAAGCGCAAAAGCAGATGCTCTCCGCGGTGACCGAGGGAAAGCTCTTGCTTGCCCTTGCGCACGACGAACCGGGCTCGCGCTGGTCGCTCGCCGATGTCAAGACGCGCGCAGTGAGACGGGGGAGCCGCTGGCGACTGGAGGGCCGCAAGGCGGTGGTGCTGCACGGCGCGCAAGCAGACCGGCTGCTCGTCTCCGCGCGTACTGCAGGTGAGCCGGGCGATGAAAAGGGCGTGAGCCTGTTCATCGTCGACAAGGGCGCCAAGGGGCTCTCGGTTCGCGATTACCGCACCATCGACGGCCTGCGCGCCGCCGATGTGACGCTGGATGGCGTGGAGCTGGAGGCGGGTGCGCTGCTTGGCGCCGAAGGAACAGCCTATGGCGCCTTGGAATGGGCGATGGATCAGGGCGCCGCGGCGCTCTGCGCCGAGGCGGTAGGCGCGATGGAGGCTCTGAACGCGCAGACGCTCGATTACGTGAAACAGCGCCAGCAGTTCGGCCAGCCGATCGGGCGCTTTCAGGTCAACCAGCACAAAGCGGCCGACATGTTCATCCAGACCGAGCTTTCCAAGTCGATGGCCTATCTGGCGGCGATGCGCGCGGGCTCGAAAGACGCCGCCGAGCGCGCCCATGCCGTGTCGGCGGCGAAAGTGCACATCGGCAAGTCGGGGCGCTTTGTCGCCGAGACCGCGATCCAACTGCACGGCGGCATGGGCATGAGCGACGAGCTGGCCGCAAGCCACTACGCCAAGCGCCTGGTGATGATCGACTTCTGGCTCGGCGACAGCGAGCATCACGTGGATCGCTTTATCGCCAAAGGCTGATCGTGCCGGCGAACCGCCAGGTGCTGTTCGCAAGCCGCCCCAGGGGATGGGTGAGCGAGGATAACTTTCGCCTCGTCGAGTCTCCGCTGCCTGTGGCCGCGGAAGGCCAGGTGCTGGTGCGCAATCACTGGCTGTCTCTCGACCCGTACATGCGCGGGCGGATGGACGCGGGCAAGAGCTACGCCAAGGGGGCGGAGCTGGGCCAAGTGATGGTGGGCGGCACCGCCGGCGAGGTGCTCGAATCCAAGTCGCCGAAGTTCAAGACGGGCGACATGGTCGCGGGGGCGCTCGGCTGGCAGGAGTACGGTGCAGCCGAGGCGGCGGCCCTGACGCGGATAGACACTTCGCTCGCCCCGGCTTCGTATTATCTCGGCATCCTCGGCATGCCCGGGGTGACCGCCTGGATGGGGTTGCTCGAGATTGCGCAGCCGAAGGAGGGCGAGACCGTCGTCGTATCCGCCGCCGCCGGCGCCGTGGGCGGCGCTGCCGGACAGATCGCGAGAATCAAAGGTTGCCGCGCAGTCGGAATCGCCGGCGGCAAGGCGAAGTGTGACTATGTTACCGGCGAACTGGGGTTTGACGCCTGCGTCGACTACAAGGCCGGGCGGCTCCAGGCCGATCTGCAGGCGGCGGCCCCCAACGGCATCGACGTGTGCTTCGAGAACGTCGGCGGCGAACTCTTCGACACCGTGCTCGCCCGCATGAACCCGTTTTCGCGCATCGCGCTCTGCGGCCTGGTGTCGCAATACAACCTCACCAGGCCTTACGCGCTGAAGAATTTGCGCTCGGTCCTGGTGAACCGCATCCGCATGCAGGGGTTCATTGTCGCCGACCGCTTCGATTCTTGGCCGCGCGCGAAGGCGGAGCTGGCCGAATGGCTCAAGGCGGGAAAGCTCAAGTGCCGCGAATCGATCGCGCAGGGGCTTGAGAATGCGCCACGCGCGTTCATCGGCATGTTGAAGGGAGAAAACTTGGGCAAGCAGTTGGTGAAGCTGGTGTAGGCTGGGCTCGGAGCGACGACTCTTCGCCCCAGCCCCCGCTTTCAAGTAACGGACTTCCGAGGAGGACGCTATGGAAAGCAAGGACACGAGCGCCAAAGTCGATTTGTCGCGCGCCAAGTACGTGGGTTTCTGGAAGCGGGTGGGAGCTGCGATCATCGATATTCTGATCCTCATAGTCGTCACCTTTCCCCTGCTGTGGTGGATCTATGGCCCTGACTATTTCACCACGCCGGGTATGTCCAAGGGTGTTGCGGACGTCATCATCAATTACGTATTGCCGGCGGTCGCGGTGATCCTGTTCTGGAGGTTTCGCGGGGCTACGCCGGGGAAAATGCTGATTTCGGCGCGCATTGTCGATGCCGCCTCGGGCGGCGCGCCTTCGACCAAGCAGTTGATCGGCCGCTATTTCGCCTACATCGTATCGTCGCTGCCTGCGGGCCTCGGCTTCCTGTGGATCGCGTTCGACAAGCGCAAGCAGAGCTGGCACGACAAGCTCGCCGGGACGGTGGTCGTCTACGACAAGGATGACATTTGAGGGACCGGCGCGGGCGGGTCGGGCGCCGAATTAGAAGGCCCCAAGTCCAGCCGGCGCCGGCTCTTATTTTCAGCTATTCTATGCTGCTTGGCCTGGGTATTCTCTTGATCCATCGGCAGATCGAGCGCCGCATCGATGAGATTGGAAGGTTATAGCCATGGACATACTTGTAGGGATCGTCATGCTTGCCGTAGTGCTTCTTTTTGTCGGCATTGCATTAGACGCCGCTCGCCGCAAATAGCCTTTTCCCGTCCCGCTCCCCAAACCGACGGCGGAAAGCGCGTGTCCTTGCTGAAAGATCGTGCCCGCCCCGGTTGGGCGCGAATGCTAACGAGCGAGGCGCTTCGCCGCGTATACTCGATCTTATCCCCACGCCAGAGGAGCACTCCGCATGATTGACGTCTACACCTGGCCGACCCCGAACGGCCACAAGGTTCATATCATGCTGGAGGAAACCGGGCTCGCTTATCGCGTGCACCCGGTGGCGATCGACGCGGGCGAACAGTTCCGGCCCGAGTTCCTGAAGATCAGCCCCAACAACAAGATTCCTGCCATCGTCGACACCGAGGGGCCGGGCGGCGAGCCGATCTCGCTGTTCGAGTCGGGGGCGATCCTCATCTATCTCGCTGCCAAGACCGGCCGGTTTCTCCCTGAGGACCTGCGCGAGAAGTGGTCGGTGCTGCAGTGGCTGATGTTCCAGATGGGATCGATCGGGCCGATGCTCGGCCAGGCGCACCACTTCAACGGCTATGCGCAGGAGCGGATCGAATACGCGATTCGCCGCTACACCAACGAGGCGAACCGCCTCTACGGGGTGCTCGACCGGCGCCTGGCGCAAAGCGAGTACGTCGCCTGCGGGCAATACACCATCGCCGACATCGCCATCATGCCCTGGCTGCGCTCCTACAAGCGCCAGGGCGTGGAGATGGGGGACTACCCGAACGTCAAGCGCTGGTTCGACGCCATCAACGAGCGTCCCGCGGTCGTTCGCGGCTTGGCCGTTCTCGCCGATCGGCGCCGCGAGGGGCCGATGAGCGCGCAGGCGCGCGAAAACCTCTTCGGCGCCACGCAGTACCAGAGGCACTAGAGTCCCGCCATGACCAAGAATTCGAAAATTGCGCTGATTGCAGGCGTCGGCGAGGGCCTGGGCGGAGCGATCGCCAGGCGTTTCGCCCACGGCGGCTATGCCACCGCGCTCGTTGCGAGGAGCGCCGAGCGGCTCAAGCGAGTCGCCGACCAGATCGAAGGCTCCGGCGGACGCGGGGTGGCCTACGTCGCCGACCTGCGCGAAGAGTCCGCGGTGACCAAGCTCTTCGAAGATGTCGAAAAGGAGCTCGGGCCGATATCGATGGCGGTATTCAACGCCGCGGCCATCTACCGCGCCTCGATCCTCGATACGCCCGCCGACATGTTCGAGAAAGTGTGGCGCCTCACCTGCTATGCGGGGTTCCTGGTCGGCCGCGAAGCCGCGCGCCACATGGTGCCGCGCGGACACGGGACCCTCATTTTCACCGGCGCCACGGCGTCGCTTCGCGGCGGCGCCCAGTTCGCGGCCTTCGCCGCCGCCAAGGGGGGCCTGCGCCAGGTCGCGCAGAGCATGGCGCGGGAACTGGGGCCCAAGGGCATCCACGTCGCTTCGGTGATCATCGACGGCGTGATCGACAGCCCGCGCACGCACGAGCGCATGCCCGAGCGCATGGCGCAGTTGCCGCCCGCGGGGGCGCTCAAACCCGAGCACATCGCCGAGGCGTACTGGCAGTTGCACCAGCAGCCGCGCGACGCCTGGACCTTCGAGCTGGATCTGCGGCCGTGGGTGGAGAAGTTCTAGTTCAAGTTAGAAGTTGTGCATCATGCCGATCGCCCAAACGCGTGGATCCGCGCCGGCGCCGATTGCCGCTGCGGCGCCGTAACTGGCATTGGCGGAGTAATCTGCGATCTGGTTGGCGCTGTTGGAAACCCTGTTGTAGGTCACGTACATGCCGGTTCGCTTCGACATCAGGTACTTGAGGCCCAGCATGTAGGCTTTCGCATCGGTGTTGTCACAGCCATTGGCCGTGCCGTTGAGTGCCGTGCAACCGCTCGCGCGGTTCAGCTTGCCGTACATTGCAAGCGCTTGAACGTTGCCGAATACGTGCTCCCAATTCAGCGTCCAGGCCGCCTGCTTGATGTTGTCGTTCAGCGCCGAGAACCCGGCCGCACCTGCCACACCCTCGTTCTTGAGCTGCGCCCAGATCACCGAAACCTGTGCTCCCGGCGCATACGGCCAGCCGACGCCCAGCTTGTTGCCGCTTAGCTTCAGGCGGTTGGCGCCGCCCGAGGCCGCTTGGTTGGAGGCGTAGTCCCACAGCAAATTCACCACGCCGCCGTAACGCAGCGTCGCGCCCCAGATCTTGGCATCGGTGTTGGCGCCGGCCACCGCGGCCTCCGAGTTGGGAGCATAGCTCAGCGTGGCGTTGAAACCACTGAAAGTCGGACTGTTGTAGGCCACCACGTTCGAGGTGCGTCCCGTCGGGCCCGCGACGCGGCCAAACGTTGCGGCCAGCGTCCACGGAATTTCGGTGTTCACGTAATTCGACCCACTCTGCGCCACCACGCCGTTCGTGTTCCAAATCGTCTGGCGACCGAAGCTGACGCGGCCCCAACCGCCTTGCAGGCCCACGTACGAATCGCGCGAAGCGAGAAAGCCGCTCGAGCCGTTCACCAAGCCGGCCTGGCCGAGATTGTTGCCCGCGTCCACGTTCACGCCCGACTCAATCTGGAACACTGCGCTCAAGCCGCTGCCGAGATTCTCGCTGCCGCGGAAGCCGAGGCGCGAACCGGAGTCAAAAATGCGGGTTCGGGACTTGAGATCGGCCGCCGCGCCGGCGGTCGAACCGGTCGCCGAATAATTGTCGAGACCGAGATTGGCGCGCCCATAGATCTGCACATTACTCGCTTGCGCGAACGCCGCCGCGGGCGCGGCCAGCGCACCGGCGACGACAAGTGCCATGACCTTCTTCTTCATCAAGAAATTTCCTGTAAAAAAATCCATTTTATGCGTCCTCTGCTTAACCCACTTGAAATTCAATAGAGCCACTTTAATGCTCCGGCTCTGGATGATCACCAAAGGTAGAACATGAATACCCACGGCACCACGCCGCCCGCCACCGCTACCGCATAGGCGAGCGAGGCCGCAATCCGGCGAGATCGAACTGCTGCCGAGCGGGCGATGAGTTCTCTGCCCAGCCATAGGGCGGCGATAGCGCCGATCGCAAGCAGGGCGCCGCGCAAGAACGGCAGGCCGGGGATGCGCACGCCTTCGCCTGCGAGCACCGTGACGCTGAGCGCGGAGAGTCCGAGGAAAACGCCAATGCCCGCTTGCGGAACCAATCCGTGCGCAAGGCGATAATGATCACCGGGGGAGCGCAGCAGCGCCGCGCTAACGCGCAACCACAGCCACATCCAGCCGCCTACGACGAGCGACGTTGCACCGATGTAGCCAAGCACCATGGCGCCATCGAGCCAGGTGAAAACATCGTTCACCTCCGGATAGTGCGTCAGCACCCACCAGGGAATGTCGTCTGAAAGCGGACCGTAGATATTGTTGGCGACCAGCCATTCGGCGATCGCCATCTTCGCTTTCACCAGCCACGGCGATGCGGTCCACTGCAGCGCGCCGTTGGCGATGCCGATCAGGCCGAACAGAAGCAAGCGGACTTCCCACGGATTGGTGTCGCTGCGGGTGAGCGAGACGATTTCGCTCCCCGGTGCGCGGCCGGCGAGAGAAATCGCGTTGCGGTAACCGGAGCAACGGGCGCACATGTGGCAGCGAACGTTGCTGTTCACCAGGCGCAGATTGAGCATCGGCGCGCAGTCGACCGGTTCGGCGCGCGCGGCGGGTTCGGCCTTGAATCGGTTCCAGGCGAGCTCATCGGTCCGGAAGTGCAGGGGCGCGAAGCGCGCGAGCAGGCCGAAGATCCCGTTCGCGGGGCAAAGGTAGCGGCACCAGACGCGCTTGCCCTTGCCCCAGATCAGTCCGACCATCATCGCGACCACACACGACCCGCCTAGGATCAGGAGCCACGCCTTGGGATACTCGTAGACCGTGACCAATTGGCCGTAGACGGTGATGCAGACGAAAACAAAAAATGGCCAGCCGCTCCACCGGAGCCAGCGCGGGGGGGTGCGCCCCAGCCCGATGCGGCTCGCCTGCTCGCTCAAGAAACCTTCCGGGCACATCCAGCCGCACCACACGCGCCCGACCAACATCATGCTCAGCATCACGAACGGCCACCAGATGCCCCAGAAGACGAACTGCGCAAACAGCGTCAGATTGTTCAGCAGCGTTGCGCCCTGTTGAGGCAACGGCAGGAAGGCGGGGACGAGGGCGAGCACGAGATAAAACAGGAGTATCGCCCATTGGACGGCGAAAATCAGGTACCGATGGGCTCTCAGCCACTCCCCGAGCCTTGAGAGCCGCGAGGGCTTGCGCGCGGCGAGAAACGGGAGAGCGGCGGCCAAGTCCGTTGAGTTCATTTGTCAGCTCCTTTTGCGGCATGCCGCAGCCACCACAGCGCCACCGCCCAATAGATCAAGAATGCGAGTACGACGACACCCGCCGGCCGCGCCCGATAGCCCGTGAAGGCGCTCACCAATCCGCCCGCAGTACCCGCGTCGTCGAACACCGCGGAGACGTCAAAGAGCGGCTCGCCAAGGGCTGGCAACCAGTCCAGCGCGAGCAAGCGCTCGATTCCGGTCACCACCAGCGCCCCGGCAAGCAGGAGCAGCAGCGCACTCGAGGCGCGGAAAAACAGCCTTGCCGGAACCCAGCGGCTGCCGCGAACGAGCAGCGCCCCGGTGGCTAGCGCAAGCAGAAAGCCCAGAGCCGAGCCGAGTGCCATGTCGAGGAGCTCGCCGCCGCGGCGCTCGGCAGCGATTCCGTAGAGGAAGAGCACCGCCTCCGCGCCTTCGCGCCCGATGGCAAGCGCGGCGAGGAGCGCGCAGGACCAGCCGCCGGCGCGTTCTGCCGCGCGGGTCATGCTGATTTCCAATTCACGGCGCAGATGGCGTCCATGCGAGTTCATCCAAGCGACCATTTGCGCGATCAGCGCCGCAGCGGCGAACAGCACGGCAATTTGAAACGCGTCGAGCGCCTGGCCCGCGAGCTGGCTCTGCAATCCCAGCATCAGCGCGCCGAGGGCGAGCGCGAGCAAGACTCCGGCGGCGGTGCCGAAAAGGAGATGGCGCAGTCCTACGCCGGAGCCCGAGCTGCGGCGAATCCACGCGTACAGGATGCCGATCACCAGAATCGCCTCGACGCTTTCGCGCCAGACGACAAACATCGCGTTGCTCATCGTTCGCTCCTCATTTGGCCACGATACGGCCGTGGGCGGTCTTGGGATGGAACTCGCCGACAAATGGATAGGTACCCGGCTTGAGCGGCGCGAACACGAGCACGCGGCTCACCCCGGGCGCGAGCACCAGCTCCTTGCGCAACTCCTTGGTCTCGAACTCTTCGGGTCCCGCGTTTTGGTTGGTGATTTCCAGGCGAAAGCGTGTGTTGGCCGGGACCTCGACCGTTTCCGGAAACCATTTGCCCTCGCGCGCGACGAGCTTGAACGTCGGAACGTCCTCGGGCCATGCGACGGGACTCGCGAGCGCGAAAAGCGCCATCGAGCAGCAGCACGCAAGCACGCGGATCAACGCCATGTCGTCTCCCCGGTTCACTGGTTGAGCTGCAGGCGAATGCCGATCACCTTGACCGGCCGCGCAGCCGGGTTGCCCGCCGCTTCACGAATCAACTGGAAATCCGGGGAGATCTCGAAATTCTGGTGAACGCGAAATCGGTAGTAGACCTCTGCGACGCGCTCGGAGCCGCGCGCGGCGAATCCGAACACGGGTGTGCCGGCTGCGTCGACAACTTGCGCCGAAGTGTTGCGGAACGCTTCGCTCGATCGATTGGCGCCAAAGGCGATGCCGAGGGCATCGCCGCCGCGCGACCAGTAGCTGCCGCCGATTTCGACGCCGAGGGCGAGCGCGCGATCGAACGGCAGTCCTTCGCCGGAGGCCCAGCCCAGCCGGCCGAAGTACGTGATGTAGTCGCCGAAGCGCTGGTCGAAATTCAAGCCGCCGCCGCGGTGCGGCCGCAGCAGGGCCTCGTCGAGGTTCGCCGGGTCGCGCAGGAAGGTGGGCGCCTGTCCGTTTCGCCACAGAAAGGCGCGGTAGTTTCCGGTGAGCCCGCCGAAGCGCTGCGTGGCCTCGGCTTGGCCGATCCAGAAGGGTGAGCGAAACCCTTCGGAGAAATTGGCGCCGCGCCCGGCGCCGAACATGGCGAAAGACAGGCCCCAGGGTTCGCTCTTGGTGCGCTCGTTGCGGTAGGCGACGCGCACGCCCGGAGAGAATCCGAAGCCGTCCGCCCCGACGTTGGCCGCCAGCGGGTTGTCGAGCAGCGCGTTGTGAACGAATGGGCTGGCGAGAAACTGGCGCGTTTCGTCGTTGGCCGCAGCGTTCTGGTCGAAGAACGCGAACGGATCCATCTTGCCGAAGTTGATGGTGAGCTTCTCGCGCGATTGCGGCTTGAAGCCGCCGAACGGCAGCGGGATGTCGGCGCGGTAATAGGCTTGCGCGAGCAGCAGTGCGCTGTTTTCCGCGGGAATGGCGGTGCCGAGCTGAAACGAGGAGACGTTCGGACCGGCAAAAGAAGTGAGGTTTTGCGAGATTCCTCGGCCCTGGCCGACGCGGAAATGCCCGAAGAGCTTGCTTTCGATGTCGCCCGTTTTCACCGTCGGCGTCGTCACCGTGATGTCGGCGCGGTAGTTGAGCGTCGTCCCGTTGGTGTCGACGCTGGTTGCCCTCTGTCCCACCGAAGTGAAACTCGCCCCGGCGGCAAAGCCCTCGATCGAATCGATCACCGTGGCCTGCTTCTTGATGTCGAGGGTGTTGTATTCGACCGCTTTCAGGCGCGAAGCGAGCTCAGGCTCCCGCTCGGATATGCCCTCATCGGCGAGCGCGTCTTCGAGCCGCTTGTTGTAGCTCTCCAAGGCCTTGATGCGGGCTTCGATCTCGCCTTGGCTTCGCGCTGGCCGATCGGCATACGTCTTCAGTTGCGCCTCCAGGGCGGCGTTTCGTTTTTCCACCCGTTCCAGGCGCTCGGCAAGGCGCCGCAGTTCGTCGCGCAACGAAGTCTCCTCCGGCGTTGCCGCGCGCGCGCCGGCAACATTGATCGCCAAGGCGAGGAGCGCGCCCGCGGCGATAAGGCTCGTGCGCATCAATAGCCTCCTTTCTTGCCGATGCCGACGTAGGTGAATTCGTATTCGACTTCGAAGGGCTTGAACCAGGGACGGACGCCTGTCAGGCGATCGGTGTGCCGGCCGAAGTGCTGGTTGCGCGGATCAGCCGAAGGCGGGTGGATGCGGTATTTCAGCTTGTACTTGCCCGGTCCTTTTAGCTTGATGTTGTCGCCGTAGTGCGGTCCGTCGTTGGCGACCATGGGTACCAGCTCGCCGCTCACGGCATCAGTCGATCCGTCTTTCTTCAGCTCGAACTGCACCTTGAGGTGCGGTATCCACGCGCCCTCGCTGAATCCGTTCGGATTGTTCGCCAGGGCGCGGATGTCGGCTTCGAGATGAATGTCGGAGTCGGCCGGCGTCTTCATCATGCCGTCCGGTTCCATGGTGACGGGCTGGAGATACACGGCGGTGATCTCCATTCCGTAGCGCTGCAGCGGAGCGCCGATCGGATATTCGACCGCCAGAGCGGACGAGGCGAGGGCGAGCGGGGCGACAAGACTGGTGATCGATACGAAGCGGCGGGCAAATCGCATGGTCTACTCCATCAAGAATTGATTGACAAAAGTTGCGGCGGACGAGCAGCGCGCGGGCGCAGGTCAAGAAAGCGGGGGCGGAGACTTAGCATGACGCGCCGCGTCGCTGCGCGCGATGAGAAATGCGGCGACCAATGCCGCGCGGACTTTTGAATTGGCATTAGCCAGCTCTCCCTTCCGGGTGGAGGGCGCTGGCTGGCTCGCTGGCGGGACGCTAGCTGGCTTGCGCGGGGGCAACCGGGCTCGGGGGCTACTGCGCCGCCCGAGCGCTTACGCGGTCAGTATCAATTTGCCGTTTTGGGTCAAGCGCAACCGATAGTCGCGGCCGCCGTGTTCAATGATCAGGTCGCCGCGAGGCCCGAGCAGGGCTTGGCTCGAAATTCTCTGCTGAACTGCGGCGGGCTTTGCCGCGGCGAGCACGCGAATCGGCAGTCGTTGTCTGGCGCGCATGTCCATGGACGAACGATAACGATTCGCATTTCGGTAGTCAACAGCGATGTCGGAAAAGCGTGATATGGATCAAACCGACCCTCCCGCCCAGCGACGCCCGGGCGGGAGGGTGTGCCGTGCTTGATCGCGCCGCTACTCGAAGCGGATGTTCAGCTCCCGCAGGGCCTTGGTCCACTTGGCCACCTCCGCCCTGTGGATGGGGCCGAATTCCGCCGGCGGCATTCCCATCCCGGCGGATTCACGGCCCTGCGCCGCGGTGCGCTTCTTCATCACGTCGGAATTGAGGACCACGGCGAGCGCGCCGTAGAGCTTGTCGATCACCGGACGCGGTGTCCCCGCGGGCGCGAACAAGCCCGCCCAGGTGCTCGCCTGAAAGTCCAATCCGATCGATTCGTGCACGGTCGGGACATCGGGCATGAAGGAGCTTCGCGCAGTGCCGGCAATGGCCAGAGGCCGGAGCTTTCCGGCGCGGATGTGCGGCAGGAGCGGCGGAATCGATAGAACGATGATGGGGACTTCGCCGGAGAGGGTGGCGGTTATCGAAGGCGAGGCGCCCTTGAAGCCGACGTGAACGATTTTGGTCCCGGCCACCAGATTGAACAGTTCGGTTCCCACCTGAAACTCGGGCGCGGCCGACGAATAGAACAATTTCCCCGGCTGCGCCTTGGCCATTTCGACCAGTTCCTTGAACGACTTCGCTGGAAACGACGGATGAACGGCGAACAGCAACGGGTCGAGATTGAAGCGCGTGATGGGGATGAAATCCTTCACCGGGTCGTAGGGGAGCTTCTTGTACATACCCGCGGCCAGAACCATCGCGCCGCCGGTTCCGGCCATGAGCGTGTAGCCATCGGGCTCCGACTTGGCGACGAAGTCCGCCGCGATGATGCCGTTGGCGCCGGGCTTATTGTCCACCAGTACCGGTTGGCCCAGTTGCTCGGCGAGCATCGCGCCGACCTGGCGCGCGGTCACATCGGTGCCGCCGCCGGGCGCGGCTCCGACGACGAATTTTATCGGCTTGCTCGGATAGCTTTGCGCGGCCGCAGCGCCCGAGGCGAGGGCGAGCGCGAAAGCGAGGAACAGTCCGGTAGTGCCAAATGTTGCCCTCATTTCTTGTCTCCTCCGTTTGTACTCATCAACGACAGTTGAACTCCACCCTCCACCACCCTTTGCGGCGGTACTGCTCAAGCGAAACCCTGGTTCTGCACGAGCAGCGTATCGTCTCCCCGCCGCACGTGCACATAGCGCACTTGCCGGTGCTTGCCCAGTTCCTGAAGCAGGATCAGGAGCGGCAGCCCGGTGTTGAAATACTGCGGCGGCGGGCCGGCGGCGCGCATGGTCTCGATTTCGTGGGTGCCCTTCATCATGAACCGCAGCAGGAACTCTTCGTCGGACACCCCGGGCCCGCCGAGGCTTGCGCGGACCTCTTTCAGCGTGACCTCGCGCTCCTGGCGCGAGGCTATTTCCTTCAGCTCCCTGGCCCGGGGCGTGGCGAGCAGCCTGTCCTTCAGGTTCTGGTCCATCCAGGTGTAGCCCGAATCCTCGCCGTATGCGCCCTGGGCGAAGAGGATGAATTCATCGATGACATGCTTGTAGCGCTCGCCGGTCACCACGTTGATCGCGGCCTGGGTGACCACGAACTGCGAATGCGGCGTGATCATGATCGGATAGCCGAAGTCCTTGCGCACCTGCACGGTTTCTTCCAACACTTCGTCGAATCGGTCGAGGAGGCGCATCTCGCCAAGCTGATGCCTCAAGTTCGAGATCACCCCTCCGGGCACCTGATAGAGGTACTGCGCGTAATCGTATTCGAGCGGCGCGCCGATCGGCAGCCGCTCGCGCTTCGCGATCGCGGTGAGTTGCTCGACGACCGGCCGCAGGACGGCGAGGTCGACCTGTGGCGAATAGCCCATGAGGCGCGCGTTTTCGGCAACGTTCAACACCGAGGGCTGGGAGGAGCCGTTCGCGAGCGGCGGCACCGCAGTGTGCAGCCTGTGCACTCCGGCTTTCAGCGCTTCCAGATAAACGAGCGGCGCGAGACCCGTGGTGCAGTGCGAGTGCAGCTCGACCGGCAATCCGCCCGCGTTTTGCACCAGCACCGGAAGCAGCGTCCGTGCCCGATCGATCGTGAGCAGGCCGCCCTGGTCCTTGAGGTAGATCCCGTCGGGCGCAAACGGCAGGACCTGACGCACCTTTTGCGCGTAATAGGCGTCGTCATGCCGCGGCGATAGGGTGTAGGAGAGCGCAACGACGACCTGCAGGCCCAGCCTCCTGAACATCGGGATGACCCAGGGGAAGGTGCGCTCGACCTGGCCGAGCGTATTGCAGGTCACTTGCACGCGGTTCAGGGCGCGCAGCTCGACCAGCCGGGCGTGGTAGAGCTCGATCACCTCCCGCGGCGCCGCGGCTTCGAACGGGATGATGAAGCCTCCGGCCATGCAGCTCTTGCGCGTATTGGGCATGCGCCGCGCCACCATGCGCGCCAGCTCCCAGGGATCCTCCCTCAAATCGCGCAGCGACTTTTTCATCCGGTTGCCGCCCACCGGGACCTCGATGGCTTCGAACCCCGCGCGGTCCATGTCCTCGGCGACCGCTTCGATCATTCCCGAGCGCATGCCTCCGGCCCACAGGCTCTGGGCGCCATCGCGATACGTGGTATCGATGAAACGCACGGCCGGCTTGCCAGAGTTCATTCAATCCACCTTGATATTCGCCGCCTTGATTAGCGGTTCCCACTTGCGCATTTCGCTCTGCAGGAAACCCACGAACTCGTTCGATCCCATCGGCACCGGTGTCATTCCGATGCCGATCAAGCCGGCGTGAATCTCCGCCGAATTGACCGCGCCCAGTACCTCGGCCTGCAGCCGCTCGAGGATGCCTTGCGGCATTCTCGCCGGCGCAGAAATGCCGTACCAGAGCGAGCCCGCCACGCCGGGTGCGATTTCGCTCATCGCCGGAACATCGGGGAACGCCGCCACGCGCTTTTCGGTCGTGGTGGCGAGCATGCGCATCTTGCCGCTGCGCACGAACTCCGGCGCCGAGGAGTCGGCGATGTAGGTCGCGTCGATGTGACCGCCGAGCAGGTCGCTGATCGCAGGCGTTGCGCCTTTGTACGCCACATGGACGATGTTTACCCCGGCGTTCTTGTTGAGCAGATCACCGAGCAGATTTCCGAGCGAGCCAACGCCTGAGGAACCGTAGCTGAGCGAGCCCGGCTTGGCCTTGGCAAGCGACAGGAACTCCTGAAAGCTCTTCGCCGGATGGTCGGCGCGCACCATCCAGAACATCGGGAAAGTGCCGATCATCGCGATATGGGTGAAATCCTTCAGGGGCTCATAAGGCGTGCGGCGCATCAGCGGCCCCAGGGAAATGGACGCCTGGTTGGTGATCAGGAGGGTGTAGCCGTCGGGAGGGGCCTTGGCGACAGAGTCTGCTCCCAGCAGCGACCCGGCGCCGGCCTTGTTCTCCACGACCACGGGCTGCTTCAAGGTTTCGGCGAGGCGGCTCGCCAGCAGCCGGGCCGTCCTGTCGGGCGGCCCGCCGGCCGGCAGTGGCACGATCAACTTGATCGGGCGCGCGGGGTACGTTTGCGCCAATGCGGCATTGCACAGCACGGCGAAAGCACACAAAGCGAGAAAAGACCTGCCCTGCCACCCACGCTTCTCGAACATAACTCCTCCTTCTCTTGCGCTGTCGGTATCCGATTCAGGCCATGGACTGGTTCCGGATGACCAGCGAATGGCCACCTCGCTGCACTTGAACATAGCGCACCTGCCTGTGTTTTTCCAGTTCCTGGATCAGAGTCAGCAGGGGCATGCTGGTATTGAAATAGCGCTTCGGCGGACCGGCTGCGCGCATGGCGCGAATTTCGGCGTCGCCCTTCATCATGAAGCGCAGCAGCAGCTCCTCGTCGGAGACGCCCGGTCCGCCGAGGCTCGCGCGGATCTCCTCGAGCGTCACATCGCGTTTCTTGCGCGCGGTCAGTTCCTCGAGTTCCTTCGACCGGGGCAGGGCAAGCAGCCGGTCTTTGAGATTCTGGTCCATCCAGGTGAAGCCCGAATCCTCCCCGTAGGCCCCTTGAGCAAAAAGGATGACCTCGTCGATCACATGCTTGTAGCGCTCTGCGGTCATCACGTTGATCGCGGCCTGAGTGACGACGAACTGCGAATGCGGGGTGACCATGATCGGGTAACCGAGGTCCTTGCGCACCCGCACCGATTCCTCGAGCACTTCGTCCAGGCGCTCGAGCAGACGCATTTCGGCCAGTTGGTGCCGGGTGTTGGAGATCACGCCGCCGGGAACCTGATGGATGTACTGCGCATAGTCGTACTCCAGGGGAGCGCCGATCGGCAGCTTCTCCTGTTTTGCGATCGCGGTGAGCCGCTCAGAGACCGGGCGCAAGATCTCCAAGTCGACGCGCGGCGCATGGCCCATCATCCGGGCGTTGCCCGCCACGTTGAACACCGAAGGCTGCGCCGAACCGTTGGCAAGCGGCGGCACGCCGGTGTGCAGCCTCGCAACCCCCGATTTCAGCGCCTCCAGATAGACGAGCGGCGCGAGCCCGGTCGTGCAATGCGAGTGCAGCTCGACCGGGACGCCCGCGGCATTCCCGAGGATGACCGGAAGCAGCGTGCGCGCCCGATCCACGGTGAGCAGGCCGCACTGATCCTTGAGGTAGATCGCGTCCGGCGCGAACGCAAGCACCTCGCGCGTCTTGTGCGCGTAGTACTCGTCCGTGTGGCGCGGGGAAATGGTGTAGGAGAGCGCGATCGCGACCTTGAGCCCCAGGCGCTTGAACATCGGAATGACCCAGGGGAAAGTGCGCTTGCACTCGTCCATGACGTTGGCCATCACCTGGACGCGGTTCAGGGCGCCGATCTCGGACAGTCGAGTGTAATAGAGTTCGATCATCGAGCGCGGTGTCGAGGCCGCCTCGAACAGGATGATGTGCGCGCCGGCCATGCAGCTCTTCGCCGTGTTCGGCATGGCCCTCGCCACCATCCGCGCCCTCTCCCAGGGGTCTTCCTTTGCGTCCCGGAGCAGCTTCTTCATGTGGTTGCCGCCCACCGGAACCTCGATGACATCGAACCCGGCCCGGTCCATGTCCGCTGCAACCGCCTCGATCATGCCGGTGCGCATGGCGCCGGCCCACAGGCTCTGGGAACCGTCGCGAAACGTGGTGTCGACGAAGCGCACCTCCATGGCGGGGCCGGCGCGCGAACGGCTACAGCGCCTCTGCAGTGGCGAGAACGGCGGTCGACTGGCTCGCTGCTGCGAGGCCCCCGTTGCCGTTTACGAGCGCGATTTTCGCCCCTTTCACCTGGCGCGCGCCGCATTCGCCGCGAAGCTGGCGCACCGCCTCGATAGTGGCAAAGCCGCTGTACATGTTCGGATGCACGCAGGAGAGGCCCCCACCGTTGGTGTTCACCGGCAACCGCCCGCCGGGGGCGATGGCGCCGTTCTCGACGAAAGGTCCGCCTTCGCCTTTGGCGCAGAAACCCAAGTCCTCCAGGGCGAGGATGGTGTTGATGGTGAAGGCGTCGTAGGTCTGAAACACATCGATATCCTCGGGACCGAGGCCGGCCATGGCGAAGGCCCGCTTGCCGGATTCCTGCGAGGGGGTCACGGTGAGGTCGTCCATCCCCAGTGCGCTGCGATGCCACACCGCGGTCGCGCTGCCGAGCACGTAGACCGGCTTCTTCGGCAGGTCCTTCGCCCGCTCGGCGCGCACCAGCACGAAGGCGCAGGCCCCGTCGGTCACCAGGCAGCAGTCGTACTTGGTGAAGGGATCGGAAATCATGCGCGCGCCGAGCACATCGTCGATCGAGAGGGGATCGCGCGCAAAGGCCTCGGGGTTCAACTGCGCCCAGGCTCGCGCGGCCACCGCGACCTCGGCAAGCTGCCGGCGCGTGGTCCCGTACTGGTGCATGTGGCGCGCGGCCATCAGCGCGTAGGAGGAAGGCGGATCGAAGGGCTCGTAAGGACCCTCGAAGGGCATGTGCTCGAGCAGATAGCGCGCGCGGCGCCGCTCCTTGCGGTTGATCGCCGAGGTGCGCTGGGTGCTGCCGTAGCAGACGAGCACCACGTCGCAGATGCCCGCGTCCAGCGCGAGCATCGAGGGCAGGATGTGGGCGGCGAAGGCCGAGCCGCCGATGTTGGTGCCCTCAGTGAACTTCGGCCTTACCTTCAAGTACTCGGCCACCTTGAGCGGCCAGGTCGCGGCATACAGGTTGGCGGTGCACAGGCCGTCCACGTCGCGCATGCGCAGTCCTGCGTCGTCGAGGGCGTGCTTGGCCGCCTGCGCCAGGATCTCGATTTCGCCGAAACCGTGCGCCTCGCCGCATCCTGCCGTGGCGACGCCGGCGACCGCGATCCTGGCGCGAAGATTACGCTCGTTCATCAATCCCCCTTTCCCCCAAGGTGTCCATCGATTTTCGATGCGCGTTGCGCGTCTCAGATGAGCGGCGCGCGCAGGCGCAAAAGGATACACGCATATGACGCCGGCGTGGGCGGCGCCCGAGTTCGCCTGCGGACCCGCACCCCAAGTACTCACTTAAACCCCCCCGAGATGGGGGGATTTGCGGTATTCCGGCAGCGCGGCCGAAATGTGATAGTGTGCGCCGGTCTCCGGATCCCCTCTTTTAGGAGACGACAGCGGGACGCGAAACCATGAATGCAACTGAAAAGATCACGCTTGGACTTCCCGGGGTGGACCAGCAGCACTGGATCTTGGCCGACTGCCTCGCGTCAATAGAGCTTTCGGTCACCGAGAAGGGCAGGACCGTGGCGGTGAATGCCGCCCTCGATCGGCTGGTCGATCTGACCCGCCTGCATTGCGCGGACGAGGAGCGCCTGATGCGGGTCCACGAATATCCCGAGCGCGACGAACATGCCGATGAGCATCGGCAACTGCTGACCTACATGGAGAAGCTGCGCAACCGGTCAATCAGCAACGAGGATTCGCTGTCGATGATGGTCTTCATTCAACATTGGCTGCGCGAGCACATCAGGACCGGGGACAGGCGCTACGCCGCGTACCTGGCGAACGCCGGCATCAAGACCACGGCATAGCGGACGTAAACGCAAAAGCCCCAGATCGACTGAGGCTTGGGGTGGTTCCACCGATGCGACCGCTGTCTTTACAGCGGGTATGAGGCTTGGCCTCCTGGGGATTCGGATGTGTCTGCGGCTTCCCTGTTCATTCGCCTCCGTGTGACGATTTCACGACTTATACCTATTAGACAAGCACGGGCCCTGCCGGGTTCATCCGCGCAAGAGCCAATTCGGCCGGCTCGGATCGAGGAGGAGAAGCGCCAGCAACCCGCCGATCAGGGACACGTTCTTCCAGAACAGGACGTATTGCATGAAGTCGATCCCGCCCTCCGGAGTCACGAACTTGCGGTGGTAGATGTAACTGGCGGGAACGAGAAACGCGGCCCACACCAGGCACACCGCCCACACGTACAGGTTGGCAAGCAGGAGCGCGATGCCGACGGCCTTCATGACCAGAACGATGACCAGAGCGAGTCTCGATGCGGGAATGCCGCGGCTTGCCATGCCCATCGCGGTCTGTTCGAAATGCGTCAAACTGTGCAGGCCCGCAGCGACCCAAATCCCGCAGGTCAGCACGCGCGCGGCGAGATATCCAAGCGCTTCCATTCCGATCATCTTTTTCCTCTTTGTGTGGGCAACCGGGGGCGGCGCAGGCCGCCCGCCTCAAATATGCACTGCATGACCGTAGGCATTGAGCACCGACTCGTGCATCGCTTCGGAGAGCGTCGGATGCGGAAACACAGTGCGCATGAGCTCCGCTTCGGTCGACTCCAGCGTCCTGGCGATGCCGTAACCCTGGATCATCTCGGTGACCTCGGGGCCTATCATGTGCGCGCCCAACAACCCTCCCGTTTCGGCGTCGAATACGGTCTTGATCAAGCCGCCGGTATCGCCGAGCGCAATCGCCTTGCCGTTGCCGATGAAGGGGAAGCGCCCGATTCTCACTTGCCGTCCGGCCTCCATCGCCGCCTTTTCGGTGAAGCCTACGCTGGCGATCTGCGGATGGCAATAGGTGCACGCCGGAATGCGCCGGGGATCGAGCGGCTGCAGCCCGGCGAGGCCGGCGATTTTCTCGACGCAAATGACGCCCTCGCGGCTTGCCTTGTGCGCAAGCCAGGGCGGACCGGCGAGATCGCCGATCGCATACACGCCCGGCTCGCCGGTTTCGAGCCACGGACCCACGGCGACGTGGCCGCGCTCGATTCGGACCGCGGTTCCCTCCAGCCCCAGGTCTTCCGTGTTGGCGCTGATGCCCACGGCGAGGATCGCGCGCTCGGCCGCGACAGCGGTTTCCCCCGCGGGCGTCGACAGGGTCGCTTGAACGCCCTCGGGGGTCCTCGCGAGCGCCTTGACGGTCGCCCCGGTCATGATCTTGATTCCTTGGCGCTCGAAGGCCTTTCCGGCCAGCGCGGAGATCTCCTCGTCCTCGGACGGGACGATGCGCTCGATCATTTCGACCACGCTCACCTCTGCGCCCAAGCTCCGATAGAAGCTCGCGAATTCGATCCCGATCGCGCCCGACCCGATCACGAGCAGCGACTTGGGCATCGCAGCGGGCGTCATCGCCTCCTTGTAGGTCCAGATCCTCTCGCCGTCCGGATCCAGGCCCGGCAGAACGCGCGGCCTGGCGCCGCTAGCGAGGATGATATGCGGAGCGGCGATCTCAGCCGCCGCTTTGCCCTCGGCTGTGACCCCGACCTTTCCTTTCCCCGCGAGCCTGCCATGGCCTTCGATGACGGTCACTTTGTTCTTGCGCAGCAGGTGTTTGACGCCCGCCTGAAGCTGCGCGGCGACGGCGCGCGAGCGCTTGACCACGCGCGCCAGATCGAACGATACCTCTGCCGCGGCGAGGCCGAACGCTTCGGCGTTGCGCATCAACTGCAGCACTTCGGCCGAGCGCAGCAGCGCCTTGGTGGGAATGCAGCCCCAGTTGAGGCAGACCCCGCCCAAATGCTCGCGCTCCACCACGGCGGCCTTGAGGCCCAGTTGCGCGGCGCGGATCGCCGCGACATAGCCGCCGGGCCCGCCGCCGATGACGACCAGATCAAAGGAATCCGACATGCAATCCGCCCCTTTGGTTATGCCTTCTGGCGCCGCCGAGGGAAAACGTCCGGCCGCAGTTTCGGGTGGCAGGCGATCATGTTGGGCGCATAGGCTGTCTCGGCGCCCAGCTCCTCGGCCGCATGCCAGGCCCAGCGCGGATTCCACATCGCAGCGCGCCCGATCACGATCATGTCGGCCTTGCCCGAGGCGATGATCTCCTCGGCGTGTTTCGCTTCGGCGATCAGACCGACCGACATGGTCGGAATAACCGCTTCCCGGCGCACTTTCTCGCCGAACGGCACCTGGTAGCCGGGCGAAAGCGGGATTTTCTGGCGCGGGTCGAGGCCGCCGGAGGACACATCCATGTAATCGCACCCGAGCGCTTTCAGCTCGCGCGCAAAAACGACGGTTTCTTCCGGAGTCCAGCCCCCTTCCACCCAGTCGGTTGCCGAGACGCGGATTCCCATCGGTTTGTCCGCCGGCCAGGCTGCACGCATGGCGGCAAAGAGCTCCAGCGGAAAGCGCATTCGGTTCGCGAGGCTGCCGCCGTATTCGTCGCCGCGCTGATTGCTGATCGGGGACAGGAACTGGTGCACGAGGTAGCCGTGGCCGCCGTGAAGCTCGACCAGATCATAGCCGATGCGCTCGGCGCGTTTCACCGCGGCGACCCAGTCGGCGATCAGTTCCTTGATTCTCCTCCGGCTGATCTCTTCGGGGACCGGCCAGCCGGGCGCGTAGGGGATCGTAGAAGGCGCCTCGGTCTTCCAGCCGCCGGCTTCGTTCGGCGCGAGCGGCCTGCCGCCCTGCGCCGGGGTTTGGGTCGAGCCCTTGCGGCCGGCGTGCGCAAGCTGCAGCCCGAGCTTGGCGACGCCGTAGCGCCGGCAGAAGTCGACCACGCGTTTCAGCGCCGCCTCGTTCTCGTCGCACCACAGGCCCGCGCATCCGGGACTGATGCGCCCGATCGGGTTGACGTCGGTCATTTCCGTCATCACCAGCGCCGCAGCGCCGAGGGAGAACGACCCCAGGTGCATCAGATGCCAGTCGGTCGCCGAACCGTTCTCGGAGCTGTATTGGCACATCGGCGAGACCGCGATGCGATTGGGCAGTTCGAGGCCGCGAAGGGCGATGGGGGAAAACAGAGCGCTTGGCATGTGCATTTGAAGTTGTTGTCAAATGGAATTATGCGGAACGCTCGACGCCGCCGGCAAAGGCCGGGCCGGATCGATCGCGGACCGGGGCCAATATTAACAGCATGAAGTCATCCCCATGCGCGATTCGGCGCCAAGGCATGCCTCATTCGAGCGCGCTTGCCCGCGCCTGTTCGCGGGCGCGCCCAATCGCGCTCGCTTCACCTCGTGCGCTCCTCTAAACCGAGGACGAGTCCGAATCGGCGAGCGTGGTTTTGCCTTTATCGATCAGTCAAGGGCGAATTGGCACCAATGTCTCGCGCCAGCGCTCCTCCGATCGACGCTGCAGGCCCTCGGCGCGGCCTACTTCGCCTGCTGCGACCTGCGATCGCCGTGCCGGTTGACGACCACCCAGACGGCGACCGCGGGCTTGCGCCCAATGGTCCAGAGCCGGTGAGGGCTCCCGGCATCGAACGAAATCGAATCGCCCGGTCCCAACTCGAACTCATCGAAGCCGATCCTCACGCCCAGGCGCCCGCTGATCATATAGGCGTACTCCTTGCCCCCATGGCGAATGAGCGAATCTTCGTCGCAGGAGGACGCGCCGACGTCGTAGATGACGTTCAAGAACTCGACCTGCGTGTCCGGCATCGGCGTCAGCCGCTCCCAGCGCACGCCCGAGGCGAGCCTGATCGTCTTGCGGCCGCTTTTTCGCTGAACCGGACCCGGGCCGCCGGCGGGTGCGCCGGCGCTGCCGGTCTTTTTCGGGCGCGGTTCGCTGTGCTTAAACAGGTCGTCGAGCAGCAGCCCGAGTTCGTTCGAGAGCGCGTAGAGCGTGCCCACCGAGGGTTTCACCCGGCCCAATTCGATCTGCGACACGAGGCTGGGCGAAACCCGGATGCGGCGGGCCAGTTCGCGCAGCGCCAGTCCCGAGCGCATGCGCGCCAGGCGCAGCCGACCTCCGAGGCCGTTGGAGGCGACAGCCGGTTCACGGCGATTTGGGCCCGCGGCCGGGCCGCGGGAATTCAGGTTCGCGGGAGTTGCGCGCGGGCGCTTGCTTGTCGCCATGCCCGGCGATTATATAGACTGTTTGTTGACACTGCACAAGTTGCCGTGTAGTGTTTATTGTAACTATACAGCGCCATCCCGGCGCGATCGGCGGCATGGAGGAGGGCAAAGCATGCATCACGTGCGTCGCGCGCAGCAGATCCGGCCCAAGCCCGCCTACGCGGGAACGAGCACGCGCTTTGCGCGCTGCGCGCTGGTCGACCGCTCGGTCGGATCGGTGCACATGGGGCTGGGGATGTGCGAGATGAAACCGGGCGGGCGGGTGGATACTCACGTGCATTCGTTCGAGGAGAGTTTCTACATCCTCGAAGGCGAGCCGACGCTGGTTCTGGACGGCCACGGACACCCGCTGCTGCCCGGCGCGTGCGGCCTGGTGCCGGTGGGCGTGCCGCACGCCTGGCTGGGGCCGGCCAACGGCGCGGCCAGGTGGATCGACATGATGGCGCCGCAGCCGCGCGCGAAAGGCGAGGAGGACGACACGTTCTTTCTCGGCCCGCCGGCGCGGTTCCAGATGAACGATCTGGACATCCGCGATCCGCGCTCGCGCAACCTCTTCCGCATGGCCGAAAGCGATATCGTGCTCGACAACCTGAAGGCGGGCGCGCCCGTGAATGCGCCGACGGTGTCGGCCAGCATGGCCACCGCGCTTCTCGCCTACAGCGGAATCGCGGTCAAGATGCTCGTCGACCGGCGCCTCGATGCGCAGTTGCATACCATGTTCATGGTCGAATACCAGCCCGGAGGGGTCGCGCAACCGCATGACCACCCGCTCGAGGAGTCCTACTACATCATGAACGGCGAGGTGGAAGCGGTCGGCGACGGCAAGCGCTACACGCTCAAGGCGGGCGATCTGTTCTGGACCGGCGTCGGCTGCGTGCACGCGTTCTACAACAGGAGCAAGGGCACGGTGCGCTGGCTGGAGACGCAGTCGCCGCAGCTCCCGGACCGGCACTCGTACCGATTCAGCCGCGATTGGGAATACCTCAAGCAGAAGCTCGCGGGGAAATCCCGACCCCGGCGCAAGAAGGGCTGATCCGGCCGCCCGTCTCGTCGCGCAAATCGGCCGGTGACCTTCTGAACCGCAAGTGCGCGCGATTGACATGAGCGATCATCCGAGCCGGACACTCGCTGCCTTCGCAGCCAACCTGCGCTTCGAGGACATTCCGGAGCCGGTCCTGCGGCGCGCCGAAGACCTGCTGCTCGACTGGTTCGGCTCGGCGCTCGCAGGCAAGGGCGCTCGGGCCGTGGAGGCGATCGAGCGCTTTGGGCGCCGCATGGGTCCGAAGGAAGGGCCCTGCGAGATCCTGATTTCGCGGCGTCAAACCACGCCGCTGTTCGCCGCGTTGGTCAATGCGGCCTCATCGCATTTTGCCGAGCAGGACGACCTGCACAACGGCTCGGTGCTGCACGCGGGAACGGTGGTGTTTCCGGCGGCGCTCGCGGCGGCGCAAGACCTCGGGGCTTCCGGGCGAGAGCTGCTCACCGCGGCGGTGGCCGGATACGAGACGGGGATTCGCGTCGGCGAATCTCTCGGCCGCTCGCACTACAAGGTGTTTCATACCACCGGAACCGCGGGCACGCTCGCCGCGGCGGCCGCCAGCGGCCGCCTGCTCGCGCTCACGCCGGAACAGATGCTGCACGCAATCGGTTCCGCCGGAACGCAGGCAGCCGGCCTGTGGGAGTTCCTGCGCGACGGCGCCGATTCCAAGCAACTGCACACGGGCAAGGCGGCAGCCAACGGCTTGATCGCCGCGTATCTCGCCCGCGACGGTTTCACCGGCGCCAGGCGCATTCTCGAGGGCGAACAGGGAATGGCGGCCGGGATGTCCACCGACGCCGATCCCGGAAAGCTCACCGACAGGTTGGGCGAGCGCTGGGCGCTGGCCGAGACCTCGTTCAAGTATCACGCGTCCTGCCGCCACACGCATCCGGCGGCCGACGCGCTGCTCCAAGTGATGGCGAAGCACGATCTGGCGCCCGAGCAGATCGCGCGCGTCACCGCGCATGTGCACCAGGGCGCGCTCGACGTGCTCGGCCCGGTGCTCGACCCGCGGAGCGTGCACCAGGCGAAGTTCTCCATGGGAACGGTGCTCGCCATGATCGCGCATTTTCGCCGCGCCGGAATGAAGGAGTTCGCCGAGCACTTCAGCGACCCGCGCATCGCCGAGTTCCGCGGCAAGGTGCGCATGGCGCTCGATCCGGAGGTCGACCAGGCCTATCCGCTGCGCTGGATCGGGAAAGTGAGCGTCCAGACCGCAGACGGGCGCGCGCTCGAAGCGCGGGTCGATGAGCCGAAGGGCGACCCCGGCAACACGCTCACGCGCGCGGAGCTCGAAGCAAAAGCGCTGAGGCTGGCCGAATTCAGCGGCGCGGCCACACCGCCCGAGATGCGTGCGGCGTTCGAACGCATCTGGAACATCTCGCGCAGCGCGAAGCTAGAGCGCCTGCTCGCCTGAGCTGGGAGTCGCCATGCGAAAGCTCCTGCTGTTCGGCTTCTCGCACTTGCTCGCCGCTGCAATCGGGTTTGCCCTCGGAATCTACGTTCTGCCGATCCTGACCGCCCCGCAGGCGCCCTCGCCGGCCGATGTGTCATCGCAGTCCGGAGAGGCGCTGTTCTCGGGCCAGTTTCGCCGCAACCTGAAGGACAGCGACTTCCTGCACTGGGGCGAAGGCAAGGTGACCGTCAGCCGCACGAGCATCGCGCTTCTGGGCAGGGTCGCGCCGGGACCGGACTACAAGCTCTACCTGTCGCCCGAGTTCGTGGAAACCGAGGCTGACTTCATGCGGCTGAAGCCGACAATGGTTCGCGTCGGCGACGTGAAGACTTTCGAGAACTTCATCGTGCCCGTGCCCGCCTCGATCGACCCGGCGCGATACACCACCGTGATCGTGTGGTGCGAATCCTTCAGTCAATTCATCACCGCAGCGGCCTATCGCTAGGAAAGCGCGGTTCATCCTGCTCGCAGCGGCGATGGAAGGGGCGGTCGCCTTCTACGCGGTCCTCCACTGGTTCGCACCCTTTCGCTTCACCTGAGTTGCCCACTTGCGCGGGTGGGCAATCCGGCGCGGCTCGAGGCGCGTTGCGGCGCGGAGCGATTCTTCGCTCGCGGCCGCCGGAGCCGGCCCTACACCGCGCTCACGCCGCCGTCGACGGAGATGATCTGGCCGGTGATGTGGCGCGAAGCGTCCGAGGCGAGCAGAACCACCACGCCCTTCAGGTCCTGATCGTCGCCCAGGCGCGCAAGCGGCGTGCGTCTGATCAGCTCCTCGCCGATGATCTTCAGCGACGCATAGGTCATCTTCGAGGGGAAGAACCCCGGCGCGATGGCGTTCACGGTGATGTTGTGCTCGCCCCATTCGCCGGCCAGGGAGCGGGTGAAGTTCATGATGCCCCCTTTGGTGGTGTTGTAGGCGAGCGTCTTCAGCATGCCGACGGGATTGCCCTTCAAGCCCGAAATCGACGACAGGTTGATGATCTTGCCGTAGCGGTTGGGGATCATCGAGCGCTTGCCCACCGCCTGGCTCACCAGGAACGTGCCGGTCAGGTTGAGGTTGACGATCTTCTGCCAGGCCTCCAGCGGATGGTCCTCCGCGGGCACACCCCAGGTGGCGCCGGCGTTGTTGACCAGGATGTCGATGCGCCCGTAATGCGCCAGGGCCTTTTCGACCATCGGCGGGACCTGCTCGGGCTGCGAGACGTCGCAAACGAGCGGCAGCGCCTCGACGTGCTGGCTGGCGAGTACCGAGCGCGCCTGCTCCAGCTCGTCGGCCTTTCTCGCGCTGATGGCAAGCTTGGCACCCATCTCGCCCAGCGCTTCGGCGATTTGCAGGCCGAGGCCGCGCGAGCCTCCGGTGACCAGGGCGATCTTCCCGGTGAGGTCGAACAGTTTCTTCACGCTCATGGAATTTTCCTCCGGTACAAATTCAGCAATAGGTCCGCGGCATCCGCACTGAAGCTAGAGCACCACTTCGAAGAGGCCGGCGGCGCCCATGCCCCCGCCGACGCACATGGTGGCGACGACGTAGCGCACGCCGCGGCGCCGGCCCTCGATCAGCGCGTGGCCCACCAGCCGCGATCCGGATACGCCGTAGGGATGGCCGACGGCGATGGCGCCGCCGTTGACGTTCAGCCGCTCATCGGAAATGCCCAATTTGTCGCGGCAGTAGATGACCTGGACGGCAAAAGCCTCGTTCAGCTCCCACAGGCCGATGTCCTCGGTCCTGAGGCCAGTGCGCTCGAGGAGCTTCGGCACGGCAAACACCGGGCCGATGCCCATTTCGTCGGGCTCGCAGCCGGCGACCGCAAAGCCGCGAAAGATGCCCATCGGCTTCAGCCCTCTTCTGGATACAGCCTTCTCGCTCATCACCACGCAGGCCGAGGCGCCATCGGAGAACTGGCAGGCGTTGCCCGCGGCGATGACGCCGCCCTCGACTGCGGGCTTCAATTGAGCCACGGCCTCGTAGGTGGTGTCGGCGCGGATGCCCTCGTCCTGCTCGGCGCTCACCTCGCGCACGGTTTCGGTGCCGCTCGCCTTGTCGGTCACCTTCATCTTGACCGTGATCGGCGCGATCTCGTCGCGAAACAGGCCGGCGGCCTGGGCAGCGGCCGCGCGCTGCTGGCTCTGCACGCCGTAGCGGTCCTGCGCTTCGCGGCCGATGTTGTAGCGCTTGGCGACCATTTCGGCCGTCTGCAGCATCGGCCAATAGATCGAGGGCTTGTGGCGGTGCAGCCACTCGTCCTGCGCCATGTGCTTGTTCATCTCGTTCTGCACGCAGGAAATCGATTCCACGCCGCCGGCGACATAGATCTCGCCTTCGCCGGCGATGACGCGCTGCGCGGCGAGCGCGATCGCCTGCAGGCCGGAGGAGCAAAAGCGGTTGACCGTCAATCCCGCCGTGGTGACGGGGCAGCCGGCGCGAAGAGCGATCTGGCGGGCGATATTGGAGCCGGTCGCGCCTTCGGGGACGGCGCAGCCCATGATCACGTCCTCCACTTCCTGCGGCTCGAGGCGCGCCCGCTCATAGGCGTGCCTGACGGCGTGGCCGCCCATCTTGGCGCCGTGGGTCATGTTCAGCGCGCCGCGCCACGACTTGCACAGCGGCGTGCGCGCGGTGGATACGACGAGCGCATCAGTCATCGTTGCCTCCTCCGGATCGAATTCTGCAGATGGGTTGCGCGCCGAGCGGCCCGCGTCCGGCGTCAGTTGAACGTCTTGCCTTCGGCGGTCAGCTTCGCGAGCAGCGGCGCGGGCTCCCAGGCGGCGCCCTGATACCCCTTGCGGAAGCGCTCGATTGCGGCGAGCACGTTCGCCAGCCCGACGCTGTCGGCCCAGAACATGGGGCCGCCGCGGTAGGCCGGAAACCCGTATCCGGTGAGGTAGACCATGTCGATATCGGAGGCGCGCAGCGCAATGCCTTCGCCCAAGATATGCGCGCCCTCGTTGGCGAGGGCGTACAGGCAGCGCTGCAGGATTTCCTCGTCGCTGATTTTCCGCGGGGTGATGCCGATCTCCTTGCGGTAGTCCTCGATCAGCTTCTCCACGACCGGGTCTGGAACCGGGGTGCGGCTCCCCGCTTCGTAGCGATACCAGCCCGATCCGGTCTTCTGGCCGAAGCGGCCCAGCTCGCAGATGCGGTCGGCGATCTTCGAGTACACGATGTGGGGCGATTCCACGTAGCGGCGCTTGCGCACGTACCAGCCGATGTCGTTTCCGGCGAGGTCGTACATGGTGAACGGACCCATGGCCAGGCCCCATTTCTGCAGCACGCCGTCGATCTGCTGCGGCAGCGCCCCTTCATCGAGCATGAACAGGGCCTGGCGCACGTATTGCTCGAGCATGCGGTTGCCGATGAAGCCGTCGCATACGCCGGAGACCACGGAGACCTTGCGCAGCTTCTTCCCGAGTTTCATGGTCGTGGCGAGAACGTCCTTCGCGGTCTTCGCCGCGCGCACGACCTCGAGCAGCCGCATGACGTTGGCCGGGCTGAAGAAATGCGTGCCGATGACGTCCTGCGGGCGCTTGGTGAAAGCGGCGATCTGATTCACGTCCAGCGTCGAGGTGTTGGTGGCGATGATGGCCCCCGGCTTCATCACCGCGTCCAGTTTCTCGAACACCGCCTTCTTCACCGCGATGTCCTCGAACACGGCTTCGATCACGATGTCGGCGTCGCGCACGTCGTCGTAGGAGAGCGTGGTCTTGATCAGACCCATGCGGGAGTCGACCTCGGCCTGCGTCAGGCGGCCCTTCTTCATGGTGGCAGTGTAGTTCTTCAGGATCGTCGCCAGGCCGCGGTCGAGGGCCTCCTGCTTCGGCTCGAGCAGCGTCACCGGAATGCCGGCGTTGGCGAAATTCATGGCGATGCCGCCACCCATGGTGCCCGCGCCGATGATCGCCGCCTTGCGGATCTCGCGCGTGCGCGTGTCCTCGGGGACATCCGGAATCCTGGCCGTCTGGCGCTCGGCAAAAAACATGTGCCGCATCGCCTTCGATTCGATCGTGTTGATGAGATGCTCGAAGCGCGCTCGCTCGAATTTCAGGCCCTCGTCGAAGGGTTTCGCGACCGCCGCCTCGACGCAGGCGATGATCTCCAGCGGCGCCGGAAAGCCGCGCGAGGTCTTCGCCGTCTCGGCGCGCGCGCGCTCGAAGAACTGCGTCGCGCCCTCCAGTTTCGCCGTCATGGCGCGGATGCGCCGCGCCCCTTTGCCCTGGGCGACGAGCTTGTTGGCGTAGTCCAGGGCGCCGGCGAGCAAATCGCCTTCGACGACTTCTTCGATCAGGCCGAGCGCCTTTCCTTTTTCGCTCGCGATCGGATTGCCGCTGAGCATCATCTGCAGGGCTTCTGCCACCGGGATGACGCGCGGCAGCCGCTGCGTGCCGCCGCCCCCGGGCAGGATTCCCAGTTTCACTTCCGGCAGCGCCAGGTTCGCCTTGGGCGAGGCCACGCGGTAATGGCAGGCGAGCGCCAGTTCCAGCCCTCCGCCCAGGGCAAAGCCGCCGATCGCAGCCACCACCGGCTTGTGCATCCCGTCGAGCACGGCGATGATTTCGTGCAGCGTGGGTTTGGCCGCGCTCTTCGGCGTATTGAACTCGCGGATGTCGGCACCGCCCGAGAAGGCCTTCGCCGAGCCGATCATCACTACCGCCTTGACCGCCGCGTCCGATGATGCCTTGGCGAGGCTGTCGTAGATATGGGTGCGCAGCGCGTGTCCCAGACCGTTCACGGGCGGGTTGTCCATCACGATCACCGCAACATCGCCCTGCACCGAATAGCTGCTCGCGCTCATGGGAACTCCCTGCGGGATTTGCCGAGAAGACGGCAATTTTACTTCAGGAAGGCGCCGCCGTTGCTTTGGCGCTGCCTTGTTCTCCAGCGCCCGGAGCGGGCGCAGCCGCCCGGAGCGGGATGAGTTGCAGAGGATGCCCTATACTGGATTCGCTTCCTTACGTTCGGAGGAGACTATGTTGCGCGCTCTCATGATGGACCAGCCGCTTCTGATTTCGGCGCTGTTCGAGCACGCGGCGCGGTGCCACGGGGACACCGAGATCGTTTCGCGCACCATCGAGGGGCCGGCAGCCGACGGCTCGGGCGGCATGCACCGCTACACCTATGCGCAGTCCGAAGTGCGCGCCAAGAAACTGGCGCAGGCGCTATCGAGGCTGGGCGTGCGCGAGGGCGAGCGGATCGGCACTTTCGCCTGGAACGGATACCGGCATTTCGAGCTCTACTACGGCGTCTCGGGCATGGGGGCGGTGATACACACCGTCAACCCGCGGCTGTTCCCCGAGCAGCTCACCTATATCGTCAACCATGCAGAGGATGCCTACGTCTTTTTCGATCTGACGTTTGCTTCCCTCATCGAGCAGCTCGCGCCCGCCTGCAAGGGGGTCAAGGCGTGGGTGGCGATGACCGATCCGGGCCACATGCCGGGCAATTCGATACCGAACCTGCTTTGCTACGAAGAACTGCTCGGCGCCGAGGACGGCCGTTACGATTGGCCGCGGCTGGACGAGAACTCGGCGTCGGGACTTTGCTACTCCTCAGGCACCACCGGCCACCCCAAGGGCGTGCTGTTCGCGCACCGCTCGACGGTTCTGCACGCCTATGGGGCCTCGCTCCCGGACGTGTTCAACTGCTCGGCGCGCTCGGTGATGCTTCCGGTGGTGCCGATGTTCCACGTGAACGCCTGGGGCGTTCCCTACATGGCGACGCTGAACGGCGCGAAGCTCGTCCTTCCCGGGGCGGCGCTCGACGGCAGGAGCCTGTACGAGCTGTTCGATGCCGAGGGCGTGACCACCACCGCCGGAGTGCCCACGGTGTGGCTCGGGCTGCTCGCGTACATGCGCGAGAACAAGCTCAAGTTCAGCACCCTGAAGACGGCGATCGTCGGCGGATCGGCCTGCCCGCCGGCGATGATCGCCGAGTTCAGGGACGACTACGGCGTCGCCTGCCAGCATGCCTGGGGAATGACCGAGATGAGCCCGCTCGGCACCGTATGCACGCTCAAGGGCAAGCATCTGGCGCTGCCGCGGGAGAAGCAGTTCGAGGTCCAGGTCAAGCAGGGGCGCCCGATCTACGGTGTGCAGATGAAGATCGTCGACGGCGAAGGCCGGGAATTGCCGCGCGACGGCAAGGCCTTCGGCGACCTCATGGTGCGCGGGCCGTGGGTGCTGGGCGAGTATTTCAAGGGCGAGGGCGGAGACCCCTTGCGCGAAGGGTGGTTTCCGACCGGCGATGTGGCGAGCATCGATCCCGACGGCTATATGCAGATCACCGACCGCTCCAAGGACGTGATCAAATCGGGCGGTGAGTGGATCAGCTCGATCGAGCTGGAGAACATCGCGGTCGCGCACCCGGGGATCACCGAGGCCGCGGTGATCGGCGTGCCGCACCCCAAATGGGACGAGCGGCCGCTCGTGGTGGCGGTGAAAAAGGCCGGCACCGCCGTCACGCGCGAGGAACTGCTCGCGTATTATCAGGGAAAGGTCGCCAAGTGGTGGATTCCCGATGACGTTGTTTTCGTCGGCGATCTCCCGCACACGGCGACCGGGAAGCTGCTGAAGTCGGAGCTGAGAAAGACCTTCAGGGACCACCGGCTTCCGGGAACTTGATTGCCGGACGCGAGCCAGCAGAGGAAACCATGGAACAAGTCCGCATCGAGCAAAGCGACGGCGTATTGCGCATCGAGCTCAATCGTCCGGAGAAGAAAAACGCCATCACGCTCGCCATGTACCAGGCGCTCGCCGATGCGCTCGGTAGCGCCCAGTCGGACGCTCGGGGGCGCGTGGTGCTCGTGCACGGGCAACCCGAGGCCTTCACCGCCGGCAACGACCTGCGGGATTTCCTCGCCAACCCGCCGCGCGACGAATCGCACCCGGTGTTCCTGTTTCTGCGCGCGCTCCGCGATTTCGACAAACCCATCGTCGCGGCGGTGAGCGGGCCGGCGGTGGGCATAGGAACCACCATGCTCCTGCATTGCGACCTGGTGTACGCGGCGTCGGATGCCCGCTTCGCCCTGCCGTTCGTGAATCTGGCGCTGTGTCCCGAGGCGGGTTCGAGCTACCTGCTCGCGCGCCTCGCCGGCTATCCGCGCGCGGCCGAACTGCTGCTCTTGGGCGAGCCGTTTTCGGCCGAGCGCGCTCTCGAAATCGGGCTGGTGAATGCGATCGTGCCGCCCGCGCAGCTGCTCGATACGGCTGCCGCGATGGCGCGAAGACTGGCGCAGAAACCGCCGGATTCGCTGCGGGTGACCAAGTCGCTCATGAGACGCGCGCTGATGCCGGGAATCGAGCAGGCCATGGCGGCGGAGAATCTCGCCTTTCGCGAGCGGCTCGGTTCCGCGGAAGCCAAGGAGGCGATGAGCGCTTTTCTGGAGAAACGCCCGCCGCAGTTCTCCAAAGGATAAGAGAGCGCTAGGGAGGGGACATACCATGAACAGCGTATTGAGCAATCTGGACATGAGCGGGAATCTGCTCAGCGCCAAGCGCGCCGCGGTGAAGGTTTCCCTTCTTTATGTCGCGCTCGTCTGCTCGTGGGTCCTGCTGCAGAGCGGGATTCCGATGGCCCTGTTCATCGACTACCGGATCGAGCCGTTCACCTGGCAACAGCTATTCGTGGGATGGTTCTTCATCATCGCGACGGGCTGGCTGCTGTTCCTGCTGATGAGCCGGGGGCTGAACATGATCGCGGCCGGACAAGAGGCGCTCAAGCTGCGCGAGCGGGCGATCGAGTCGAGCACCAATGCCATACTGATTTGCGAAAACCGGCAGCCCGATCTGCCGATCACCTACGTCAACCCGGCCTTCGAACGCATCACCGGTTATTCCCGCGCGGAGGCGCTCGGCCGCAATCCGCGTTTTCTCCACGCGGCCGACGTCGATCAACCGGAGCTCGACGCCCTGCGTCTGGCGATCAAGGAGCAGCGCGACTGCCACGCGGTGCTGCGCAGCTACCGCCAGGACGGAGCCATGTACTGGAACGACATGTACCTCGCCCCGGTCAAGAACGACAAGTTCGCGGTGACGCATTACGTCGCGGTCCTGAACGACATCACGGAAATCCGCAAATACCAGGATGAGCTGGCGCGGCGCGCGAACTTCGATTCCCTGACGGACCTGCCCAACCGCAATCTGCTTTCCGACCGCGCCGCGGGAGCGCTGTCGCGTGCCAAGCGCTACGGCCATGGAATGGCGATCGCGTTCATCGACCTGGACAACTTCAGGATCATCAACGACAGCCTTGGGCGCACGGTGGGCGACACCATGCTGCGCCTGGTCGGGGAAAGGCTCGCGTCCTGCCTGCGCGAAGTGGACACGGTGGCCCATGTCGGAGGTGACGAGTTCGTGCTCGTGCTCGGCGAGCAGGACGACGAGAAGGTCATTTCCAGCCAGTTGCAACGCATCATGAAAGTGTTCTCCACGCCGGTTTCGCTGGGAGACCGCGAGCTGTTCGTGACCGCGAGCGTGGGCTTGTCGGCGTATCCGGACGACGGCGACAAGGTCGAATCCCTGCTGCAGAACGCCGAAGTGGCCATGTACCGCGCCAAGGACGTCGGACGCAACAACTTCCAGTTCTACAAATCGGAGATGACCGCCGGCGTGCATGAACGCCTCGCCCTGGAAAGCTGGCTGCGCCGCGCCCAGGACCGCAACGAGCTGCTGCTGCATTACCAGCCGCAGGTGGATCTGCGCACCGGGCGGATCATCGGCGTGGAGGCGTTGATCCGCTGGAAGCATCCGAAAATGGGACTGGTGCCTCCGGCGAAGTTCATTCCCCTGGCGGAGCAGACCGGAATCATCGTTCCGATCGGCAAATGGGTCCTGCGCACCGCGTGCGCGCAGAACAAGGCCTGGCAGGAAGCAGGCCTGCCCCCGATCAACATCGCGGTGAACATATCGGCGCGGCAATTCAGGGAGAAGGGCCTGGTCAGTTCGATCGCCGAGATTCTCGGCGAGACGCGGCTCGCGCCGCAGTATCTCGAGCTGGAGGTCACCGAGGGCGTGATCATGCAGGATGTCGACGAGGTGGTCGACGTCCTGAACCGCCTGAAGGCAATGGGGGTGAAGCTCTCGGTCGACGATTTCGGGACCGGCTATTCCTCGCTCAGCTATCTGAAGCGCTTTCCGGTCGATCGACTGAAGATCGATCAGTCGTTCATCCGCGACATCACCACCAACGCGGGGGACGCCGCCATCGCGCGGGCGGTGATCAATCTCGGCCATGAGCTGAACCTCAGAGTAATTGCGGAAGGCGTGGAAACGGAGGAACAACTGCAATACCTCCGTACCCATGAATGCGACGAGAAACAAGGGTTCCTGTTCAGCCGGCCGTTGCCCGCTGAGGACTTCGAAAGACTCCTGCGAGACGGACGGACTCTGGTTGCGTGAGCGGACAACCCGGCCGCACAGCGCCAGAACGGTCGGAGATGCGCGCTCGAAGCGCGAACCCCTATTCGGACATCCAGACCAGCAGCATCACCAGCCCGGTAACGAATAGCGTGAGCCAGAACAGGCCCCAGATGCGCCGGCTGTCGGTGCGGGTAAATCCCTCTCTTTTCTTCTTGGCGATGATGATTTCGATGACAATGAGAGCCATCCCCAAGGCAAACGTGATCCCGCCCCATTTATACACGTTGCATCCTCCCTGCTGCCGCGCCCGGCTTTGCGGTGGAGCCTACTGCCGGGCGCGAGCGATTGTCAATTCCACGCGACGCGCAAGCACAGGTCCCGCCCCTGGCGCAGCCGCCCGAGGAACATCTGGCGCGCGTGCGTCAAGACTGGAAGAAAATACGGGTTTCCCGACTGACGGGGCGGCAGCAGCAGGCTGTTTTGCCGCAACCTATGCGCGGTGCAGTCTATAGGTCACCGTCACCCGCTCGGCCGCGTAGAAATCGGGCAGGAAATCTTCCTGGCTTGCATAGGCTCGGTCCGCCACCAGCCTGCCGGGAAACGAGACAACGAGGGAGTCGACGTCAAAAGGGTACGGCCTGACGACGGCGTTGCTCTCGTCCCGCACATCGACACGCATGATCGCGTCCCCGCACCCCGCCGCAACGGGCACGGGCGTCCCGCTTAACTCGTGGGTGGGGCCGTTCTTTCGCTCTTTGCTGTTGAAGGGGTAGCGGTTGCAGAGGAATTGCGCGAGCTGATCGAACGCTTCCATGTACTTGAAGTTTGTCCAGAGTCGATCTTCCGAAATGTCGAATTGGCATTCCGGGCGACTGCGCATCGCCTCCATCAACTTCGCGCGGTAGGCCTTCTGTTCCCGAATGAACTCCTGGACATTCGGATGGATGGTGTAATCCGGCATGTTGGGCAGAAGCCCCAATCCCCTGCTGAGCAGTCCCTCGCTGTGCATGGAAACAATGCAGCCGGCGTACGGATCCCGCTCGGCGACGCGCCGAACGCCGTGGCGCATGAAATCCAGCCAGGTATCTTCCCCCAGCGTGCGCATGCCCCCGATGTAGTCGTGCGGGCGTCCGTGGCCATCCAGAGTCGGCCTGATTTCCCAGTCCCACCACCCGCCGTCGTGTTCCTGGGCCGCCAGCACCATCGAGACATAAGGCTCGGGCCGGGCGAATTCCCGGTTTCCCCAATGCGCGGCTAGGAGACCCGCGATCCTCGAATGGTCAATCTGCAGGACCAGGAGCAGTCGTGATTCATCGTAGCGATTTACCATCATGATGGTCGCACGCCGGCAATACCGGCCGCCCGGCAAGGTAGCCTAATAATGGACAGCTACTTGAACCGAATGTTGCGTTCCTTCACCAACTGCGACCGCTTTTCGGTTTCCGCGAGCAGCACCCGCGAGGCTTCCTCGGAGCTGTTGCCGACCGCCACGGTACCGGTAGCTTCCATCTTCGACAGCACGTCCTGAAACGAAAGCACACGCCGAAGATCCGCGTTAACCCGGGTCACGATTTCAGCGGGCGTCCTGGAAGGCGCCAGGACGACCGACCAGGTAGCGGCGGAGAATCTTGGCACGCCTGCTTCGGCGAGCGTGGGGATCTCGGGCTGCAGCTTGTACCGCTGCACGGCGGCCACCGCGAGCGCGCGAACCCTGCCGGCTTTCATCTGTCCCATACCGCTCCCGATATCGACGAAGCAGAACTGGGTTTCGCCGGCAGCGGTGGCGGCGGCGGCAAGAACGCCCCCCTTGTAGTTGATATCGGCGTAGTCGACGTTCGCCAGGGACTTGAACAGCTCCGAGACGAGCATGGTGCTTGCGCTGTTGGAGGCGTGGTTCAGCTTTCCCGGATTCGCGCGCAGGTGCGCGAGCAACTGCTGCACCGAATTGGCGGGGACGGAGTTATTGACCAGCAGCACGAACGCATATTCGGTCAACAGGGTTATCGGCACGAAATCGCGCGCCGGCCTGTAGGGCAGATCGGGAAACACGATGGGGTTTATCGTGAGAGCCGCGCTCGCCGTGAGCAGCAGCGTATGGCCGTCCGGCGGCGACTTGGCCACAAAATCCGTTCCGATGATGAAATTCGCCCCAGGCTTGTTTTCGACCAGCACCGGCTGATTCCAGAGTTCCGTGAGCTTTCCGGCTGCGATGCGAGCGACCAGGTCAAGACCTCCACCCGGTGCTGCGGGAACGATGAATCGCACCGGTTTTGCCGGGTAAGTTTGCGCCGAGATCGTGACCGGCGCCGCGGCAGCAGCCAGCACGGACAACGAGAACGCAACCAGCCTCACGCTTCGCGCAAGAGCGCATGAAACAAGAGCGAATTCCATGGTCCTCTCCTCCTTGAAAATGGCGCGTCCGGATCTATTCCGTTTTCGCCGCCGCGGCCACCGCCTTTACGATGCCATCGTAGCCCGTGCAACGGCAGATGACCGCGGACATCGCCGCGCGAATCTGTTCTTCCGTCGGACGCTCGACGGTATTGAGGAAGTCGAGCGCCGTCATCAGCATGCCCGGGGTGCAGAAACCGCACTGCAGCCCGTGGTGATCGTGGAATGAGCACCGCGGGAGCGAGGAGGCGGAAGTTGAGCATCGGAATGAGACTCTGGCCGCCGGCGAGGACCCGGGCATTTCCCTTGTGGCGTTGGAGCAATTGAACGGCTTCATCCAACGTGCCCGGTGCGTGATAAGCGAATTTGGGAGGCTTCAAGCGGGACGCTCCTCCTTTTGAGCCGATTGATTGTATGGTATACGCAAGAAATCATGCTAGTTATACTTCAAGAGACTTGTGCATGAGAGGGGCTGCGAGAATGGGCGAGCGCGAGAAGAGCGGATATATCGGGACATCGGTTCCGCGCCGGGAAGACAAGCGCCTTCTGCTCGGCCAGGGCCAGTTCATCGCGGACCTGACGTTGCCCGGCATGCTGCACGTGGCATTCGTGCGCAGCACGGTCCCTCACGCGCGTATCAAGTCCGTCGACCTCGCGCGCGCCGCGGCCGCCCCGGGGGTCCGCTTCGTGATCAGCGGGATCGATCTGGCGAAAGAACTGCCGCCGAAACTGGAACGGGACCACCCGCTTTCGCAGGTGTGGCGCGAGACGATTCCGCATAAGATCTTCCAGCCCCGCGAGCCGCTGCTCGCCTGGGACAAGGTTCGGCACGTCGGAGAGGCGGTCGCGGCGATCGTGGCCGACAGCCACTACCTGGCCGAGGATGCCGTCGATCTCGCCGTGGTCGACTACGAACTGCTGCCGCCGGTGGTGGATCCCGAGGCGGCGCTGCGTCCCGATTCGGCGCTCCTCCACGAGCGTTACGGGACGAACGCTCTGGTGGAGTTCTCGATCACGAAAGGCGACGCGGAAAGGGTGTTCGAGAGCCATCCGCGCACGCTCAAGCGCAGGATTTATCACCACCGTTATGGGGCGGTGCCGATGGAATGCCGTGGCGTAGCCGCCGCGTACGACGCTCGGGCCGATGCGGTCACGATCTGGTCTTCGACGCAGGTCGTGCACCGGGTGCGAAGTGAAGCGGCGCTTATTCTCGGCCTGCCGGAGGCGCGCGTGCGCTGCCTCGCGCTCGACGTTGGCGGCGGGTTTGGGGTCAAGTGCCACATCTACGGGGAGGACCTGCTGCTGCCGTACCTCGCGCGCCGCATTGGCCGTCCGGTCCGATGGATCGAGGACCGGCGCGAGCACCTGCAGGCTGCATGCCACTCACGCGATCAGGTCCACGAGGCGGAGATCGCCTTCGATGACACCGGGAAGATCCTCGCGCTGCGCGACTCGCTAATCATGGACTGCGGCGCATGGAATCCGATTGGCATCGGCATTCCCGGCAACACCGCATGCCACATCATGGGGCCATACAAAATCGACAACTTCTCCGTTCACGCGCGCGCCGTCGCGACCAACAAGACGCCCAACGCGCCCTATCGCGGCGCCGGCCGCCAGGAGGCCGTGCTGGTGATGGAGCGTTTGATGGACCTGGTGGCGCGCGAACTCGGCATGGAACCGACAGCAGTGCGGCGGCGAAACCTCATTACTCCCGCCGAGATGCCGTACTCGGTCGGCATTCCGTATCGGGATGGCCAGCCGATCGTCTACGACAGCGGCGACTATCCTCTCGCCTTGGATAAGGCGCTCGAGGCGATCGGGGGGCTCGATGAGTTTCGCCGGCGCCAGCGCGAGGCGCGCTCAAACGGTCGCTATCTCGGCCTCGGCCTTGGTCTGTACACGGAGGGGACCGGCGTCGGTCCGTTCGAGGGGGCGACGGTACGCATCGAGCCTGGCGGCAAGATCAGCGTGGGCTCGGGGGCCTGCCCCCAAGGGCAGGGAATGGAAACGATTTATTCCCAGATCACCGCGGATCTCTGGAAGGTAAAGCCGGATGACGTGGTCGTCTCGCTTGCCGATACGGCCGTGATTCCGATGGGCTTCGGGACGATTGCGAGCCGGTCAACGGTCAACGTTTCGAGCGCGATCTACGTGGCGAGCGAGCGGCTGCGCAGCAAGGTGCTCGCGATTGCGGCCAACATGCTCGAGTGCGCGGCGGCGGATCTCGAGTTGCGCGACGGCCGGATAAGCGTGCTCGGCAGTCCCGGCGCATCGGTCTCCCTGGCGGACGTGGAGCGTGCCTCGCGACCCGGGTGGAATCACCAGCGTCCCAAGGGTGTCGATGCGGGACTGGAGGAAACGTATTATTGGGAGCCGCCGACGGTCACATGGTCATACGCAGTCCACGCGGTAATCGTCGAGGTCGACGTCCCGCTCGGCCACGTAAAGCTGGAACAATATGCGATCGCGCACGATTGCGGTGTGGTGGTCAACCCGAAGCTTGCGGATGGCCAGGTCATGGGCGGAACAGTTCAGGGTATCGGCGGCGCGCTCTTTGAAGAGTATTCTTACGACGCCGAAGGCCAGCTTCACACCGGCTCGCTCGCGGACTATTTGATGCCCACGGCAAGCGACGTCCCGAGCTTCAAACTAGTGCACCTCGAGTCGCCTTCGCGACTAACCCCGCTCGGCGTGAAGGGGCTCGGCGAGGGCGGGGCGATCGCCCCGCCAGTCGCGATCGCGAACGCCGTGTGCGATGCGCTGGCGCCATTCGGCGTGGAGTTCAACGCGACGCCGATCAAGCCCGAGGACATCTTCCGCGCGCTTCGCCGCGCCGCGTAGAACGAATCGCGCACGCCGCAACCGTATTCCGATACGGCTGAATGTCAACGGAACGGATCTATCAGCTCGACCGCGAGGAGGAGAAATGGGAACTCGTCTGTCCAATGGAACAATGGCAGTTGCCGCATTC
>JACPRN010000032.1 GCA_016189945.1 Betaproteobacteria bacterium
GGCCTGCAGGCTCGCCAGGTCGCGCACATCGATCGGCGCCGACTCGATCCTCGGCTCCGCCTCGGCGGCTCGGGCAGCAAGCGGCGCCGACAGGGATGCCGCGAGAGGCGCCAGAACCAGCAGGGTGAGGAAACGCCTCATTAGTGAGTCACCCGATCGGGTTCCGGCTTGCACTTGTCGATCGTCGAGTACCAGGGCATGAGCAGGAAGAAAAGAAAGTAGATGACGGTGCACACCTGCGCCAGCAGCGTCCTCGTTTCGGTGACGGTCTGCGTGCCGAGGTAGCCCAGGATCAGAAAGCTCGCCACGAACAGCGCCAGCGCCCCCTTGTAGAGGGGGCCGCGATAGCGAATCGATTTCGCGGGACTGCGGTCGAGCCACGGCAGGAAGAAGAAGATCATCACGGAGATCCCCATCGCGATCACGCCCCAGACCTTGGCGTCGACCCAGAAGAAGTTGATCGTGTTGGCGCGCAGGACCGAGTAGTAGGGCGTGAAATACCAAACCGGAGCGATGTGCGGCGGGGTCCTCAGCGGATCGGCGGCGATGAAGTTGTTATGCTCCAGGAAATAGCCCCCCAGCTCGGGCGCGAAGAACACGATGATCGCGAATACCAACAGGAATACCATCACGCCGAAGATGTCCTTCACGGTGTAGTAGGGGTGGAACGGGATGCCGTCGAGCGGAATGCCGGTCTTGGGGTCGGTGCGCTTCTTGATCTCGATGCCGTCCGGGTTGTTCGAGCCGACCTCGTGCAGCGCGAGCAGGTGCACCACCACCAGCCCGAGCAGCACCAGGGGAAGCGCGATCACGTGAAACGAGAAAAAGCGGTTGAGGGTCGCGTCAGAAACCACGTAGTCGCCGCGGATCCAGAGCGCCAGATCGGGGCCGACGAACGGAATGGCCGCAAACAAGTTCACGATCACCTGCGCGCCCCAGTAGGACATCTGGCCCCACGGCAGCAGGTAACCGAAGAAGGCCTCGCCCATCAGGGCGAGGAAAATAAGCATGCCCACGATCCACAGCAGCTCGCGCGGCTTGCGGTGCGAGCCGTAGAGCAGCGCCCGGAACATGTGCAGATAGATGCAGATGAAGAACGCCGAGGCCCCCGTGGAGTGCAGGTAGCGCATGAGCCAGCCCCAGGGCACCTCGCGCATGATGTACTCGACCGATGCGAACGCGAGCGAGGCGTCCGGCTTGTAATTCATGGCGAGAACGATCCCGGTGACGATCTGGATCACCAGCACCAGCAGCGCGAGCGAGCCGAAGTAATACCAGAAGTTGAAGTTCTTCGGCGCGTAATACTCCGAGAGGTGCTCCCGCCACAGGGCCATGAGCGGAAAGCGCGCATCGACCCAGGTGAGGATGCCGTTGAACGCTCCGGCTCCGGTGATTGGCTGTTTTTCAGCTGCGGCCACGAATCAGCCTTTCTTGTCTTCGCCTATCAGCAGCTTGGTGTCCGAGAGATACATGTGCGGCGGCACCTTGAGGTTGTCCGGCGCCGGCTTGTTCTTGTACACACGCCCGGCGAGGTCGAACAGCGATCCGTGACAGGGGCAGTAGAACCCCCCGCTCCATTCCGGATCGAAGGGTTCGGGTCCGGACTTGAGGCGCTCGGTGGGCGAGCATCCCAGGTGCGTGCAGATCCCGACCACGACCAGGTATTCGGGCTTGATGGAGCGCAGTTGGTTGCGCGCGTACTCGGGCGTCAGCTCATCGGGCTTTCGCTCGCTCGCCGGGTCGGCGAGCTTGGCGTCGCCGGCCTTGACGGCTTCGATCATCTCCTTGCTGCGATGGACGATCCACAGCGGCTGGCCGCGCCATTCCAGGCGCATCATTTCGCCCGCGTGCAGATAGGTGATATCGGCCTCGACCGGCGCCCCGAGCGCCTTGGCGCGATCCGAAGGCATCATCGAAGCGGCAAAAGGCACGGCGCTCGCCACCGCCGCCACGCCGCCGGCACAGGCGCTGAGCTGGATAAGCTTGCGCCGGGCAGGTTGGACTTGCGCTTTGTCGCTCATCGGAAGACTGGCACGCTGGGGGAAACTAAAAAAGGGGTAATTATACAAAAAACCACCGCTTCAAACCAAGCTTTTCACGCCAATCTACTGATTTACAAGATATTTCGCCTCGGGCGCCGAAACCGCCGGTGAGCGCACCGCAATGCCGATGTATTATTTGCACTCATTGCTTGAGATCGCCGCCGCCAGCCCCCATCCTTAGGCTAGTCCGCCCGCCGAAGTCCCCATCCGCATGCGAAGATTCTGGCTCGTGTTCGCCCAATCCGCGACCGTCGCGCTCGCGCTGCTGTTCGTCGTCACCACGCTCAAGCCCGAATGGCTGCCGCAGCGCGGCCAGGCGCCGCAGGTCGTCGAGGTCAAGCAGGCCGCAGCGCCGCCTGCCTCCGGCGCGCCGCGCGCCGCTTCCTATGGCGACGCGGTGCGCAGGGCCGCCCCTTCGGTGGTGAGCATTTTCACCAGCAAGGAGGTCAAGACCCAGCGCCATCCCTTCTTCAACGACCCCCTGTTCCAGCGCTTCTTCGGCGACGGACTGGGGGAGACCCCGCAGCGCGCCTCGGGTCTCGGATCCGGCGTGATCGTCAACACGCGCGGCTACATCCTCACCAACCATCACGTGATCGAGGCGGCCGACGAAATCGAAGTGGCGCTGGCCGACGGCAAGAAACTGCGCGCGAAGGCGATCGGCTCAGACCCCGACAGCGATCTCGCCGTGCTGCAGATCCAGGGCGAGGCGCTTCCCGCTATCACCTTGGGCGAGGAGGACAGCGTGCGCGTGGGCGATGTAGTGCTCGCGATCGGCAACCCCTTCGGCGTGGGCCAGACGGTGACCATGGGAATCGTGTCGGCGCTTGGCCGCAGCCACCTCGGCATCAACACGTTCGAGAACTTCATCCAGACCGACGCCGCGATCAATCCCGGCAATTCAGGCGGCGCGCTCACCGACGCCAACGGCAACCTGATCGGCGTGAACACCGCGATCTATTCGCGCAGCGGCGGCTCACTCGGAATCGGCTTTGCGATCCCGGTGTCCACCGCAAGACAGGTGATGGAGCAGATCATCGCCACCGGCACGGTGACGCGCGGCTGGATCGGGGTCGAGGCCCAGGAGGTCACCCCCGAGCTGGCCGAATCGTTCCGCCTTCCCTCGGCCTCCGGGGCGCTGATCGCGGGAGTCCTGCGCGGCGGTCCCGCCGACAAGGCGGGGGTCAAGCCCGGGGACATCCTGGTCGCGCTGGACGGCAAGGCGGTCAAGGACCCGACTTCCATGCTCAACCTCGTCGCCGCGCTCACGCCGGGAAAGAAAGCGTCCATGCGGCTGCGCCGCGAACAGAAGGAGATCGACCTGCAGTTCGAGGTCGGCAGGCGCCCGGCGACGCAGCGGCGGCGCTAGAAAAACTCTATTTCGATTCAGCGTCGGCCTTGTCGAGGTCGTGCTCCATTTGCGCCTCGGACTCCTCCACGCGCTTGACCACGAACCTCGACACGATGATGCCCAGCTCGTAGAGCAGCCACAGCGGCACGGCGAGCAGCACCTGCGAGAGCACGTCAGGCGGGGTGAATATGGCGCCGACCACGAAGGCCCCGACGATGACATAGGGCCGAGCCTCCTTGAGCTTCGCGATCGAGACCACGCCGGTGCGCACCAGGACGATCACGACCACCGGCACCTCGAAGGTGACGCCGAAGGCGACAAAGCTGGTGAGCACGAAGGAAAAATACTTGTCGATGTCGGTCATCCAGGCCACGCCTTCGGGGGCGATGCCGGCCATGAATCTGAACACCATCGGAAACACCAGGAAGTAGGCAAAGCACATCCCGACCAGAAACAGCAGGAAGCTGGCGATCACCAGCGGCGCCGCGAGCCGCTTTTCATGGGAATACAGTCCCGGTGCGACAAATGCCCAGATCTCCCAGAGCACGTAGGGCAGCGCGATGACGAAACCCACCAGCAGCGTCACCTTGAGCGGCACCAGAAACGGTCCGACGATGTCGGTCGCGATCATCTGCCCGCCCTGGGGCAGCGCCGCCATCAGCGGCTGCGCGAGGATGGCGTAGATTTCGCGCGCCCAGGGCAGCAGGCACAGGCACACCAGCAGCACCGCGACGATCGCGCGCACGAGCCGCGAGCGCAGCTCGATCAGGTGCGAGATGAACGTTTCTTCCTTGCTCATGGGCGGAGCGCGTCACGCGCCGGTGTTCGGCTTCGCCGCTGCCCCGGCCACAGCGGGCGGCTGCTCGGGAAGCGACGGCGCGGCGTTGACGCCGCTCGCGAACAAGTCCGCCTGCACCGGCTCTGCGGGAGGGGATTCGGCGGCGCGGGCGGCGGCCGGCGGCGCGGGCGGCGAGGTGGCCGGCGGCGAACCCTCCAGCTCGCCGGCGATCGCGTTCAACCCGGACTCTACGCTCTCGGCTTCGGAGCGGACCGCCGATTCCACCGAGTGCGCGGCCTGTTCGAATTCCGACTTGAACTTGCGCAGTTCGTCAAGCTCGATTTCGCGGTTGATGTCGGCCTTGACCTCGTTCACGTAGCGCTGCAGGCGCGCAAACAGATGCCCCATCGTTCGCGCCACCTTGGGCAGCCGTTCCGGACCGATCACCACCAGCGCCACCACGCCGATCAGCAGCATCTCGGAAAAACCGATATCGAACATGACGGTTCAGTTCCTTACCAATGGGGTGTTGACCACATCGGCGAGAATTTGTCTTTCAATTCGTCTCCACGTTTTGGTGCGCTTGCCTGCAACCGCACCAAAACGTGGAGATTGAATAACGGCAAGAACAGCATCGCTGTTTGCGGCTTGCGGAAGATGTCGCGCCGGCCGGGGATCGCCCGAAACCCTCCCCGCGCGCGCCAGCAGCATCACGCTGCGCTGTAGGGGACCGGGGCTCAGCTCCTGTCCTGGGTCTTTTCTTTGATTTCGCCTTCGATGGTGCGCCCGGTCACCTGGGGCGGCGCGCCTTCGGCGGGCTTGTCGCCCGTGGATTCCTTCATGCCTTCCTTGAAGCCCCGGACGGCGCCGCCGAGATCGGCACCGATATTGCGCAGCTTCTTCGTGCCGAACACGAGCAGCACGATCACCAACACCACCAGCCAATGCCAAATGCTCCAGCTTCCCATGGGGCCTCCTACTTGCGAACGATCATGCCCGGTAGCACATCCGGGCCGCCGATGATGTGCACGTGCACATGATACACCTCCTGCCGCCCCACCCGTCCGGTGTTGATGATGGTGCGGAAACCGTCGGTTGCGCCTTGCTCGCGCGCCAGGCGACCGGCGACCGCAAGCATCCTGCCGAGCGCCGCCTCGTGGCTCTGGTCGCAGTCGTAGAGCGAGGCCACGTGCGCTTTCGGTACGATGAGAATATGCACCGGTGCGAGCGGCCGAATGTCATGGAAGGCGAAGACGTGTTCGTCCTCGTGGACCTTGCGGCTGGATATCTCGCCGCGGACGATCTTGCAGAAAATGCAATCGGCCACCTTGTCCCTCTACTTTCTCTCCGCCTCGGTTCGCGGGTCGTTGACCCGGGCGGTCTTCTCGTCGATTCCGGAAATGCCTTCGCGGCGGCGCAGCTCCATCAATACGTCGTCCGGTCCCAGCCCGTAGTGCGCGAGCATGATCAGGCAGTGAAACCACAGATCGGCGGTTTCGCGCACAATGCCCAGCCGGTTGCCGTCCTTGGCCGCCATCACCGTCTCGGTCGCCTCCTCGCCGACTTTCTTCAGGATCGCGTCTTCGCCGCGCGCCAGGAGCCGCGACACGTAGGAAGCCTCCGGATCGCCGCTCTTGCGGCTTTCGACGACGTCGGCCAGCCGCTGCAGGATATCGCTCATTTTCGGTAGATCGCCTCAGGGTCCTTGATCACCGGGTCGGTCACCACCCAGTCACCGTCCTCATACTTGCGGTAAAAGCAGCTATGCCTGCCGGTGTGGCAGGCAATGCCGCCCCTTTGCTCGATGGCGAGAAGCACGACGTCCGCGTCGCAATCCAGGCGCAATTCGCTCACTTTTTGCGTATGCCCCGATTCCTCCCCCTTTTTCCACAGGCGGCCGCGCGAGCGCGACCAATAGACCGCTTCGCCCGAGGCAACCGTGGCCGCGAGCGCCTCCCGGTTCATCCACGCGAACATCAGCACGCGCCCGGTCGCTTGTTCCTGCGCGATGACCGGCACCAGCCCGTCATCGTCCCATTTGACGCGCTCCAGCCAGCCTGCGTTCATCGCAGTGGAACTGCTCATAGCCGCACCTCGATTCCCCTGCTCGCCATGTAGGCCTTGGCTTCGCGGACCGTGAATTCGCCATAATGAAAAATGCTCGCGGCCAGCACCGCGTCGGCGCCGCCTTCGAGCACGCCTTCGGCAAGGTGCGCGAGGGTTCCCACGCCGCCGCTCGCGATCACGGGCACGTCGACCGCCTCGGCGACCGCGCGGGTGAGCGCGAGATCGAAGCCCTCGCGCGTGCCGTCGCGGTCCATGCTGGTGAGCAGGATCTCGCCCGCGCCCAATTGCTGCATTCTACGCGCCCAATCCACTGCGTCCAGACCGCTCGGCCGGCGGCCGCCGTGGGTATATACCTCCCAGGCCGGAGCGGCGGGCTTCGCCTCCCCGCGCAGGCCGGCAGCGCCGGCGCGGCGCTTGGCGTCGATGGCGACCACGATGCACTGCGCCCCGTAGCGCCCGGAAGCCTCGCCCACCAGTTGCGGATCGCTGACCGCGGCGGTGTTGATCGACACCTTGTCGGCACCGGCGTTGAGCAGCCTGCGCACGTCCTCGACCCTGCGCACGCCCCCGCCCACGGTGAGCGGAATGAACACCTGCGCGGCAACCTCCTCGATGACGTGCAGGATCAGGTCGCGCTCGTCGGAACTCGCGGTGATGTCGAGAAACGCCAGCTCGTCGGCGCCCTGCTCGTCGTAGCGGCGAGCAACCTCGACCGGATCTCCGGCATCGCGCAGCCCGACGAACCTGACCCCTTTGACCACGCGGCCGCTGGTGACATCGAGGCAGGGGATGATGCGCTTGGCTAGGCCCATGGAGGGGTCGGGTTCCGGAATTGAGAGTCGCTTACCGACGAGGGTTGACGAACTTGGCGGAGATCTGGTTTGTAACCGCGTCTCCACGTTTTCGTGCGGTTGCAAGCAACCGCACGAAAACGTGGAGATTGAATAAAGGCAAAATCAACCCCGCTCCGGTTGGGATCCTCACTCTTCCTTCTTGCTCAGCTTGTCCGCCAGCGCCTGCGCCTTCTTGAATTCCAGCGTTCCCTCGTAGAGGGCGCGGCCGGCAATGACTGCGGTGATGCCCTCGGACTCGGCCGCGCACAGCGTCTCGATGTCCTCCAGCCGAGTCAGGCCGCCGCTGGCGATCACCGGGATGCGCAGCTCGCGCGCGAGCTTGAGCGTCGCCTCCATGTTGATTCCGCTCAACATGCCGTCGCGGCCGATGTCGGTGTAGACGATGGCCTCGACGCCATAGTCCTGGAATTTCTTGCCCAGGTCGATGACGTCGTGGCGCGTGAGTTTCGACCAGCCTTCGACCGCGGCTTTGCCGTTCTTCGCGTCGAGGGCGACGATGATGTGTCCGGTAAAGGCGGTGCAGGCATCCTGCAGAAAACCGGGATTCTTGACCGCGGCGGTGCCGATGATGACGTAGGCAACGCCGATGTCGAGATAGCGCTCGATCGTATCGAGGTCGCGGATGCCCCCGCCCAGTTGCACCGGAAGCGCTTCGCCCACTGCATCGACGATTTCGCGGATTACCGCTTCGTTCTTCGGCCTGCCGGCAGCCGCGCCGTTCAGATCGACGATGTGCAGGCGCCGCGCCCCTTCGGCCATCCAGTGGCGCGCCATGCCGGCCGGATCCTCGGAAAACGTGGTCGCGTCGCTCATGTTGCCTTGCCTGAGGCGAACGCAGTGGCCGTCCTTGATGTCAATCGCGGGAATTATCAGCATAAAGCGATTTGCGGGAGAAAAGCTGGGCGGGTTGGCCGGATGATCGGCCGGGGGAAATGATCAGGAATTCCAGTCGACGAAGTTGGCGAGAAGCCTGAGGCCTGCGCTATGACTTTTTTCCGGATGAAACTGCACCGCGAAAATATTATCCCTTGCCACCGCGCAGGTAAAGGGGAGCCCGTAGACGGTGCGGCCGCACGCCAGGCCATCGCTTCCGGTGTCGGCGAAGAAGCTGTGCACGAAATAGAAGCGTTCGCCGTCCTTGATGCCCGCCCACAGCGCATGCGGCCTCGCTTGGCGCACTTCGTTCCATCCCATGTGCGGCACCTTGAGCTTCGCGCCGCGTTCATCGTGCATGGCCTCCGCCGGAAACCGCCGCACCCGCCCGGGAAGCACCGCGAGCCCGCTCACGCCGCCCTCCTCGCTCGATTCGAAGAGCATCTGCAGGCCGATGCAGATCCCCAGAAACGGCTTCGCCCTTGCCGCGGCGAGCAGCGCTCCGCGCAGGCCGCGCGCGTCCATCTCGCGCATGCAATCGGGCATGGCGCCCTGTCCCGGGAAAACGATGCGGTCGGCGCTGTCCACCGCGGCGGGGTCGGAGGTCACCGTGACCCGCGCGCGCGGGGCGACATGTTCGAGCGCCTTGGACACCGAGCGCAGATTGCCCATGCCGTAGTCGATAACCGCGATGTTCATGCTCTTCCGCTATTGTGTTGAGCCAGGCGAGCCTTGGAAATACCAAGTTCTTGGTATAAACCGCCGCGCAGGACCCCAGCGTCTTTGGCGTCCGATAGGCCTGAACGACGAAGTCTCTAGAGTTTCCCCTTGGTCGAGGGAACGATGCCCGCGGCGCGCGGGTCAGGCTCGAGCGCCATGCGCAGCGCGCGCGCGAAAGCCTTGAATACGGTTTCGCACTGATGGTGCGCATTGTCCCCGCACAGGTTGTCGACGTGCAGCGTCACCTGGGCGTGATTGACGAAGCCCTGGAAGAACTCGTGCACCAGGTCGACGTCGAACTCGCCAACCAGCGGACGGGAGAACTTCACCCGGAACTCCAGACCCGGACGCCCGGAAAAATCGACCACCACGCGCGAAAGCGCCTCGTCGAGCGGCACATAGGCATGGCCGTAGCGGCGGATCCCCCGCTTGTCGCCCACGGCTTTCGCCAGCGCCTGGCCCAGCGTGATGCCCACGTCCTCGACGGTGTGATGCGCATCGACCTGCAGGTCGCCTTTCGCCTTGACCTGAAGGTCGATCATGGCGTGGCGCGCCACCTGGTCGAGCATGTGATCGAGAAACGCCACCCCGGTGGCAAGCGAAGCCTTTCCGCTGCCGTCCAGGTCGAGCGCGACGCTGATGCGGGTCTCCGCGGTATCGCGGCTCATTTGTGATTTGCGCATGGCGGCAGGTGGCATCGGTCGGCCCCTAAGACTACACGATTTGCTCGGTTCTCCGCCAGCGCGGCCTCCAGCGCGGCGATGAACTGCAGGTTCTCCTGCGCCGTGCCCACTGTGACCCTGAGGCAGTTTTCGAGCAGCGCATGGCTGCCGTGGAGGTTCTTCACCAGCACGTTGCGCCGCTTCAGGCCTTCGAACACGCGCCGCGCATCGGGTACCCGCAGCAAAATGAAGTTGGCGTCGCTCGGAAACGGGGTGACCCCCGCCACCCGCGCCAGCCGGGAGGCAAGATGCGCGCGCTCGGTCCTGATCGCCGCAGCCTGCGCTTCCAGCACGCCGTGGTGCGCGAGCAGCCGCTCGCCCAGCCGCTGCGTCAGCACGCCGATGTTGTAGGGCAGGCGCAGCTTCTCGAACTCGCGCATCCACCCGGGCCGCGCCACGGCGTAGCCCAGCCGCAGCCCGGCAAGTCCGAGCTTCGAGACCGTGCGCATCACGAGCAGATTCGGCCAGCGCTCGAGCAGCCCCATGAAGGTGCGGCCGGCGAAGGCGTGGTAGGCCTCGTCGATCACCACCAGACCCGGGGCCGCGGCGAGAATCCGCACCACCGCCTCCTCGGGGAAGAGGTTGCCGCTCGGGTTGTTCGGGTAGGCAAGAAAAACAACCGACGGTTTGTGCTCGGTCATCGCCGCAAGGAAACGCTCTGGATCGAGCGCAAAATCGGCTTCCAGCGGCACGCCGACGAAGCGCACATTGGCTGCGCCGGCGGCCATGCGGTACACGACAAAAGTCGGCTCGGGCGCCATGATCACTGCCCCGGCGCGCGCGCTGGCGAGGACCACGATCTGGATGATTTCGTCGGACCCGTTGCCAAGCAGGATATCGAACCCCTCGGGGATCTGCATCGCGCTCCTCAGGCGCGCCTTCAGGGCGAGCGCCCCCGGGTCGGGATAGCGGTTGATCGGCGCGCAGGCCGCAAGCGCGGCGATCTCGCGCCGCAGCTCATCGGGGAGCCCGTACGGATTCTCCATCGCGTCGAGCTTCACCATGCCCTCGGCGCCGGGCACGTGATAGGCCGCGATCGAGCGCACGTCCTCGCGGATCACTTTTTCCGGGGTCGTCATTTGCCGCGCGCCCCGCTGTCGCGGGTCGGCTCCCTCGGGCCGGAGTTGGCGCCGGCATCAAGCCGGTATTCGGCCGAGAGCGCGTGCGCGGCGAGTCCTTCGCCGCGCGCGATCGTGGCGGCGATGGGACCAAGCGTCTGCGCGCCGCGGCGCGAAACCCGGATGAGCGAGGTGCGCTTCTGGAAGTCGTACACGCCGAGGGGCGAGGAGAAACGCGCCGTACCCGAGGTGGGCAGGACGTGATTGGGGCCCGCGCAGTAGTCGCCCAGCGCTTCGGAGCTGTAGGGGCCGACGAATACGGCGCCGGCATTGCGGATCCGATCGAGCCATCGATCGGGCTCCGCAAGCGAAAGCTCAAGGTGCTCCGGAGCGATGCGATTGGCGATCTCGCACGCCTCGGCCAGGTCCCGCACCTGGATAAGGGCTCCCCGGCGCGCAAGCGCGGCGGAAATGACCTCCCGGCGCGGCATCGCCCCGATGAGCCGCTCAATGCTCGAGGCCACGCGCTCGATATAGGCCGCGTCGGGGCAAACAAGCAGCGCCTGCGCCAGCTCGTCGTGCTCGGCCTGCGCGAACAGGTCCATCGCGATCCAGTCCGGATCGGTCGATCCGTCGCAGATGACCAGAATCTCAGACGGGCCGGCGATCATATCGATGCCTACGGCGCCGAACACGCGGCGCTTGGCCGCTGCGACGTAGGCGTTGCCGGGGCCTACGATCTTGTCCACGCGCGCAATCGACTGCGTGCCGTAGGCGAGCGCGGCCACCGCCTGCGCGCCGCCGATCGTCCACACGCGATCGACGCCGGCGATTGCGGCCGCTGCGAGCACCAGGCGATTGCGCTCGCCGCCGGGAGCCGGCACCACCATGGTCAGCTCGCCCACCCCCGCGACCCTGGCCGGAATGGCGTTCATCAGCACCGAGGACGGATAGGCGGCCTTGCCGCCGGGGACGTACAGCCCCGCGCGCTCCAGTGCGCTCACGCGCTGGCCGAGGACGGTGCCGTCGGATTCCGTCATCTCCCAGGACGCAAGCGGTTGGCGCTCGTGGTAGCTCTTGAGCCGCGCAGCCGAGCGCTCCAGCGCCTCGCGCTCGGGAGGGGCGATCGCCGCCAGCGCCGCGGCAAGAGAAGCCCGCGGCAGCTCCAGCTCGGCCATGCTCGAAGCGCTCAAGCGGTCGAGGCGGCGCGTATAGTCGAGCACCGCAGCATCGCCGCGGCGGCGCACGTCCTCGCAGATCGCCTCCACTGCGCGCTCGATCTCCGGGTCGCGCGCGGGGTCGAAGGCGATCAGTTCGGCCAGGCGCTCGGCGAAATCGCCTTGCGTGCTTGCGAGCCGGCGCATGTCAGCGATTCCCCGCGGCGCGCGCCGCGACCGCGCGGCCGAACGCTTCCAAGAGCGGCTGGATGGCGCCGCGCTTCACCTTGAGCGAGGCCTGATTGACGATCAGGCGCGCGCTGATCGGCCCGATTTCCTCGACCGCGGCGAGGCCGTTGGCGCGCAGGGTATTGCCGGTCGCGACCAGATCGACGATCGCATCGGCCAGTCCCACGAGCGGCGCGAGTTCCATCGACCCGTAGAGTTTGATCAGGTCGACGTGCACGCCCTTGGCGCCGAAGTGTTCGCGCGCGGTCTTCACGTACTTGGTGGCGACGCGAAGGCGGGCGCCCCGGCGCACCGAGCCCGCATAATCGAACCCCTCCGGCGCCGCCACCATCATGCGGCAGGCTGCGATGCCCAGATCGAGCGGCTGGTACAAACCGGCCCCGCCGTGCTCAAGCAATATGTCCTTGCCGGCGATTCCAAGGTCCGCAGCACCGTACTGCACGTAGGTGGGGGTATCCGCGGCGCGCACGACGAGCAGGCGCACGTCGGCGCGGCTGGTCCCGATGACGAGCTCGCGCGAGACCTCCGGATCGGCAAGCGCGCGGATGCCCGCGGCTTCGAGGAGCGGCAGGGTCTCGTCGAAAATACGGCCCTTGGAGAGCGCGAGGGTGATCACGGCCGGCACAGGCGGGAAAAGTTAGGCATTCTACCGCGAAGAGCCTTGGAAAAACAAAGATTTGGGATGGTGAGTTCGCCGCTGAGCGTTGGCCGGCTTGGCAGGGATTTGGCCTTTAAGGAAGCTCTGAAAAACGTCATTCCCGCGGGGTAAGCATGCCCCCGCGGAAGCGGGGGCGGGAATCCAGAAGATCCTTGATTCGACTGGACCCCCGCCTTCGCGGGGGTGACAAGAAACGAGTTCTTCAGAGCCTCCCTAACGATAAAAGGCAAAAACAACGAGCACTGCGGGTTCCGCCCCTCAATGCACGCGCCTGATCTTCGCCCCGAGCTGCGCGAGCTTTTCTTCGATGCATTCGTAGCCGCGGTCGAGGTGATAGATGCGATCGACCGTGGTTTCCCCCTCGGCGACCAGGCCGGCGATGACAAGGCTGGCGGACGCGCGCAGATCGGTCGCCATGACGGTCGCGCCCTGGAGCTTCGTCACGCCGCGCACGAGCGCCGTATTGCCCGAGACTTCGATGTCGGCCCCCAGCCGCTGCAGCTCGAGCGAATGCATGAAGCGGTTCTCGAAGATCGTCTCCACGATCACCGCCGTGCCCTCGGCGATGGCATCGAGGGCCATGAATTGCGCCTGCATGTCGGTGGGGAAGGCCGGATAGGGGGCGGTGCGCACGTTGACGCTTTTCGGCTTGCGCGGCATGCGCAGCGCGATCGCGGCGGGCTCGACCGCGATGTCGGCGCCCGCATCGCCGAGTTTCACCAGCACCGCGTCGAGGAGCGACGCATCGGCCCCGAGCAGGCGCACCGCGCCGCCGGTCGCCGCGGCGGCCACCAGAAAGGTCCCGGTTTCGATCCTGTCGGGCATGATCGCGTGCGCGGCGCCGTGCAGGCGCTCGACGCCTTGGATGGCGATCACATCGGTGCCTGCGCCCTTCACCCGCGCACCCATGGCATTGAGGCAATTCGCCAGGTCGAGTACCTCGGGCTCGCGTGCGGCGTTCTCCAGGACCGTCGTCCCTTGCGCCAGGCAAGCCGCCATCATCAGGTTCTCGGTTCCGGTCACGGTGACCATGTCGGTGGCGATGCGTGCGCCGCGCAGGCGCCGCGCGCGCGCCGCGATATAGCCCTGCTCGACGCTGATCTCGGCGCCCATCTTGGCCAGTCCCTTCAGGTGCTGGTCGACCGGGCGCGAGCCGATGGCGCAGCCGCCGGGCAGCGACACCCGCGCTTCCCCGCAGCGCGCGAGCAGGGGCCCCAGCACCAGGATCGAGGCGCGCATGGTCTTCACCAGATCATAGGGCGCAAGGGGCTCGGCGATTCGGCGCGAGTCGAGCGTCACGCCGAGGCGCTCGTCAAGCGATGCCTCGACGCCGATTCGCGCGAGCAGCCGGATCATGGTCGAGACGTCTTTCAAATGCGGGATGTTCGCGAGCGTGAGCGGCTCGCTCGTGAGCAGCGAAGCGCACATGAGCGGCAGCGCGGCGTTCTTGGCACCGGAAACCCGCACTTCGCCCGAAAGCGGCCCGCCGCCTTCAATGAGCAATCGGTCCATAACTTAAACTTGAGCCCGGCGAGCCGGAATCATCGATGGTATTTTTGCCGTTAATCCAATCTCCGCGTTTTCGTTCAGTTGCGATTTTGCAACTGAACGAAAACGCGGAGACGGATTTAAAAACCAAATCCCGGCCAATTTCGTCGACACTTCCGCGATGCCTCACTATTGCTGCATCTCCTGCCAGTCCTCCGGAGTGAAGGTCCTGAGCGAAAGCGCGTGGATTTCCTCGCGCATGCGCTCACCCAGCGCGCCGTAGACGAGCTGATGCTGCTGCACGCGGCTCTTGCCGCGAAAGAGCGGGCTCACGATGACGGCCTCGAAATGCTCGCCGTCCCCGGCCACCTCGACGAAGTGGCACTCGAGTCCCTGCGATATATATTCCCTGACCTGCTCCGGTGTGAGCACGAAACCTCCTAATTGCGCAATTTGTAGCCGCTCTTGAGCATGGCTAGCGTCAGCGCCGTTACCGCCGCAAAGCAAACTGCGACCACCGCAAAACCCCTGAGCGGATCGACGTCGGATGCGCCGAAAAACCCGTAGCGAAACCCGTCTATCATGTAGAAGACCGGGTTGAAATGCGATACGTCCTGCCAGAACTCGGGAAGCGAATGGATCGAGTAGAACACACCCGAGAGGAAAGTGAGCGGCATGATGAGGAAATTCTGGAAGGCGGCGACCTGGTCGAATTTATCGGCTAGGATGGCCGCGATCAGCCCGAGCGCGCCCAGAATCGCGCTGCCGGCAAGGGCAAAGGCTAGTACCCATAACGGATGCTGCACGTCAAGGCCGACAAAGGGCAGCGTCACGACGAGCACGCCCGCACCCACCATAAAGCCGCGCACGACCGCGGCGAGCACGTAGGCGGCGAACAACTCCCAGTGCGCCAGCGGCGGCAGCAGCACGAATATGATGTTGCCGGTCATCTTGGACTGCATCAGCGAGGAAGACGAATTGGCAAACGCGTTTTGCAGCAGCGACATCATTACCAGCCCGGGGACCAGGAACTGGACGTAGGACACCTCGCCGTACATGCGCGCGCTGCGATCCATTACATGGCCAAAAATGATCAGGTAAAGCAGCGTGGTCAGCACCGGCGCGGCAACCGTCTGCAGCGCGACTTTCCAGAATCGCAGCACTTCCTTGTGAAACAGGGTCGGAAAACCGGTCATCCGCGCCCCCGACGAGCCGCCGCCGAGAGCAGGCGATCCGCAGCCGGGCGCCTCGGGCGGCAGGATCTTGCCCGCAGCAGCATTCTTCTCCCAACCCTCAGCGCTCACGGTTCATGGTCTCCAGGAAAACATCCTCGAGATCGGGCTGCGCAAGCTCCATCTCCTCGATGTGGCACTTTGCCTCGCGCAGGCGGGCGAGCACGCTCTCCACCTCGCCGTATTCGCGCAGCGCCAGCACGCGGCTGCCGTCCGCGATCAGTTGCGCGCGTTCGGCGAGCGCCGCGGGAAGCGGTTGGCTCGTGCGCAGCCGCAGGCGCAGGTTGTGCAGGCGCCGCACCAGGTTCACCGTCGTGTCCAGCGCGACCACCCTTCCCAGCTTGAGCATCGCGATGCGCTGGCACAGCGATTCGGCCTCCTCCAGATAGTGCGTGGTGAGCACGATGGTGTGGCCCGCTTCGTTCAGGCGCCGGATGAACAGCCACAGCGCCTGGCGCAGCTCGACATCGACGCCGGCTGTCGGCTCGTCGAGCACGATCACCGGGGGCTTGTGCACCAGCGCCTGCGCCACCAGCACGCGGCGCTTCATCCCGCCCGAGAGCGAGCGCATGTTCGCATCGGCCTTGGAGGTGAGGTCGAGATTGGCCATGACCTCGTCTATCCATGGCCCGTTGTTGCGGATGCCGAAGTACCCCGACTGTATCGCGAGCGTCTCGCGCACGGTGAAGAACGGATCGAAAACGAGTTCCTGCGGGACGACACCGAGCGCGCGGCGCGCCGCCCGGTAGTCGGATGCGACGTCGAATCCCATCACCCGCGCCGAGCCCGAGTCGGCCCGCGTCAGGCCCGCGAGAATGTTGATGAGCGTGGTTTTGCCGGCCCCATTCGGACCGAGCAGGCCGAAGAACTCGCCTTTGCCGACTTCGAGGTCGACGCGCTCCAGGGCCTGCACCGAGCCGAAGCGCTTGCTGACCTGTCGGACTTCGATCGCGGCGGACATCGCGGCGCCTCAGGCGAGCGCAGAGGCGAGGATCTCGGATACGCCGTAGAGTTTGCCGAGGTTGTGCATCGATTGCGGCAGATTGACGAACCGGACTTTGAGGTTGGCGCGCGCGCCCTGGCGCAGCCATTCCAGCGCCAGCGCCACGGCAGAGGAATCGATATCGGTTACGCGCGAAAAATCGATGGTGCTCACTCCGCCGCGAAAGTGCTCCTCGGCGGCGCCGACGAGCGCCGGGACGCTGTCGAAGGTTACCGGCCCTTCGAGCATGAGTGCGTCGCCCTGACGAGTAAGCACGGAAAAACGCCTCAGCTTGCCGGCTTCCTGGTCTCGCCCGAGCGGTTTTTCGCTGCGAGGACCTTGATCAGACCGTCGATGCCGGACTCGCGCACCTGACCGGCGAAGTCCTCGCGGTAGGTCGTGATCAGCGACACCCCTCCGACTTTGACGTCGAAAACCTTCCATCCGGCCGGGGTTCTTTCCAGATCGTAGTCGAGCGCCACCGACTGCGCCCCTTTCTGCCTGATTTCGGACTTGACCGTGACCTCCGCGTCGTCGGGTCTGGCGCGCAGCGGCTTGTAATCGACCACCTGGTCGCGGTACTGGGTAAGCGCGTTCGAATACGTGCGCACCAGCAGCGTCTTGAACTCCTCGGTGAGCGCCTTCTGTTGCTCAGGCGTGGCGCGCCTCCAGTTCACCGCCATCGCGATCCGGGTCATGCGCGCAAAATCGAAGTGCGGCAGTATCTTCGTTTCGACTACTTCGGCGATTCGTTTCGGATTGCCGGCGCGTATCTCCCTGTCCTTCCTGATGATCTGGATGACGTCTTCGGTGATGGATTTGACCAATGCGTCGGGCGGCGTTGCCTGGGCGAATGCCGGCGCGGCGGTCAAGGCAAGCAGAAGCGAAAGCAGGAATCTCATCGATTGCCTTCCGGGTGCGAGGTGGTGAGGGCGCTCGCGGTGCTGCCGACCGACACCGGGGCTCCGCTTGCGCTCAGGACCGGCGACAGGGCGCTCTGGATGAGCGCGTGAGGCAGAGCTTCGCCGCGCGCCTCGGGCGCCCACGGGGAGTCATGGCCCTGTGCGCGTGCCGGGCGCAGTCCGTCCTGGGGGCGCGCAGCGCCGGATTCCTCCTCGCGGGGCGGGCTGCCGTCGTAGATCTGGCTGCGCCGCCGCTGCAGGTAGGACTCGCGCGTGAAGGTATATTTGTCCAGCGCCGCCTCCTCGAGCACCTGCGAAGCATCGAGCAGGTTGGCGCGGCGGTCGGCGGTGCGCACCGCAAAGGTGGTGTTGCGCGTGCGCACGTGGTCGATGTTGACCACCAGATCCGCCTGGACATCGAACATGCTGCCGATGCCGTCGCGAAGCGACGAGGGACCGAAGAACGGCAGGACCAGATAAGGCCCGCTGCCGAATCCCCAGCGGCCAAGGGTCTGTCCGAAGTCCTCGTTGTGCTTCTCCAGCCCCGCGTCGGTGGCCACATCGATCAGTCCGAGCAGCCCGAAAGTGCTGTTGATCGCCACGCGCATCACGTCCCCGAGTCCCTGCTCGACCTTGCCCTGCAGCAGGTTGTTGATGCCGATCCAGACGTCCTCGAGATTGGCGAAAAAGTTGGTCACTCCGGCGCGCACGATTCCGGGCAGCACGGCGCGATAGCCTTCGGCGACGGGCTTGAGGACCGCCTTGTCCACGCCCTCGTTGAAGCCGAAGATGGCGCGGTTGATGGGCTCGAGCGGGTCGCGCGGATTTTCCCCGGTCGTGGCGCAGCCGGCCGCCGCTCCCGCAATGAGGAGCGCCGCGCCAAGCCGCTTGAGCGCGTTCATGCACACGTCATTTCTTGGTTTCATTGCCCTTGTCGCCGCCTTCCGCAGCTTTACTATACAGGAACTGACCGATCAGATTTTCCAGCACCACCGCCGATTGCGTGATCTTGAGCGTGTCACCGCTCTTCAAATTGGCCACATCGCCCCCCGCGGACAAGCCGATGTACTGCTCGCCGAGCAGCCCCGAAGTGAGGATCTTCGCCGAGCTGTCCTTGGGAAACTGATAGCGGCTGTCGAGCGAAAGCGTCACCACCGCCTCGAAGGTCTCGTTGTCGAAATGAATTTCGCTGACGCGGCCGACCACGACGCCTGCTACCTTGACCGGCGCGCGCACCTTGAGGCCGCCGATGTTATCAAATTTGGCCCTGATCTGATACGAGTCGGCGCCGGAGAAGGAGGCGAGGTTCGCCACCTTGAGCGACAGGAACAGGAGTGCGCCCATGCCGATCACGACGAAGATTCCCACCCACAGATCGAGTTCCTTACGGGTCATCATGTCTAGAGTCCTCTGAACATCATTGCGGTCAGGACGAAATCGAGCGCGAGAACGGCAAGCGAGGAGATCACCACCGTGCGCGTGGTGGCGCGCGAGACGCCTTCGGCGGTGGGCGGCGCGTCGTAGCCCTCGAACACCGCGATCCAGGTGATCGCCACGCCGAACACGAAGCTCTTGATCACGCCGTTGACGATGTCCTCGCGGAAATCCACCGCGGCCTGCATCTGCGACCAGAACGAGCCCTCGTCGACGCCGATCAGGCGCACGCCGACCAGGTAGCCGCCGAACACGCCCATGGCCGAGAACAGCGCCGCCAGCAGCGGCATCGAGAGCACCCCGCCCCAGAAGCGCGGCGCGATCACGCGCGCGATCGGGTCCACCGCCATCATCTCCATCGCGTCGAGCTGTTCGGTCGCCTTCATCAGCCCGATCTCCGCGGTGATCGCCGAGCCCGCGCGGCTCGCAAACAGCAGCGCCGCCACCACCGGCCCGAGCTCGCGCACCAGCGACAAGGACACCAGCACGCCCAGCGCCTCGGAGGATCCGTAGCGCGCCAGCGTGTCGTAGCCCTGCAGCCCCAGCACCATGCCGACGAACAGTCCCGACACCAGGATGATGATGAGCGAGAGCACACCGGCAAAATAGATTTCGCGCACGGTGAGGTAGAAACGCCGGAAGCTCGGGCCCGAGTGCTTGAGCGTGAGCAGCAAGAAACGCGTAGCGAACCCCAAGCGCCACACCCAGTGGTTGATCACCCGAGTCCCCAGCGCGCGCAGCAGCTCCGCGATGCGTCCCATCAAGCGCCGCCCAGCAGGTCCTGCGCATAGTCCGGGGCCGGGTAGTGAAAGGGCACCGGTCCGTCGGGCTCGCCGTGGGCGAACTGGTGCAGCGACGGGTGGCCGGAGGCGCGCACCTGCTCGGGCGTGCCGTGAAATTCCACTTTCCCGAGCGACATGTAGTACACGGTGTCGACGATCGCCAGGGCCTCCTGCACGTCGTGGGTGACCACGATCGAGGTCGCGCCAAGCGCGTCGTTCAGGCTGCGGATCAGCTTGCCGACCACCCCCAGCGAGAGCGGGTCGAGACCGGCAAACGGCTCGTCGTACATGATCAGCATCGGGTCGAGGGCGATCGTGCGCGCAAGCGCCACGCGCCGCGCCATGCCTCCCGAGAGTTGCGAGGGCATCAGGTGCGCGGCCCCGCGCAGACCGACCGCATCCAGCTTCATGAGGACCAGGTCGCGCAAGAGGGCCCCGCGCAGCGCGGTGTGCTCGCGCACCTGGAAAGCGACGTTGTCGAAAGCGGACAGGTCGGTAAACAGCGCACCGAACTGAAACAGCATCCCCATCTTGCGCCGCATGGCGTAGAGCCCTTCGGCGGAGAGCCCCTTGACGGACCTTCCCTCCACGCGCACCTCGCCGCGATCGGGTCTGAGCGCGCCGCCGATCAGCCGCAACAGCGTGGTTTTTCCGCACCCCGACAGGCCCATGATGGCGACCACCCGGCCGCGCGGAACCACCATATCGATGTCCCGGAGGATGGGGCGGCGCCGGTCGTAGCCGAAGGTGACGCCTTCCACCTCGACGAGATTGGGTATGGTCACTTTGTCGGGAAAAGAGGAAAGTGCGAATTTTAGCCCAGAACTTTTGCGCACGGCGACACGCGCCGCGCGTTCGATCCGCGCCATGCAATTCGTATATCATGCTCGCGCAACCTCAAGAGCGCACGCCCCATGTCCGAGCCAGTCGTTCAGTTCTCGCGCGTCAGCAAGCAATTCGGCCAGCTATCGGTGCTGCGCGGCATCGATCTCGCCATTCCCAAGGGGCAGTTTCTCGGGCTCGCGGGCGTCAACGGGGCGGGCAAGACGACGCTCGTCAAGTGCCTGCTCGATTTTTGCGACATCGACGGCGGGGCGATCCGCATCCACGGCATCGACCGCCGGCGCCCGGCCTCGCGCGCGCGTCTGGCTTTCCTTCCGGAGCGCTTCACCCCGCCGTATTTCCTCACCGGGCGCGAATTCGTGCGCTCGATGCTGCGCCTGGCGCGCCGCCCCTACGAGGAGGACGCGGTGCGCGCCGCATTCGCCGATCTCGACCTCGATCCGGCCGCGCTCGCCAAACCGGTGCGCGCGTACTCCAAGGGCATGACGCAGAAGCTCGGCCTGGCCGCGTGCTTCCTGTCCCGGCGCGAGTTCTACGTGCTCGACGAGCCCATGAGCGGCCTCGATCCGAAGGCGCGCGCGCGCGTGAAGGCGATCCTCGCTCGCCTGCGCGGCGAGGGGCGGACGCTGCTTTTCACCTCGCACTCCCTCGCGGACATCGAGGAAATCTGCGACCATATGCTCTTACTCCACCGAGGCGTCTTCGCCTTCTCGGGCGCGCCCGCCGAGCTGCGCGAACACCATGGCGGGACTTCGCTCGAGGAGGCTTTCCTGAATTGCATCGAGGTCCCTTACGATGGCTGAAAACCGCAAACCGAGCCTCTTGATCGTCGACGATGATCCGCTGATCACCGACACGCTCGCCTACGCGCTGGGCAAGGACTTCGAGGTGACGGCGAGCGACTCGCGCGGCCACGCCGTCGCCCTCCTGCGCCAGGCGGACGAGGCGCCGCAACTGGCCCTGGTCGACCTCGGTCTGCCCCCGGTGCCGCACCGGCCCGACGAGGGCTTCGCCCTGATCACCGACCTGCTCGCGCATTCGCCGGCGATGAAGATCATCGTGCTCTCGGGCCAGAGCGAAGCGGCCAACGCGCGCCACGCCCTTGCCCTGGGCGCGGCCGAGTTCGTCGCCAAACCCTGCGATCCGGAGAACCTGAAGCGCATCCTCGCGCACGAGCTGCAGTTCCGCGCCGCGGAGATTTCCGGCGCAGGCATTGCCGAGGCCGATCCCCTGATCGGAAAGAGCCCCGCGCTGCACAAGCTGAAGAGCCAGATCAGCCAGTACGCCGACTCGCCTTTCCCGGCCCTGATCGAGGGCGAATCGGGCACCGGCAAGGAGCTGGTGGCCAATTTGCTGCACCGGCTTTCGTGGCGAAAGTCCAAGCCCTGGTTCGCGCTCAACTGCGCCGCCATCTCGCCCACGCTGGTCGAGCCGACCCTCTTCGGCTACGTCAAGGGCGCCTTTACCGGCGCGGCCCAGAACAAATCGGGCTATTTCGCCGACGCCGGCGAGGGCACGCTGTTCCTGGACGAAATCGGCGAGCTGCCGCCGGAGCTGCAGGCGAAGCTCCTGCGCGTGCTCGAGAACGGCGAATTCCAGCGCGTGGGCGAAACGCAGCAGCATTTCTCGCGCGCGCGCGTCATCGCCGCGACCAACCGCGACCTGCGCCAGGAGATCCGCAAGGGAAATTTTCGCGCCGATCTCTATCACCGCCTGTCGGTGTTTACCATCAGCGTGCCGCCGCTGCGCGAGATGGAGGAGGATCGCGTCCAGCTTCTCGAGCACTTCAGCGCCTTCTACGCCGCGCAGGCGAAGCTCGCGCCGTTTTCGCTCGACGATTCGGCGCTCAAGGCCTGGCGCGACTACCACTTCCCCGGCAACGTGCGCGAGCTGCGCAACATCGCCATCCGGCTCACCACCAAGTACGCCGGGCAGAAGCTCTCGGCGCTTGAACTCGATCCGGAACTGGACCTCGAAACTCCGCGCGCGAGCGGCCCCGAGCTGCCCGCCGATTCGGGCACGCTCATCGAGCAGGCGAGCCGCCACCTGCAGCGCGAGAGGAGCTTCAACCTCGACAACATGCTTCAAGCCTGGGAGCAGGGCTACATCGAGGCGGCGATGAAGCTCACGCGCGGCAACGTCAGCCAGGCGGCGAAGATGCTCGGCATCAACCGCACCACGCTTTACTCCAGGATGGAATCGCTGCAGAAGGAATCCCAGCACAAGGAAGCGCCGCAGAAACTGCCCTGACCGCGATGTATCTCGACCACTTCGGCCTCAACGAGCCGCCGTTTCGGATCACGCCGCATACGGATTTTTTCTTCGCCGGCGCGACCCGGGGTGCCACTCTCGAGGCGCTGCTCTACGCCATCACGCACGACGAGGGGATCGTCAAGGTCTCGGGCGAGGTGGGCAGCGGCAAGACCATGCTCTGCCGCGTGCTGATGGAGCGCCTGCCGGCGAACGCGGCGAGCATCTACCTCGCCAACCCGTCGCTCTCGCGCGACGAGATGCTGTTCGAGATTGCCGAGGAGCTGGAGCTGGAGACCGCCTCGGTGCGCCCCGCGCGGCTGCTGCGATCGCTCCAGGAGCGCCTGATCGGCCTGTACTCGGCGGGCCGGCGCGTGGTGCTGCTCGTGGACGAAGCGCACGCCATGCCCAAGGCGACGCTGGAGGAGATACGCCTGCTCTCCAACCTCGAAGGCAACCGGCACAAGCTGCTGCAGATCGTGCTCTTCGGCCAACCCGAGCTCGATCGGCATCTCGAGGGCGCGGACATGCGCCAGTTGCAGGAACGCATCACGCACACCTTCCGCCTCGCCCCGCTCGCGCGCAGCGACATCGAGGGCTATGTCGAATTCCGCATGCGCGCAGCGGGCTACCGCGGGCCGAACGTGTTCTCGGCCGGCGCGCTGCGGCTGATCGCCAGGGCCTGCGAAGGCCTCACGCGGCGCGTCAACATCCTCGCCGACAAATCGCTGCTCGCCGCCTACGCCGGCAACACGCACGCGGTGACCGAAAAGGAAGTGCGCCGGGCGATCCGCGACTCCGATTTTCACCGCCTGCGCCCTGGGCGGCGAGCCTGGCGCCTGGCCGCGGGCGCGACGGCCGCCGGGGTCGTGGCCGGAGTCGGCTTGACGTTCGTCTTTTCGCGCGCCGATTACGCGCCGCCGCCGGCGAGCGCAGTTGCGCCTGCGACCCAGGCCGCCGTGGCGCTCCCGACCCGCGCTCAGGAGCCCCAGGCGGCGCTGGCGGTGCCGGCGCCGCCGCTCGCGGAAGCGGCCGATGCGAATACCGGCGCCGCACCGCCGGCAGCCGAACCTCGGCTTCCGGCGGCGGCAGGAGGGGACGGAGCCGCGCCCGAGCCGCCGCGCGGACGGCTGGTGCGCGAACGTTTCGTCGCGACCCAGGAATGGCTCGCCGCCGCGCCTGCAAACCATTACTCGATCCAGCTCATGACGGCGAAGGCAAGCGAGCTGGCGCGGATGGAGAATTTCCTGCTTCGAGCCTCAAGAGAGCTGCCGCGCGAGGACTTCCACGTCTACAGCGTGAAAATCGACGGCGTGCAAAATTACCGCGCCGCGTATGGCCTTTACCCCAGCGTTGCCCAGACGCGCGCGGCGATCGGCGAACTCGCGCCGGCGCTAAAGGTGCATAATCCGTATCTGCGTTCCGTCGAGCGCATGCGGAGCCAAAACAGACAATAACGCCATTTGGTTATTTAAAAAGCCAAATCAATCTGTTAGGCTGTAGCATCGGATAAAATAGGCGAACATGGCGAAAAGCCTTCATGCCCGCCCAGGGAGAGGGACATGGCTGGCGCTGGCGCTGGTCGGCGCGCTGGCCGGCGGGTGCGCGCAGGCGCCGATGAAGCAGTCGGGGACGCATATCGGTCCTGAGGCTGCGCCGGCTCCCGGGGCCATTCCTGCGCCCGTTCAGGTTTCGCCCGTGCTGCCCAAGCCGAGACCGACGCCCAAGCCCGAGACTTACAGCGTCGTGGTGAACGGGGTCAAGGTGCAGGAGCTGCTGTTCGCGGTTGCGCGCGACGCCAGGCTCAACATCGACATTCATCCCGGGATCTCCGGCGTGGTCACGCTGAACGCGATCGATCAAAC
>JACPRN010000033.1 GCA_016189945.1 Betaproteobacteria bacterium
CACCCTGCCGTGGATGACTCAAACTGGGAGCCGGATGGGGTAACGCTCCACGTCCGGTTCTGCGAGGGCGGTGGGACGTACCGTGAAGATGGTATTCCCGCCGCTACTCTCCCATCTGCGGCGGAGCCGGGAGGTTGATGGCGAACAAAGTAGGTGAAGCGTACACAGAGAATCCTGTAGGCCGTAGGGGCAACCGCGTGCCCTGAGAGCTGGTACAGCTTCGAAATGCGTATTGCGGATGGTGAGGGTTTTAACGTCCCCGAAGCCAACATGAAACATCCGTCAGGGTGAGGATGTGGATGTCCGCCGGAGTCCTCAGGCTGTGGCATGCAGGAAGAGATGCGTTGAAGAACTTGGGAGGCCCCGTGGGCTCCTGGTCGTGGGAAGGCCGTCGTACGGTATACGGATATTGAGGCACGCAAGGGGAAACCCGGACACAGAGTTATGCCGAAACCTAAACGGCGAGACCGGAAAGCGGATCAGGAAGGCGAAGGAGTACTGTGAAAGGGAAAGCCCGCCGGATGCCCGTGGGGAGTCTTATCAAGCGTAGTACTCGGAGCGTGGGAAAGCCACGTACAGGGGGAAGGACTTGACGGAAGTACGTAGCCCGCAAAGGAAACTCGTGCCGGACAATGTCGGGTCGGATCAACACGAGCCAACCTCCCTGCGGGCAATAGCCAACAAGGCGAGCACGGACAAGCGACACCGATTTCAGGACTTGTATAGGTGCCTGACTGTGGAACTCCTGATGCACTGCTGGGGCGATCTGAACAAGAAAGCGGCCAGTGGGGTGGATGGGGTCAGCGCAGTGGCGTACGCCGAGAATTTGCAGGCGAATGTTGAGGCATTGGTGCAGCGACTGAAAGCGAATCGCTACCGGGCGAAGCTGGTGCGACGGCAATACATTCCCAAGGAGAACGGCAAGGAAAGGCCGCTAGGAATACCGGCCATCGAGGACAAACTGGTGCAGGCTGCTTGTGCGAAGCTGTTGAGTGCCATCTACGAGCAAGAGTTCGTAGCGGGCAGCTACGGCTATCGCCCCGGGCGTGGGGCGAAGGATGCGGTTCAAGAGCTTACCTTCGACCTGCAATATGGGAGTTATGGTTATTTGGTCGAGGCCGATGTCAAAGGCTTTTTCGACCATCTGGACCATGATTGGCTGCTTGCGATGCTGGGTTTGCGCATCGATGATCGGGCCTTTCTGCGTCTGATCCGGAAATGGCTGAAGGCCGGAGTTCTGGAACCGCAGGGCGAAGTGCTCTATCCGGAATCCGGTACCCCGCAAGGGGGATCGGTTTCCCCAGTTTTGGCGAACGTGTACCTGCACTACGCACTTGACCTGTGGGTTGAGAAAGTCGTCAAACCTCGTTGTCAGGGCGAAGTGCTGCTGTGCCGTTATGCTGATGATTGGGTGTGTGCTTTTCGCTACCGCGAGGATGCACAAGCGTTTTATCGGGTAATGCCCAAGCGGTTGGAGAAATTCAACCTGGAAGTGGCACCGGAGAAGACGCGGCTGTTGCGTTTCAGTCGTTTTCATCCGAGCACGAAACGGCGGTTCAGTTTCCTGGGGTTCGAATTCTTCTGGAAGGAGGACCGGCAGGGGACGCCACGGGTCACGCGCCGCACGGCCCGCAAGAAGCTGCATGCGGCGTGTGCTCGGATCAAGGAATGGATCAAGTTGCGCCGGCACTTGCCGGTGCGTGATTTCTTCGCCGGTTTGAATACCCGGCTGCGAGGTCACTACAATTACTATGGGGTTCGAGGCAACTCGCGCTCGCTGTCTCGCTTCTTTGACTGGGCCATAGCGTGTGCTTTCAAGTGGCTCAATCGGCGCGGTGGTAAGCGACGCAGTTTCACCTGGGTTGGTTTTGCTCGGGTGCTCGATCTCCTCGGGATCGAGCGGCCCCGCATCACCGAGATCAGCCGGCGGAGGGTGTTTGCATGAAGGAGCCGCTTTGCATCGCGGCAGCGAGTACGACCGAGGAACCGGATGCGGGAATACTGCACGTCCGGGACTGTGCGGGGGGCGCCGGGTAACCGGCGTCCCTACCGCGGAGGCATCCATAGGAGCGACGGGGGTAGAATCGGCGGACGTCGAAAGGTGGCCGGCTCAAGGAGGAAATCGAATCGCCCAAGGTTGTCTTTGCCGTCTGCGTCGCCTTGAACGCTTCCTTGGCAGCCTGGCCGGCTCAGAACCATGGGACGGCGCGCCCGGTCATACTTGCCACAGGCTTTGAGCGCAGTTGGGCCGCGAACTCGCGAGGGTCCGTAACCTCAATGAGCCGATTCCCGATGAAGCCTGACTTCAGCGCGCACGCCGGCGATGCGGATCGTTCGTCGTCATTCGGCGGTCCAATCGCGCAGGTCGATTCTTCAGGAGCACCAGTCAATGGATAAGGAACGCATCAAGGTGTTCGCCGACAGGCTATTCGGGGACATGGCCGGAGCGATGAGCGCCGGGCTCGGATTCGTCGGGGTGAAAACCGGCCTCTTCCGCGCCATGGCCGGAAAGGGCGCGTTGACTCTGGAAGAGATTGTCGGAACGACCAAGCTGCACTCGCGCTACGTCGAGGAGTGGCTTAAAGGGATGGTCTGCGCCGGGTACCTCGAATACGAACCGGGAGCCGACACCTACCGCCTGCCGGACGAACATGCCTTCCTGGTGGCTTCCGAAGGGACGGATCACTTCATGGGCGGGCTCTTTTGCATGGCGCCGGTTCTGCTTCGCGTTGCCCCGAAGGTGGCGCTCGCGTTCGAAAAAGGCGGAGGAGTTCCGTTTGAAGACTACGGCGCCGACGGCATAGAGGCCCTGGACCTGATCAATCGCGGGCAATACGAGCAACGCTTTGCGGGACATTGGCTCAAGGCGCTTCCCGCGGTTGTCGCGCGTCTTGAGGCAGGCGGTCGGGTATTGGACGTCGGTTGCGGCGTGGGCCGGGTTGCGCTCACGCTCGCGAGAGCTTTCCCTCGGGCCACGATCATGGGCCTGGATCCGGATCGGGAATCCGTTCGCCAGGCAAGCGCTGCGGCCGAGGCGGAAGGACTGGCCGCCCGCGTGTGGTTTTCGGCCGCAGGCGCCGGCGAACTCGGTACCGGGGAGAAGTTCGACCTGATCACCGCCTGCGACTGCGTTCACGACTTTGCTCGCCCGCTGGAAACGCTCAAGGAAATTCGCGCGCGCCTTGCACCCGACGGGGTCCTGTTGGTGATCGAGCCCAAGGCCGCCGATCGGCTCGAAGACAATCAGAACTCGATTGCGACCATGTATTACGGTTTCAGCGTGTTTCACTGCATGACGCAATCCCTCGCCCAGGGAGGTCCGGGGCTGGGAACGTGCATGGGGCCGGCGCGCACCGGCGCCCTTATGCGGGAGGCGGGATTTGCGCGCTTCGAGATCCTGGACATCAAGAGCCAGGTGCTCGCCTTTTATGCGGTCCGGCCGTAATGTACGTTCCGAACCATTTCCAGGAAACGGACATCGGCGTTCTTCACCGGCTCATCCGCGCCCATCCGTTGGGGTCGCTGGTGACCATGACCGAGAACGGACTTGAGGCGAACCACATCCCTTTTCTCCTGGACACCGAACCGGAACCGTTCGGAACGCTGCGCTGCCACGTCGCCCGCGCCAATCCGCTCTGGCGCGAGTTCTCCCGCGAGGTCGAAGCTCTCGCAATATTCCAGGGGCCGGAGAGCTATGTTTCGCCTTCCTGGTATCCGAGCAAGCGCGAGCACGGGAAAGCCGTCCCCACCTGGAACTATGCGCTCGTGCACGGCTATGGGCGCATCAGCGTCATCGATGACCCGGTGTGGATCCGCGCGCACCTCGAAGGGCTGGTTGCCCAACACGAGGCCGGACGTCCGCTTCCTTGGAAGGTGGCTGATGCGCCTCGCGACTACATCGACGCGATGGTGGGAGCAATCGTCGGTCTCGAAATTCCGCTCGCGCGCCTCCTCGGGAAGTGGAAGGTGAGCCAGAACCGCAGTCCCGAAGACAGGGAAGGCGTGGTCGAAGGATTGGCAAGCGAGGGTTCCGAATCGGCGCGTGCAATAGCGGAGCTGGTTCGTCAAATCCGGCACGGGAATACCTGAGGAAGCTCTGAAAAACGTCATTCCCGCGTGGTAAGCATGCCCCCGCGGAAGCGGGGGCGGGAATCCAGAAGATCCTTGATTCGACTGGACCCCCGTGTTCGCGGGGGTGACAAAAATCGAGTTCTTCAGAGCCTCCCTAAGGGCTAAGTTTTCTCGCCGCGCTTCACTTCCCTGATTCCGTAGCGCTCCCACATCGCCGCGACCTTGTCCAGGTGTTCCTTTGGGGGAACCGCAAGATTCGGGAACGGATGCTTCTTGGTCGCGTCGATGCCGAGCTTGGAGCTGATCTGCTCGGTCGGTTTGATCCTCTCCCCGTCCTTCAGGGGCTGCGACGGATCGAGCGTGAGCGGATCGGTGTTCCTGATGATGGTCACGTCTTCCGCGGGTTGCATACGGAAGGAAAGCGCCCACTCGACCTGGAAAGAATCGCGGATGTCGATGTCCTCGTCCACGACGACGGTGACCTTGCCGAACACGTCGTGGTAGGACCAGGCGCCCATCATCGCCTTCAGGGGTTGAAAACGGTTCTGCTTCTTCATCGCGATGATGAGCATTCCGGTCGCCCCGCCGCTTTCGGTGAGGCAGACATCGGTCACCGGAAGTCCCAAGTTCACCTTCAAGTGCCTGAGAAGCGCCGCCTCGCGGCCGATGGCCTTGATGCAGCTCGACTCGCTCGGCGGCATCTGGCTCAGAAACGCCTGGTAGATGGGGTTCTTTCTGTGCGTGATGCAGGTGATCTCGATGAACGGGTGATTGCCCCCGGTGCCCATGTAGCCGCCGTATTCGCCGAAGGGCCCCTCGGGCTCGCGGCCCTGGAACGGGATCCGGCCTTCGACGACGATCTCCGCAGTCGCCGGCACTTCGAGATCGACGGTGCGGCAGCGCACGACTTCAACCGGCTCTTCCCGAATGCCGCCCGCCATGTCCAGCTCGTTGACCCCATAGGGAAAGGGGGTCACCGACACCAGCCCGAGGACCGGATCGGTGCCAAAGACGATCGCTACGTCGGTTCCCTCGCCGCGCGCTTCGTTTTTTCGGATATGCTGGTTCATGTTGCGCGGTGGGTTGATCATGATCCCGGCCCTTCTGCGCCCCTTGACCTGGATCCGGTACGTGCCCATGTTCTGGATTCCCGTCTCCGGGTCGCGGGAAATCACGAACGGCGAGGTGTGGTACGGACCCGGGTCCTGTCCGACGCTCCAGACGGGCGCCGGCAACATCTCGAAATCCGCCTCCTCGCCCATGCGCACGACTTCATGGCAGGGCGCGCTCTGGACGAGCCTGGGCTTGAGCGGATTCCTGGTTCCCGACTCCCATTTTTCCAGGACCTTGTCGATATCGGTTTCGAGCGCGGCCGCGTAGATCTCGCGCGATGCGCCGAGAATCCCGACCACGAGCGGAATGTCGTGTCCCTTGATGCGCTCGAACATAAGCGCCGGCCTGCTGCGCTCCGGAATGTTCTGGAACGCCCGGCGGCAGACGGCGGAGATTTCCCAGTCTTTGTCGACCTCGGCGGAAACTCGGCAGAGGAGTCCCTTCTTTTCCAACACCGCCAGGTACTGGCGCAAGTCGCTGTAGGCCATACGATACTTCCTTCTGTTTGACTAACCGCCGCGCTTCAGGCGGAAAAAATAACGCGGTCGAAGACCGCGTCCGCATCGAATTTTCGCCAGCCGAATCGCTGCTTTCCCCGGCCGATGCTAGCCGATGGCGAACCAATTATCAAGAAACAGGATGGCACCGGCGCCGCCAACTGCCATAATGCGCGACATCCACCCGGAAGCGCTGATCAAAAAACGCGAAGGCCATACGGTCCGGAACATGTGGCAGTCGATCTTTCTCCTCGCCATCGCGAGCATCATCAGCGGCGTCGCTCTGCGCCTCGTCGAGCCCATGCTGCCGCAGCTCGCCGAGGATTTCGGCTCCAGCATCTCGGGGGCATCCATCGTCATCAGCGGCTTTGCCATTGCCTACACCATCGGGCAGCTCATCTACGGGCCGCTCGGCGACCGTTTCGGCAAGCTGCGGGTGGTGACGCTGTCGCTGGTCGGGGCTGCGGTGGCATCGATCGGCTGCGCGCTGGCGCCGGACCTCGCCTCGCTCGCGGTGCTGCGCTTCATCACCGCGCTGTTTTCCTCTTCGCCGGTCACGCTCGGCATGGCCCACGTCGGCGACCAGGTGCCGGTTGCCGAGCGCCAGTCGGTCATCGCGCGATTCGTCACCGGAACCATCATCGGACAGGCGTTCGGACCGCTGCTCGGCGGCCTGCTGACCGATCTGATCGGCTGGCGCGGGACCTTTGTCGTTCTCGGATTGGCCTTTATCGCCGTCGCCGCGGTGCTGTTCGTGTCGACGCGCGCCCAGTGGAGCAGCGCCGCTTCCGGCGGCAGCCCCTACACCGTCCACCTCAGGCTCCTCGGCGTGTCGCGGGTGCGCTACGTCCTTGCCGCGGCATTCGCCGACACGTTCTTTTTCTTCGGCGCCTATTCGTTTCTGGGCCCGTTCCTGAAACTGAAGTTCGATCTCGGCCCGACCGTGATCGGCGCCATCCTGGCCGTGGTCGGCCTGGGAAGCATCCTCTACACCCTGGCAGTCAAGCGGCTCCTGGCCGCCATGGGGCAGCGCGGGTTGGTCACCTGGGGCGGTGCGATCTGCTGCGCATGCTACGCGCTCGCGCTGCTCGCGCCGCAATGGGCGGTTGCAATCCCCTGCGCCGTGGGCATCGGGTTCTCCTTCTACATGCTGCAGAACACGCTGCAGCTCAAAGCGACGGAGATGGCGCCGCAGGCGCGCGGCGCGGGGATGTCGCTCTATGCCTCGGCCTGGTCCGCCGGCCAGGGCTGCGGCGTCGCACTGGCCGGCGCCGCCATCAGCGTGGCCGGCTACGCGCCCACGATCTTCAGCTTCGGGTTGGGCTTTCTTGCCCTCGGCCTGCTGCTGCGGAACAATCTGAGCCGGTTGTCGTAGGCGCCTCTTCCCCGCTGTCGTTTATACTGTTCGCCAATTCCAATCACAGATTTCGCAAGAAAGGAGGACTCGATGCTCCGCATCCTGGCAGGTTTCATCGCCCTCGGTTTCTTCGGCGCGGTCTTGGCAATGAACCTGCAGCAGAACTAGCGATGAATCGGGCGACTGACCCGAGCGCCCCGTTTACCGAGGGATTCCGCGGTTTCCTCGGCCGCCTCCGAGACGCAGGGGAGCTGCTCGACATCCGCCAGCCGGTGGACATCCGCCATGTCGCCACCCTGGTGGACCAGTGCGACAAGGCGCTGTGCTTTCACAACGTCATCGGCTACGGCATGCCGCTGCTCTCGGGCATCATCCGCTCGCGCGAGCGCGCGATCCTGTCGATGGGGTGCTCAAGCTACGGAGAGATCGAAGCCAAGCTCGAGCTCGGAATCGCCAACCCCGTCGCGCCGCAGCGCTTGAAGAACTCGCCGGCCAAGGAAGTGATTCAGCGCGGCGACCAGGTGGATCTCTTCCGCCTGCCGATACCGATGTCCTCGATTCTTGACGGCGGGCCGATGATCACCGCCGGCATCGTGCTCGCCCGCGATCCCCAGTACGGAGTGAATGCCGGCATCTACCGCCTGATCGTCAAGGAGCGCAACCTCACCGGCATCGACCTGGTGACTCCTAACGATATGCGCCTATTTGCCCAGCGTGCCTACGAGGCGGGCCGGAGCTTGCCGATTTCTGTCAGCATCGGCACCCATCCGGTTGAAATCATGGGCGCGGGGTTTCGCGCCCCGGTGGGCGTCGACGAGCTCTCGATCGCAGGCGGCATCCGCGGGGCGCCGGTCGCCCTCGCCCAGTGCGAAACCATCGACTTGCCCTACATCGCCGACGCCGAGATCGTTCTCGAAGCCGAGATCCTGCCCACCGGCTGGACCCAACCCGAGGGGCGTTTCGGCGAGTTCACCGGCTTGATGGGCGGCCTGCACTGGAACCCGAACGTGCGCGTGAACGCCGTGCTGATGCGCAGGGACGCGGTGTATTACGCCCTGCACATGCCGTGGGAAAATACGTGGCTGGCGGCGCCGACGCGCTACCAGGCGATCCGGCGCGCGCTGCGCACCGCAGGGGTGGAAGTAACAGACATCAACGTCACCCTGGGCGGGCGCGCCTTCTGGCACGCCGTGATCTCGGTGAAGAAGCGCGCCGGCGAGGGCAAGAACGCGCTCCTTGCCGCGCTCTCGGTGATGGACTTGAAGCACGTGGTGGTGGTCGATGACGACATCGATGTCTTCAACGGCACCGAGGTCGAATGGGCGATCGCTACCCGCGTGCAGGGCGATCGCGACGTGATCATCATCCCCGAGGCGCGCGCCAAGCCCCTCGACCCGAGCCTCTCGCCCACCGCGCCGGGGGTCGTGCCCACGGGAGCCAAAGTCGGGATCGACGCCACCATCGCCGAGAACATCCCCAGGGAGCGCTTCGAGCGCATCTCCTACGCGTATGCCGACCGGGCCAGAATCGCCGACTATCTGGCCGGCAAGGCCGACTCCGGCGCCCCTGCCCGGCCCGATGCGGCGGCCGCGCTTGCCGAGCGCATCTACGCGGCGATCGAGCGCGAGCCCAGGTACTATTCGGAGATCGCCGAGCAGTTCGGCGAATACGATTTCCAGAGCGTGGCGCGCGCCTTCGGGCGCCTGCACGCCGAGGGCAAGCTCTGGCAGGACGCGCGCGGCCGCATGTGCGCGCGCGCATCGAAGTTCGCGGCCAAACTCGCATAGGACTGTCCCGGATCGAAGCTAGCCATGAAAATCGGGGTGCCGAAAGAGATCAAGATCGATGAATACCGCGTGGGAATGACGCCGGCGTCGGTGCGCGAGGCGGTCGAGCACGGTCATGAAGTTGTCGTCGAAACCGGCGCCGGGGGAGCGGTGGACGCCGGCGACGAAGACTACCGTGCCGCCGGTGCGCGGATTGCGGCAGGCGGCGAGGAGGTGTATCGCTCGGCCGAGCTGGTGATCAAAGTCAAGGAACCCCAGCCGCACGAGTGCACGCTGCTGCGGCCGGACCAGGTCCTCTTCTGCTATCTTCACCTGGCGGCAGACCCGGCTCAGGCCGGGCTTCTGCGCTCATCCGGTTGCACTGCGATCGCCTACGAAACGATCACCGACAATCGCGGCGGACTGCCGCTGCTTGCACCGATGAGCGAAGTCGCAGGGCGCATGTCCATTCAGGTCGGTGCCGCGGCGCTCGAGCGCGAACACGGCGGCCGCGGCGTGCTGCTCGGCGGAGTGCCGGGAACCCCGCGCGCGCGGGTGGTCATTTTCGGCGGCGGCGTGGTCGGATCGAACGCCGCGCGGGTCGCGATCGGCATGGGCGCCGAGGTCACCGTGTTCGACAAGTCGATGTCCCGCCTGCAATATCTGGACGATATTTTCGGGACCGCGATCAACACCCGGTTCTCGACCACGCACGCTGCCGAGGAAGCCATCGCAGACGCCGATCTGGTCATCGGCGCCGTGCTCGTTCCAGGTGCCGTGGCGCCGAAAATTGTCACGAAGCGCCTGCTCGCGACGATGAAGAAAGGCGCCGTGCTGGTCGACGTGGCGATCGACCAGGGCGGATGCTTCGAAACCTCGCACCCCACTACGCATTCGCAACCGACCTTCATCGTGGACGGAATCGTCCACTACTGCGTTGCCAACATGCCCGGCGCC
>JACPRN010000043.1 GCA_016189945.1 Betaproteobacteria bacterium
AGTTTTCCGCGGCAGCGATGCCGCGGCCTCATTGAAGCCCCGAGAAAATTGAGACCAAGGCACAGGTTCAAGAAGTTTTCCGCGGCAGCGAAGCCGCGGCCTCATTGAAGCCGTGCCCCGGTGACTCGCGCAGCGTTAGCTTTGGAGGTTTTCCGCGGCAGCGATGCCGCGGCCTCATTGAAGCTTCGGTGCCGCGGCCTCATTGAAGCCAGGGCACGCTTGGAGGACGCCGCCACGCGCCCCACGTTTTCCGCGGCAGCGATGCCGCGGCCTCATTGAAGCAACGTGAAGCCACCAGAACCGGTGATCGTATTGCTGGTTTTCCGCGGCAGCGATGCCGCGGCCTCATGCCGGCCGCAGATCTCTGCGTAATGCAGCACGCTCTGCGCAGTGACGCCGACTCGCTATCAATCGCTCTGCAGCGCGCCAACCGGCAGGCTCGAATAGGTGTCCGCTGACCACCCGCCGCCCAGCGCCTTCATCAGATCGACGCTCGCCGACAAGCGATTCTGCCGATTGCGAATGACTGCGAGTTCGGAATCGTTGGCATTGCGCTGGGCATCCAGCACTTCGAGATAGGACGAGTAGCCCGCTTCGTAGCGAATGCGGGCAAGCCGCAATGCGTCGCGGGCCGCTTCAACGCGTTTTTGCAGGTCTTGTTCCACCGCCGTGCTCTGCTCCAGATTTGTGAGCGCATCGGCGACTTCGCGGAACGCCGACTCGATCGATTTCTGATAGAGGGCGAGCGTCTGGCGCGCGCGCGCTTCCGCCGCGTCGGTGCGCGCTTCGAGCCTGCCCCAGTCGAAGATCGGCAGCGACAGGCCGAATCCGAGCGACCAGATCCGCGCTCCGCTTTGCAGCAGCGTGGAAAGGCTCTTGCTTTCGCCGCCGTACAGGCCGGTGAGCGAAATGGAGGGCAGCATGGCCGCCTTGGCGACGCCGATCTGCGCGTTGGCCGAGATCAGTTGTTGTTCGGCCTGGCGGATATCGGGGCGGCGCTCGATGAGCGCCGAGGGCAGGCCCGCCGGCGGCGTGGGCGGGACGGGGAGCGCGAGCAGCGCGCCCGATGGCGCGAGCGCCAGATCGAGCCGTCCGGTGAGCGTGCCGAGCTGGTGCCCGGCGAGGGTGCGCTGGCGCTCGAGGTCCTTCAACAGCACCGCGGCGTCGGCGCGCGCGACTTCGGCCTGATGCACTTCGAGCGCCGATGCGATGCCGCCCGAGGCGCGCCGGCGCACCAATTCGAGAAACTCATCGCGGCTCGCCAGCGTCGCGCGCGTCAGCGCGATCTGCGCTTCCAGCGAGCGCAGCGAGAAATACGCCTGGGAGGTGAGCCCGGCGAGCGACAGGCTTACCACGTCCCTGGCGTAGCGCGAAGCGAGCGCGATGGCGCGCGCGGCTTCGACGGCGCGGCGCAGCTTGCCCCAAAAATCGACTTCGAATGCGGTCGAAGCGCTCAAGCGCACGTTGTTCCTGAGCGGCGCGATCCCCGAGGGCAGCGGGGTGGCGGTCTGCGTGCTGATGCGCTGGCGCGTCCCGCTTGCCCCGAGGGCGATTTCGGGCAGGAATGCCGCGCCGGCCTCGCGCAGGTTCGCATCGGTCTCCTCGATGCGCGCGACGGCCAGCCGCAGGTCGGTGTTGCGCTCCAGAGCGCCTGCGACCAGCCCGTTCAGCGTTTCATCGCGGTAGAGCTGCCACCATCGCGCGTCGATTGCAGGCGCGCTGCTCTCCGCTTGTCCCGGGTAGCTTCCCGGCAGATCGACCTCGGGCCGGCGGTAATCGGGTCCGCTCGCGCACCCGCTGACGAGCGCCGCTCCGAGGAGGACCGCGATACGGCGCGTGGTCACGGACCGGGTTCCCCGGCCGGCGCCGCCGCCCGCTTGTCGCGCGAGAGCAGGCGGAAGAACAGCGGCACGAACAGCGTAGCTATGAAGGTCGCCGCAAGCATGCCGCCCAGCACTCCGGTGCCCATCGAGCGGCGCGCCGCGGCGCCGGCGCCGGTGGCGAGTGCGAGCGGCAGCACGCCGAGCACGAATGCGAGCGAAGTCATCACGATCGGCCTGAAGCGCTGGCGCGCGGCCTGCACCGCGGCCTCCCGCGCGTTCATGCCCTTGGCCTGATTCTGCGCTGCGAATTCGACGATCAGGATCGCGTTTTTCGCCGCCAGTCCGATCAGCGTGATCAAGCCGATCTGGAAATAGATGTCGTTGCTCATGCCGCGCACTACGATCGCAAGGAGCGCGCCCAGCAGGGCGAAGGGAACCGAGAGCAGGACCGCTGCGGGAAGCGACCAGCGCTCGTAGTTCGCCGAGAGGATGAGAAACACCATCACGATCGCGAACACGAAAGCGAAGATGGACGTCCTGCCGGTGCGTTTTTCCTGGAACGCCTGGCCGGTCCAGGCGATGGTGTAGCCCTCCGGGAGCACCTTGGCCGCGGTTTCCTCGACGGCGGCGATCGCCTGTCCGGAACTCACGCCGGGGGCTGCGCCGCCGAGCACTTTCGCGGCGACGAATCCGTTGTAGCGATCGAGCTGGTCGGCGCCGACGATGGTCCGCATGCGCATGAGCGCCTTGATCGGCAGCATTTCGCCGCTCGTGCCGGAGCGCACGTACACGTTGCCCAGGTCCTCCGGCTGCGCGCGGTACTCGCGGTCGGCCTGCAGCAGGACGCGGTAAGTACGTCCGAACTTGTTGAAATCGTTGACGTACAGCGTGCCCATGGTGGACTGCAGCGCGTCGAAAACGTCCGCGACCGGGACCCCGAGCGCAATCGCCTTTTCGCGATCGACCTCGATCTGAAGCTGCGGCACGGTGGGACGGAAAAAGGCGTTGATGCCGGCCAGCTCCGGCCGCTTTCTCAGATCGCCGGTGAACTGCTGCAGCACCTGCGCGAGTTTCCGCGCATCGCCCTCGAGGCGGCTTTGCAGGAAGACCTCGAATCCCCCTGAGGTTCCCAGCCCGCGGATCGGGGTGGGGTTGAAGGAGATCACCAGGCCGTCGCGCAGCCCTGCGCCCTTGGCGAATACGAACTTGGTGAGATCCTCCGCCGAGATCGCGCGCGCCTCCCAGGGCTTGAGGGTGACGAAAAGCGTGGCCGCATTGGCCTTGTTGCCGCCGCCGATGAGGTCGAATCCGTTGACCAGAAACACGTGTTCCACCGCGGGGTGCGCGGAGATGATTTTCTGTATTTCAGCGCCGACTTTTCCCGTCCTGCCGAGGGTCGCGCCGTCCGGGAGCACGACGGCGCCGAAAATGAAGCCCTGATCCTCCTGCGGGACGAAGCTCCCGGGAACGATCTTGAGCAGCCAGCCAACGAGCGCCAGCACCGCGACGAACGCGGCAAGGGTCGGCAGCGCATGGCGCATCGCCCAGCGCACCCCCGAGGTGTAGGCGAGCGTCACCGCGGCAAAAGCGCGGTTGAACGGATGAAACAGCGGCGATTCCTTGTGCGTGCGTTTGAGCAGAAGCGCGCACAGCGCCGGCGTGAGCGTGAGCGCGACCACCCCGGAGATGATCACCGCGGTGACGATGGTCACCGCAAACTGCTTGTAGAGCTGCCCGGCGATGCCGCCGAGGAAAGCGACCGGAATGAACACCGAGGAGAGCACCAGCTCGATCGCGATGATCGCTCCGGTGACCTCGCGCATGGACTCGATCGCCGCTTCCCTGGGGGAGAGCGCGCGCTCTGCCATCAGGCGCTCGACGTTCTCGAGCACGACGATCGCGTCGTCGACGACGATGCCGGTTGCGAGCACGATCGCGAACAGCGTCAGCGTGTTGATGCTGAAGCCGAACAGGTACAGGCCGGCAAAAGCGCCGATCAGCGACACCGGCACCGCGACGATGGGGATGAGCGTTGCCCTCCAGCTTTGCAGAAAGACGAACACCACCAGCAGCACCAGCGCGGCGGCGATGAGGAGCGTGTGGATCACCTCCCTGATCGAAGCCTGCACGAAGCGCGTGGTGTCGAACGGAATCAGGTACTCGACCCCTTGGGGGAAGGCCCGGGAGAGTTCCCCGATGGCGCCGCGCACCGCTTCAGCGACCGCGAGGGCGTTGGCGCCGGACTGAAGGAAGATCGCGATCCCGATCGAGGGCCGGCCGTCGACCGTGGTCATCACGTCGTAGCCCTGAGCCCCCAGGTCGATCCTTGCCACGTCCCTCAGGCGCAGGGTCCCGCCCGGGCCGCTCGAGCGCAGGATGATGTCGCCGAATTCTGCCGGTTCGACCAGGCGGCCGCGCGCCGTCACCGTATAGACCATCGCCTGATCATCGGCAGCGGGTTCCTGCCCGATCTTGCCGGCTGCGAACTGGGCGTTCTGGGCGCGCACCGCGTTCGCTATATCGGTCACGGTGAGGCCAAGCTGCGCCATCCGGTCCGGCTTGAGCCAGACGCGCATCGAGTAGTCGCGCGCGCCGAAGATGGTCGAATCGGCGACCCCCGGGACGCGCTTCAAGGCGTCGAGCAGGTTGATGGTGGCGTAGTTGCTCAGGTAGAGCGTGTCGTAGCGCGGATCCGCCGAGTTCAATCCGATCACGAGCAGGATGTCGAGCGATCGTTTCTGCACCAGGACCCCGCCGCGCCGCACTTCGTCGGGCAGGCGCGGCAGGGCGATCTGGACGCGGTTGTTGGCGGTGATGGTGGCGTTGTTGATGTCGGTGCCGACCTCGAAGGTCAGAGTGATGGAAAGAACGCCGTTCGATGAAGAAGTGGAGGTGTAATAGATCAGGCCCTCGATGCCGCTCAACTGCTCCTCGATCGGCGCTGCGACCGTCCTCGCCAGGGTCTCGGCGCTCGCGCCCGGGTAGGTGGCGCTGATCGTGACCGTGGGCGGCGCGATCTCCGGGTACTGGGCGATGGGCAGCACCTGCGAGGCGATCAGCCCGGCGAGCGTGATGATGATGGCGATGACCGACGCGAATATCGGCCGCTGGATGAAGAATCGGGACATGTGTCGCGCTTACTTCGCCGCCGCGGCCGGAGCGGCGGCGGGCGCCACCGGCATTCCCGGCTGCAGCTTGAGCAGGTTGTCGCCGACCACGCGGTCGCCGGCCTTGAGTCCGGCGAGGATGGCCCAGTTCGCGCCTACCCATTCGCCGGCCTGCACCGGCCGTATCGTCGCCTTGTTCTGGGCGTCGAGGGCGAACACGAAGTGGCCCTTTTCGTTCTGCATCACGGCGGCCTGGGGGACGAGAAACACGTTGTCGCGGGTGCCGGCGATCAACCGAACGCGCACGAACTGGCCGGGCACGAGCAATCCGCGCTCGTTCGCGAATTCGGCCCGAAGCTGCTGCGTGCCCAGTCTCGGATCGATCTGGGTGGCGGCGAAATTGATCCGGCCCTTGGCGGCGACGCTCACGCCATCGGGTTGGAGCAGCGCGACCTCGGCTGTCTTGCGCGCAAGGCGGCCGCCGGGGAGCTTCGCCAGGTCCGACTCCGAGATGCTGAACCGCACCCAGATCGGACTGACCTGGCTGATGGTCGTGAGCAGGCTGTCGGCACCGGCCGTGACCAGGCTCCCCTCGGAGCGGATTGCGCGTCCGCTCACCCCCGATACCGGCGCCGTAACCAGGGTATAGGAAAGGTTCAATTCGGCCTCGCTCACCCTCGCTTGGGCCGCCTGCAGGGTTGCGTTGGAGAGCTTGAGCGCCGAAGCGGAATCGTCATATTCGCGCTGGCTGATCGCTTTGGCGTCGATCAACTGCTTCAGGCGGGCGGACTCGCGGCGCGCCTGCTCGTTGCGCGCCCTTTCCTGGGCGAGCTGGGCCTCGGCCTGGGCCTTGGCGATCTGGAACGGCGCCGGATCGATCTGGAACAGCGGCGTACCCGCGCGCACCAGTTCGCCTTCGGCGTAGAGGCGCTTGAGAAGGATCCCGGGGACGCGTGCGCGCACCTCGACCTCTTTGGAACCCTCGACCTGGCCGACAGCATCGATCGCGATCGGCACGCGCTGCGGGCTCACCTGGATGATGGTCGCCTGAATGGCCGGCGGGGCGGACTTTTGCGCTGCGGGCGGCGCGTCCTCGCCCCGCGAGCAGGCAGCGAGGAGAACGGCCAGCGCGATGGCAAGCGCGCGGCGCGCGGTGCGTTGATGATCTCTGGCAGGCAATATGATCACGCGCTGGGCTGGCGGCATGGAGGCAAGTTAACCGGACAACGGTGGGAGTGTGGGCCGAGAGTATATACAATTCGGCCAAGCGTGCATCAGAGATCACCATGCGACTCATCGTTCTCGATACGGAAACCACCGGATTGAACGCCAGGCTGGGCGACCGGATCATCGAGGTGGGCTGCGTGGAAATCCTGAATCGGCGCCTTACCGAAAACCGTTTCCATCGCTATATCAACCCGGAGCGCGAAAGCGAGGAGGGCGCGCTCAAGGTGCACGGCATCAGCGCCGAGTTCCTTCGCGACAAGCCGAGGTTCGGCGAGGTCGCGGCGGAGTTTCTGGACTACATCCGCGGCGCCGAGCTGGTCATTCACAACGCCGCTTTCGACCTGGAATTCCTCAATCGCGAGCTGGATCTTGCCGGCCTGCCGCCGCTCGAGGCGCACTGCGAGGGCATCGTCGACTCGCTGCAGATGGCCAGGGAGCTTCACCCGGGCAAAAGGAACTCGCTCGACGTGCTGTGCGAGCGCTACCAGATCGATCATTCGCGGCGCACCCTGCACGGCGCGCTGCTCGACGCCGAGCTGCTGGCCGAAGTCTATCTCGCGATGACGCGCGGTCAGGACTCGCTCGCGATCGATCTCGACCCGCTGCCGGCGGCGGCGCGCCAGCTCTCAGGTGCATCCGCCGCGCGGCCGAAGCTCGCGGTGCTGGCCGCAAGCGCCGCGGAGCTCGCCGAGCACGAGCGCGTGCTCGCCGGGATCGAGCGCGACAGCAAGGGGCGATGCGTCTGGCTGCGGAGCGAGCAAGGACGGGCCGCGTAGACCGAACGGCCCAGACTTGCTTGCCTTTCGCCATGGCTGCGGCTGGCGCGCTGAGCGGATCGGCAATAAGCAGGCTTTTTCTTGAACCATGCAATTCTTCCCTGGTGTGGAAGATTTGCAACCTTAGGCCGCGGTAATGGCGGGTGACAA
>JACPRN010000034.1 GCA_016189945.1 Betaproteobacteria bacterium
CCCTTGGAAGAATCGCCGCATTCGTTCTCGCCTTCGCAGCCGCTGGCGGGGCGATAGCCCAGGACGCTTATCCGACCAGGCCCGTCCGCCTGATCGTCGGATTGGCCCCCGGGGGCCTTGCCGACCAGATCGCGCGGCTGCTCTCCCCCGGACTCTCGAAGGAGCTCGGCCAGCAAATCCTGGTCGAGAACCGGACCGGGGCAACCGGCACCATCGCGGCGCGCATGGTCGCCGATTCGCCGCCCGACGGCTACATCCTGATGCTGGGGCTCGACGGAACGCTCATCATCCCAACCGCGCTCAATCCCAAGACGCCTTTCGATCCGCTCAAGGATTTCACGCCCATCACCAAGGTGGCGCAGACGCCGCTGATCCTGGTCGCGCATCCGTCGGTCCCGGTGAACAGTCTCGTTGAATTGATCAATCGGTCACGCCAAGGGGACACACAGTTCCACTACGGGACGGCAGGAGCCGGGAGCTCGACCCACCTTGCGGGCGAATATCTCAAGATGCTCTCCGGGCTCAAGATGACGCACGTGCCATACAAGGGCGCGGGCGAAGCGACGCGCGACAACGTGGGCGGGCAGATACCGCTGACTTTCTCGGCGGTCCCCAGTGCGCTGCCGTTCGTGAAGGCCGGGAAGCTCAAGGGGCTGGCCGTGACCAGCGACAAGCGCTTCGCCGGACTTCCCAACGTGCCCACCGCGGCGGAAAGCGGGCTGCCGTCCCTCAAGGGATTCAACCTGCAGGCGTGGGGCGGAATCTTCGGCCCGCCGGGAATGCCTGGACCCATCGTTCGGCGGGTTCACGATGCGGCGACCAAGGTGCTCGCGGATCGCGATCTGATCGAGAAATACGCCAACATCGCGCTGACGGTGTCGGTGACCACGCCAGCCCAGTTGAGCAAGCAAATGGCCACCGAGTTGGAGCAGTGGCGCCGGGTCATACGCGAGGCCGGTATAAAGCCCGAATAGCATCACCCGCGGCGCGGGGCGCAAACGGTTTCATAAACACTTAACTCTGGGTCAGGTGCATTCATGAATACACAAGAGCAGGTCGGCGCGGAGGCGCGCTATCAGGCGGCGTTGAACGAAGGGCGCTTTCTCATCCAGCGCTGCGAGGGTTGCGGCAGGCACGTTTTCTATCCGCGCGTCGTTTGCCCGCACTGCGGCGGCGATTCGCTGGCCTGGGTCGAGCCCAAGGGAACCGGTGTGGTGTATTCGACCACCACGGTGCGGCGCAAGCCCGAGGCGGGCGGCGACTACGACGTCTCCCTGATCGATCTGGACGAAGGCGTGCGCATGATGAGCCGGGTGGAGGGCATCGCGCCTACCGAGGTGAAGATCGGCATGCGCGTGCGCGCCAAGGTGATCGACAACAAGGGTGCGGGGCTGGTCGTGTTCACGCCGGAGGAGGCGCGATGAGCCTTGCGGATCTGCGCGGCAAGACAGCGATCGTCGGCGTCGGCCTCGCCGGGTGCGGCGAGGCGCGCGGAATGACCGACATGGAGATCCTGGCGCAGGCGGCGACAAAGGCGGTGGCCGATGCGGGCCTGACGATGAAGGACATGGACGGTCTTTGCACGGCGAACCTGATGTCGGCGATCTGGCCGCTCAACGTGGTCGAGTACCTGGGCCTGCAGCCGAAATTCGTCGAAGGGACCAACGTCGGCGGCTCGGCTTTCGTCGCCCATCAATTGCCCTCCATGATGGCGCTCGCCACCGGCGTGTGCGATGCGGTTCTGGTGTGCTACGGCAGCGTGCAGCGCACCGGGACCATGGGACGAAAGGAGCGCACCGCCGCGCGCAACGTGCTCGATCCGAATCCGTACGAAGCGCCGTACCAGCCGTTCAACCCGCCCTCGTCCTATGCGTTGGTCGCCGCGCGCCACATGCACCAGTACGGGACCACGCGGCGCCAGTTGGCTGAGATCGCGGTTGCCTTCCGCAGATGGGCCCAGCTCAACCCGGAGGCTTTCTCCAGGGAGCCGCTGGACATCGAGACGGTGCTGAAGGCGCGCATGATCACCGACCCGTTTACCGCCTACGACTGCTGCCTGGTGACCGACGGCGCGGCGGCCTACGTCATGACGCGCGCCGACCGGGCGAAGGACCTGAAGAAGAAACCGATTTATTTGCTCTCCAATGCGACCGCGGTGTGGCACCGCTCGGTCATCGGGATGCGCGACCTGACCGTGTCGCCGTCCAAGGAATCGGGCGAGCGCGCGTTCGCGGCGGCGGGACTCGGGCCCAAGGACATCGACGTGGTGCAAGTCTACGATGCGTTTTCCATCAACGTCATCCTCGCCCTCGAGGACCTGGGGTTCTGCAAGAAGGGCGAGGGCGGGCCGTTCGTCGAGAACGGGGCCATCGGGCCGGGCGGAAGGCTGCCGGTCAATACCAACGGCGGCGGGCTCTCGTGCGTGCATCCGAACATGTACGGCGCATTCGCCACCATCGAAGCGGTGCGGCAGTTGCGCGGCGAATGCGGCGAGCGCCAGGTGAAGGGCGCCAAGACCGCGGTGGTGAACGGCAACGGCGGCAACGCCGCCGCGAGCCAGTCGACGTCGGTGCTGGCGACTGCGGAAGCGCTTTAGGCGGCTAGTCGAGGAACACTGGCACAGCTGGCGGGAATTGGGTTTTAATACGTCTCATCGTTGTGCAGTGCAATCGCAAGCGATTGCACTGCACAACGATGAGATGGGTAAACGGCAAAATCAACACCGCTGTTTCCGGCTCAGTCGGTTTCGAAACGGGCGCACGAGGAATTCATTCAAATGCTGTTGAAGGAGGTTGAGAGGTGATCGATAAGACCGTGGCGACCTGCAGCGAAGCGGTCGCAAAGGTGTTTGACGGCGCCACCATCATGGTCGGCGGATTCGGCAGTCCCGGGATTCCGAGCATGCTGGTCGAGGCGCTGCGCAAGCAAGGGGCCAAGAATCTGGTGGTGATCAGCAACAATGCGGGCAGCGACGATTGGGGTCTGGGCGGCCTGATTCAGGACGGCCGGGTGCGCAAGCTGGTGGCGTCGTTCCCGAACTCGCCGGGAGCCGATGCGTTCAAGGACCTGTACATGAAAGGGGAGATCGAGCTGGAGCTCGTTCCCCAGGGAACGCTGATCGAGCGCATTCGCGCCGGCGGCGCCGGGATCGGAGGCTTCTATACCCCGACGGGCGTCGGGACCGAGCTTGCGGCAGGAAAGGAAACGCGTGTCATCAACGGCCGCGAGCAGGTGCTCGAGTCGCCCCTGTATGCCGACTTCACGCTGATCAAGGCCTACCGGGGCGATCGGCTGGGCAATTTGACCTACCGGCTGGCGATGCGCAACTTCAATCCGATCATGGCGACCGCCGCCGACGTCGTGATCGCCGAGGTCGACGAGCTGGTGCCGGTCGGCACCCTCGGGCTGGAGGAGATCCACACTCCGGGGATTTTTGTCGATGCCGTGGTCAAGGTGGAGCGCCACCCGCGGCTGTTTGAACCGCAAAGAGCGCGGAGGGCGAAGAAATGACGTTGACGCGTGAAGGTGTTGCTTATCGTGTGGCCTGCGACCTGCCCGAAGGCAGCTATGTCAACCTCGGGGTTGGAATTCCGACCCTGATTCCCACGTTCCTGCCTGCGGAAAAGGAGATCTTCGTCCACAGCGAGAACGGGATTCTGGGGGTGGGACCGTATGCGGAGCCGGGGGCCGAGGATCCGGACCTGGTGAACGCCACCAAGGAATACATCACGCTGCTGAAGGGGGCGAGCGTTTTCGATCATGCGCTCTCGTTCACCATGATCCGCGGCGGGCACATCACCCACTCGGTGATCGGAGCGATGGAGGTGGCCGCCAACGGCGATCTTGCGAACTGGCGCGTGCCGGGAGAAAAAGTGCCCGGGGTGGGCGGGGCGATGGATCTCGCCTTCGGCATTCACAACCTGTATGTGGCCATGACCCACGTGAACAACAAGGGCGCTCCGAAGATCCTGAACAAGTGCACTTTCCCCTTGACCGCTCCGCGCTGCGTGCGGCGCATCTACACCGACATCGCCCTGATCGAGATCACCCCAGACGGGCTGGTTCTGCGCGAAGTCGCCCCGGGGTTGGACGCCAAGGCGGTGCAGGCCAAGACCGAGGCGCCCTTGCGCGTGGCCGATGACTGCCGCGACATGGACGTGCCGGCCGAGTTTCACGGGATTCGCTTGCGTGCCTGACCCCGGGATTCAAGGAAGCGAGCGCGGCAAGCGCGCGCGGTTCAGCGACACCACCTATCGGGACGGCTCGCAGAGCCTGTGGGCCCTGGGCATGCGCGGCGGCATGATCGAGGCCACCGCGGAATTGATGGACCAGGCCGGGTTCGAGGCGATCGAGGTTCCGGTTACCGGCATCTTCGTCAAGAAGTTCGTGCGCGACCTGAAGGAGGATTCGTGGGCCATCGCGAGGATGATGGCGCGCAAGATCCGCAGGACCGTGAAGCAGAACATGGGGGGTGCTTTCTTCCACCCCTTCGAGGCCCCGCCGCCGCGATCGATCATCGAGCTGTTCTTCAAGCGCGTGGTCGAAACCGGGGCGCTCGACCGCATCCAGGTTTCGACCAACACCCTGGGCCAGTTGAAAGGGCCGTTTCCCTGGCTCATTCCGATGTTCAGGAACCTGGGGCTGCAGATCTCGCTCGCGATCTCCTATTCCCTCTCGCCGCGCCACACCGACGAATACTACGCGCAGAAGATGCGCGAGGTGGTCGCCTGGAAGCCGGACATCATCTACCTGAAGGACCAGGGCGGGCTGCTGACCATCGACCGCATCAGGACGCTGTTCCCGATCATGCTCGAGAACGCCGGCGGCGTGCCGGTCGAGCTGCACTCGCATTGCACCACGGGGCTCGCTCCCATCGTATACCTCGAGGCGCTGAAAATGGGGGCAAGCGTTTTGCATACCGCGGTGCCGCCGCTTGCGAACGGCTCTGCGCAGCCCTCGATTTTCAACGTCGCCTCGAATGCCCGCTTAATGGGCTACCAGACCAGCGTCGACGAGAAGATTTTGCGCACGGTTTGCGAGCGCCTGACCGCGATTGCCAGGCAGGACAAGCTCCCCATCGGCGCGCCGCTGGAATACGACTACGCCCAGTACATCCACCAGGTCCCCGGCGGCGTGATTTCCAACCTCAAGCACCAGCTTACCGAGATGCGCTGTCTGCATCTGCTGGACAAGGTGCTCGAGGAATCGGTGCAGGTGAGAAAAGACCTGGGCTACCCGATCATGATCACGCCGCACTCGCAGTTCGTGGTCACCCAGGCGACGCTCAACGTCACCATGGGCGAGCGCTACAAGCACGTGATCGACGAGATCATCCTGTTTGCGCTGGGAGTCTTCGGGGAGGATTCCGGGCAGCCGTGGATGGACCAGAACCTGAAAGAGAAGCTCCTTTCCGATCCGCGGGCGAAAGAGTTGAAGGAGATGGCGGCGCGGCGCATGCGCGACGTTCCGCTGGAGGAATTGCGCCGGCAGTTGGGCGGCCCCGGGGTCTCGGACGAAGAGTTCCTGCTGCGCTACATCATGAAGGGCGAGGTGGAAATCCAGGCGATGCGCGCCGCGGGGCCGCCCAGGCAGTATTTCATCACCTCCATGCCCATGATCACCCTGATTCAGGAAC
>JACPRN010000035.1 GCA_016189945.1 Betaproteobacteria bacterium
AAAAGCGTTGGCCACAGCGAAGAAAGGAACCCGGTGATCATATGGCATTAACTCGCAACTTCAAGCAAACCGTCGTCGAGCGCGTAGCGCGCGATCCGCAATTCGCCAAGGCGCTTCTCGACGAAGCGGCAACGCTGTTTCTGAGCGGTGAGCCGGAAACGGCCCGCCTCATTCTCCGCGACCTGGTCAACGCCACCATCGGATTCGAGCAGCTCGCCGAGGTGACCGAGACGCCGAGCAAGAGCCTGCATCGGATGCTTTCGCCCAGAGGGAATCCGAGCATGGACAACCTCTCTGCAATTTTCGGTGCCGTGCGTCATTGGCTGAAGGTCGCGTTCGAAGTTCATACGATCAAAGCCGCGTAGCGGCCCGCGCTCAGCGCGAACTTGGCAGCGATCTGGAGCAGGCAATGCCGATAAGGGAAGTTCTGACTTCGCAGCGCGTTCCGGTCAAGATCTGGACCGACGACGCCGACGCGAATTCGAAGCGCCAGTTGGAGAACATCGCCAGCCTTCCGATCATCCACCACCACGTCGCCGCCATGCCCGACGTGCATCTGGGCATCGGCGCCACCATCGGCTCGGTGATCGCCACGCGCGCGGCCATCATCCCGGCCGCGGTGGGCGTCGATATCGGCTGCGGCATGATCGCCTGCCGGCTCTCGCTCACGGCAAACCAGCTCGACGAGCGAGCGCTGAAGAAGGTGTTCGACCAGATCAGCCGCGATGTCCCGGTCGGGCGCGAGCAGCACAGCGACAGCCGCGCGCTCACGGGTGCGGCGCGGCCGTTCGCCGCGCGCCTCGCGGCGATGACGCGAAAGCATCCGCAGTTGCTGAAGGCGGTCGGCAGGCATTCAAAGTGGGTCAACCAGATGGGGACGCTCGGCGGCGGCAATCACTTCATCGAGGTGTGCCTGGACGAATCGAACCGCGTATGGGTGATGCTGCACTCGGGCAGCCGCGGCATCGGCAATGCGCTCGCGACGTATTTCATCGGGCTCGCGCGGCGCGACATGGAACGCTCGCTGATCCAGTTGCCGGACCGCGATCTCGCTTACTTTGCCGAAGGCAGCGAACATTTCGGCGACTACGTCGAAGCGGTGAGCTGGGCGCAGGAATACGCGATGCAGAACCGGCGCGAGATGGCCGATCTGGTGCTCGCGGCGCTCCAGCGCCACCTGCCCGCGTTCGATGTCACCGGCGAAGTGGTCAACTGCCACCACAACTACGTGGCGCAGGAGCATCACTACGGCGCGGATGTCTGGCTCACGCGCAAGGGCGCGATCCGCGCGCGCGCAGGCGATCCGGGCATCATCCCGGGGAGCATGGGAGCGCAGAGCTTCATTGTGCGCGGCAAGGGGAATGCGGAGAGTTTCGATTCCTGCGCGCATGGCGCCGGCCGCAGGATGAGCCGCACCGCCGCGAACAAGCAGTTTTCGGCGGCCGACCTCGCGCGCCAGACCGAGGGCGTGGTCTGCCGCAAGGACAAGGGCGTGGTCGACGAGATACCCGGCGCGTACAAGGATATCGACACAGTGATGGCGAATCAGGCCGATTTGGTCGAGGTGTTGCACACCCTGAAACAAGTGGTGTGCGTGAAGGGCTAGGCCTGCCCTTTACCCATAAATACTGCTAACTTGAATCTGGCGCCGTAAGGGAGAATCCCTCGCACAGTGTTTGCAGGACTGTATAGCCCTGCCACATGAGTTGATGTCCAGGGGGCGGATCATTGTTGCGGCAAAGATAGCCCCCCAGGCGGGCTACGAGACGGACCGCATCGCCAAGGTGGGTGGGCTGCTTGATGTTTTTCTTTCGAGCGTAGGCCTGCAGCACCTTGATCTCAAGGTCGGATAGCAGGACCCCGGCGGGAAGCTCCGGGCATGCCCTGCCCAGCAGGGTCATCAGCATGATGCGCCAGGCGATGACGAGGTTGATGCTGATGGCGCGTTCGAGTCGATCGGCGCTGTGGTGGGCAAGATCCTGGATCCGGCAGCCGGTCTTGAGGACCCGATGCCAGTCTTCGATGCGCCAGCGCAGACAATACCAGCTCAAACAGGCTTGTGCGTCCTCGACCGAGTTGATGGTGCAGGTGGTCAGCAAGAGCCACTCAAGCGGTTTGGTATCAGGCGGTGGCGACGGTTCGAGCACATGCACCACCCAAAGTGTGATCGGGTCCTTTTCCTTCTGATCCGAGGGTGGACGCAACACGATCGGCACAAAGCGCAACTGCACATCAGCGGTACGCTGCTCGCTCGCAGTGCGCGCTTTTTGCTTGCTCTTCTTCGGTCTTGCACTTTGTCGCGGCACCACGATCTGAAGTGGACTTTGCACCGGGCTGTGCCGGACCGCATCGAACAGATGGGTATCATCAAACATCGTGCGGTCGTGTTTCGCGCGCACCAACAGGTCGACCTTGCCGGTGTTGCGCTGCTCGTCAAACAACTCGAAGAAATCCGCCTCACGATCCATCACGCAGACCTGCCGTGTCTGGGGAAGCTCCTTGTGCAGCAAGACGCAGTCGCGCAATCCCGCAATCCATGCGAAGGTCTTCTTCTGTTCGATCGGAAGCTCGCGCGCAATCCGAGCCTCCTGGGCTGACTTCGCAGCCGGCGCCGTGAATTGTGCCTTCAAGACCCCGATGGGCAATCCCTCGGTGCTCACGACCAGCGTCGAATGCAGGTGCAGCCCCGAACCCCTGGCGCCGGTCTGGTTGGCACCCATCACGCCCAAGCCTTCGCACTGCGCCAGTGCCGAATAGTTCAGATCCGTTCCGTCCTGAATGCACAGCACCGTCTGGTGTGCCTTCATCCGTTGTACCGTACGAGCCCGATGCGGCGCCAGGATTGCCTCGACCGTCACCTGCGAATCATCGGGCTGGTCGATCAGTCGGTAGTAGCCCTTGACGGCCGCCCAGTCCCCGCGCGCCACACCGGAGAACGCTTGGCCGGGCATCGTGGCGAGCGTACGCGCACTCTGCACGAGTCGCTCGCTCAAGCGCCGATCCCCAAGCTTCGCACCGCCAAACTCTTGCTCTGCCCACCCATCTCCCTCCAGGCCCTCGGCCAGCTCGAGAGCGCCCGCAACGACGGGTTCGACACCGCCCAGGCGCCCTCGGAAATCCGCTTGCAGCGGATATACATAGATGGCTTTGACGCTCTTGGCATTGCGGTGCCCCTGGTCCTGGCGACCTCGTCCCTTGGTCTTGCCGATCTCAATCCAGTTCGCCGCCTGATAGCTGGTGCCGGCAAAGCGCTCGCTCTCAACAAAGCTCTCGATGAGCCAAGGACGGTACCCGTACTGCGCT
>JACPRN010000036.1 GCA_016189945.1 Betaproteobacteria bacterium
GACGAGGACTGGCTCGTGCTCTCGACCATCCACTCGGCCAAGGGGCAGGAATGGCGCGCGGTGCTGGTTCTGAACGTGGTTGACGGCTGCATTCCGTCGGACCTGGCGACAGGCACGACAGAGGAAATCGAGGAGGAGCGCAGGCTCCTTTACGTCGCCATGACCCGCGCGCGCGACGATCTGGTGCTCATGCAGCCGCTGCGCTTCTACGTGCGCGGCCAGGCCTTGGGTGCGGACCGCCACATCTATGCGCCGCGAAGCCGATTCATCGCCGACGCCGATCTCGAAGCGTTCGACCTCGTAGGCTCGCCGGCTCAGCGCGCGCCTCACTTGCATGATCCGTCGAAGCCGGCAATCGCGCGCGTAGACCTGAAGGGCACGATGCGCCGGATGTGGAATTGACAATTTCCGCATCTTGCGGTACTTGGAAGCCGGGTTTGGCAGGCCAATCAAATCAGGGGAGGGGTTCACATGCGGGGATCGGACTTGTTGGTGCAGTCGCTGGTGCAAGCCGGCGTCAAGCATGTCTTCGGGATGTCCGGGCATACGACCCTGCCCATTCTGGATTCGATCAGCCGGGAAGAAAGCATTCGATTCATCCTGGCGAGGCACGAGAATACGCTCGTATCGATGGCCGACGGCTATGCGCGCGCGAGCCTCGATCCGGGGGTCTGCGTGACGCACGTGGGACCGAGCGCCGCCAATCTGCTCACCGGCATCGGCAGCGCGTTCAGGGATTCGTCGCCCGTGATCGCGATCACCTGCAACGAAGAGCAGTCGCGCCTGGACCGCGATGTCATGAACAGTTGGGATCAGCTCACGCCGTTCCGCTCGGTCACTAAGTGGAGCGTGCAGGCGAGGGCGGCCAAAGACATACCGCGGATCATGCGCTCGGCCTTCATCCGATCGCGCCTCGGCAGGCGCCAGCCCGTGCAGGTGGACATTCCCCTGGATGTCGCCGCCGAGGAGATCAAGGAGGCACCGGCGGCGAAGAAGCCCGCGTACGCGTCCTACTCGAGCAGGGTGAGACCCGACCCCGAGCTGGTGGCCGATGTGGCGGATCGCCTTCTGCGGTCCAACCGGCCGCTCGTTCTCGCCGGAGCGGGCGTCAACCGGTCTGACGCCACTGCCGAGCTGGTTCAATTCGCCGAGCTGGCTTCGCTTCCGGTCGCGGTGACCTCAGGCGGCAGAGGCGCTTTTCCCGAAAGCCATCCTTTTTTCGTCGGCATCGTCGGCCGCTCGGGGACCCGCACCGCCTCCGAGGCGTTGAAAGAGTCGGATTTCGTGCTCGCGGTCGGTTCCAGGCTCTCCGATTATGCGACCATGAACTGGACCCTGATCGACCCCGCGGCCACCATCGTCCAGGTCGATATCGATCCGTCGGAGATAGGCCGCCAGTATCCGGTCGACATCGGCGCGGTCGCCGACTGCAGGATGTTTCTCCGCGATCTGATTCCGGCCGTCAAACCGCTGCTCGCCAAGGCCGGAGGCGCGCAGGCGAGCGCGCGGGCGAGGGCGCTGGGAGGGAGATGCGCTGCCGAGCGGGCGAGCGTGCTCGATGGCCTCGATCTCGATTCTGTCCCCACCAAGGCCAGAAGGCTGGTCAAGGAAATCGGCGAGTCGATTCGCCGCGACGCCATCATCGCCATCGGCGGGGGGCGTCACTCCCACTTCATCAACCAGCATGTGCCGGTCGATGCGCCGCGAGGCGCCATCCGCTCGGTCGGCTTCGGCGCGATCGGATTCGCTTTTCCCGCTTCGCTGGGGGCAAAGCTCGCCTGCCCGGACAGGCAGGTCCTGTGCCTGGTGGGCGACGGCGATTTCTGCATGAGCATGCAGGACATGGAAACAGCGGCGCGCGAGCGCATCAACGTGGTCACGGTCGTCTTCAACGACTCCTCGTACAGTTCGGTCAAGTTCCTGCAAGCGCGCCACTTCGGCCGCAATATCGGCGTGGACTACACCAATCCGGACTTCGCGAAGTATGCGGAGCTTGGCGGCGCGCGTGGATTTCGCGTCGAGCGGCCCGGGGAAATCAGACCCGCGCTGGAGGCGGCGCTCAAGGAAAATCGGCCGTGCGTGGTTGACGTCATTCTCGATTCGGCCGAGAAGACGTACTACGGGGTTTTCGCGAGTTAAGGTACGGAACTTGGAAACCGTCGACCCGATTACGCTCTCGACAATCTGGTATTCGTTCCAGTCGCTGTGCCGCGAGATGCGCAGCATGGTGACCCGGACAGCGCAAAGCTACCTGATCTCGACGCTGAAGGATTTGTCGGTGGGCGTGTGGCTGGCCGACGGGTCCGCGGTTGCCGTGCCCGAGGGTCTGCCGAGTCAATTCCTTGGCACCACATTTACGATCGTCGACATCCTGGAGATGTTCAAGGGCGATCTGCACCCCGGAGACGTGATCCTCACCAACGACCCCTACCATGGCGGCCACAACAATCACCTCCCCGACTGGGGCTTTATTCGGCCGGTCTTCTTCGAAGGGGAGCTGCTCTTCTTCACGCTGGTGCGCGGGCACCAGATGGACACCGGCGGTTCGTTTCCGGGCGGGTATTTCGCCAATGCCTACGACATCATCGCAGAAGGCCTGAACATCCCGCCGCTGAAGGTGATCAAGCGCAGCGTGGTGGATGCGGATCTCAAGAAACTGATCCTCAACAACGTGCGCTGGCCGGTGGAAGTCAACATCGACACCGACGCCATGATCGCCACGGGCAAGTTTGCCGAGAACCGTATCGTCGATCTCCTGCGGCGCTACGGCAGGGACACGGTGCTCGGAGCGATCCAGGAGATGTTCGCCCGCACCGAGCGCGCGGTGCGCGCAGAAATAGCGGCGATACCGGATGGCACCTATAGCGGCGAGTCCTCCACCGACGATGACGGCACCATTCTCGATGAGCCGGTGACGGTGTGCGTGGATGTGACCGTCAAAGGCGACAGCATCACGCTGGACTATTCGCGCAGCGATGCCCAGCGCCCCGGATTCATCAATTGCCGTTACGCGCCGACCTATGCAAGGGCCATCGCCGCGGTAATGATCACCATGGACCCGGCGCTGGCGGATTTCCACAACCAGGGATCGGTGCGACCGATAACGGTGATCGCGCCGCCCGGAAACGTGACCAACTGCAACTATCCTGCCACCGTGGGCGCCGGTCCCGTTGCGGTCGGCACCCAGGTCATCGAAGCGACGATCGAGGCCCTGGCCAAGGCGAGGCCGGAGCGCGCGGTCGCCAGTTGGGGCAAGCATCGGGGCGACTATACTTTCGCCACCGATCCCAGGACCGGGGAACGCTACGTGCGCACCACGTTCGACTATGACGGGAGCGCAGGCGCGGTCTGGGGCCATGACGGCATGACGGGACCGACGACCATCGTTACCCTCGGTGCGGTGCAACGCGGCAGCATAGAAGAGGCCGAGATCCGCTTCCCCTGGCGCATGCTGAAATTGGAGACGCGGCCGAACTTCACCGGCCACGGCCGTTGGCGAGGCGGCGGCGGCATCGACTGGCGGGCGGTGAACGAGGGCAGCGACGGCCGCATGTCCACCGGCAGCTCCGATGGCGACGTGGTCCAGGGCAAAGGCGCCCACGGGGGCCAGCAGGTCCCGTGCGCGCGGACCTTCATCGTGCGGGGCGAGCAGAAAATTCGCGTCAAGCCGCACCGCATCGACCCTTTCAGGACGGGCGACATGGTTGTCAAGCTCAGTCCGGGCGGCGGCGGCGTGGGCGATCCATGGCTGCGGCCGGTTGACGAGGTAGCCCTGGATGCCCGGAACGAGAAGATCACCGCTGAGGCCGCCAGGCTCATCTACGGGGTGGCCGTGGATCCGCTCACATTACAGGTGGACAAGGCGGCGACGGCGAGGCTGCGCGTCTCGCCCCCCGCCCAACGCTATGAAGCGGTGATCAACAACGAAACATTGGACATCGAGATCAAACCCGTGCGCACACAAGCCGACAAAGCGCTGTGATGCGCAAGTGACAAAGGCGCGCCCGTCGGCCGTCCTCACTTCTTGACGAAGTCCGGGGGCAGCGGATAGTGGGGGCCGCCCGGAATCTGCTGCGTGGCCTGGAGTTCGCCGGTCTTCTTGTACTCGCCCTTCAACGCCCATTCGGCCTTCTGCTCGTCTTCCGCATGCCAGTAGCCGAGGTTGCGCCCATGGTAGGGCTCGGAGAGCGTGATCGGAGGCAGGCCTTCCTCCTTCCATATCTGCGCCGCGCGGACCATGAATTCCTTCTTGGGCAGCGATACCGGAGGCAGAGGCCACTTGATGGTCGCGTCGATCAGCAGATAGGACTGCGTGGGCAGTTCGGGGTTGTATTCTTCCCGCGCCCTTTCCATGACCTCCATGGGGGCCAGGGACACGTCCGTGAGCCCGATGCACGGCCGCTTCAGGACGCGCAGGTCCCGGTAGGGCTGGAAACGCGTCGATAGGGCCCAAACGAGCGACTGGAAATTGTTGGGGTCTATGTCGTCGTTGACGGCGACGATTATCTTGCTGTCGAAGCGGTGCTTCTGCGCCGCCTCCAGTATCTTCCACACTTCTTCGGTGTTGGTGTCCTTGACCTGCACCACCATCAGGGCGATCGAGTCCGATGTTTCGCTGAAGGCGACTTTCTGCACCTTGTTGAAGCCTGCAACGTAGCGCAGATGTTTGTACACCGATGCGGCGTTGCCCAGCATCTTGATCTTGCTGCTCTCGCTGGGCTGAAACTGGCTGACGAAGCCGAGCACCACCGGGTTCTTGCGGTGCGTGATGCCGGTGACCTTGAAATAGGGCCGCGGCTGCGTCAGCGACATGTAGCCGATGGATTCCCCGAAAGGCCCTTCTTTCTCGAGCACGCTGGTGTCGATCAGGCCCTCGATGACGATCTCGGCATGCGCCGGGACCTCGAGATCCACTGTCTTGCATTTGACCAGCTCCAGCGGTTCCCCTGCCATCGCGCCGGCCATGGTGAACTCGTCGACGTCGATGGGAAAGTCGACCACGGCGCTGATGCCGATGGAAGGAGGTCCGCCGATCACGATCGCCCCGGGGAGCGGCTGGCCTTTTTCGCGCGCCTTGTTCCAGTGGATGGCCACGCCGCGGGTGGGACGGCAGAAATCGATCCCCGTTTTCGTCTGTGACTTGATCAGCACGCGGTAATTGCCGACGTTGCGGATGCCGGAATCCGGATCCTTGGTGACCCAGCAGGGGGCCGTAAACGCCGGGCTCGGATCGTACCCCGGGGTCGAGATCGGGACCGGGAATTCATCCAGCCCGCCGTGTTCGAGGAGCGTGTCGCCCATGTGCACTTCTTCGTGCACCGGACCGTATTCCACGAGCCTCGGCTTGATCGGATTCCTTTCGGCCTGAGCCCTCCTTTCCTGGATTTCCTCCGGCTTGCACATCATCGCCAGCGAATATATTTCCTCGCTGCCGCCCAAAGCCCCCAGCAGCACGCTCCCCGAATAGCGCTTGCCGCTGACATCGGTGATGTTGTCGAACAGGAAGGCGGTGCGCTGCGCTTCGGGCAGGGACAGAAACTGGAGCCGCACCAGCGGAGACAGCTCCGTGTCCTTGTTGATCAAACGACGGATGCGGCGCAGCTTGCCGTTCTTGTCCAGGACTTCAAGGTACTCTCTAATGTCTTTGTAATATGCCATGTGAGGGCCTTTCGTGAATTAGGGAACCTCTGAAAAACGTCATTCCCGCATGGTAAGCATACCCCCGCGGAAGCGGGGGCGGGAATCCAGAAAACGCTTGATTCGACTGGACCCCCGCTTTCGAGGGGGTGACGAAAAAGAAGGTTCTTCAGAGTTTCCTTAGTCAAAATTACCGCGTCGCTTTCAGATATCGAGCATATGCGCCCATTTCTTCCTCACCTGCTCCATGACTTCCGGGGCGGTCTTGGTTGACTTGGGGAACTGATCGCGCCAGGCCCAGGGCCGGCACGCGTCAATCAGGGCAGTCGACGTGGTGAAGTCTTTGGCGCGCCTTTGCTCGGGGCTCACGCGCGGGTCGGAGGCCTGCGACTGGCGATGGGCCAGAATGTCGATCTGGCTCTTGGGATCGCATCGGGTGCCCAAGGCCCACAGGACTTCCGACATGTTGGTGGGGTCTATGTCGTCATCGACGATGATGATGAACCTGCCGACGGCGGCGGCACCGCGGTACACGCCCGCCGCAATCAACGCCGCCTGCTTGACGTGCCCCGGATACATCTGTTTGAGCGACACCACCACCATGGGCCGCCTTCTGGCTTGATAGACGAACGAGACTCCCTTCACGCCGGCGATCTGCCGGTCGAACTCGGCCCAGAGCTGCGCGGAGTAGTCCACCGCCTGGATCATATTGTCGTCGTGCGTGCCGATCAGCATGGGCACGCCGAACTGGATGGGATCGTTGCGGTGCAGGATGGCCTTGATTTTCACCACCGGGTGCGCGGTTCTCACGCCCGCGTAATAGCCCTCCCATTCTCCGAACGGCCCTTCGAGCGCCGTCTCGGTCGAAGGCGGAGGCATTTCGCCTTCGAGAACGATCTCAGCGTCGGCGGGTATCGGCAGGTCGACGGTTTCGCCTTTGAGGACCTCGATCGGCTTACCTCTCAGACCGCCGGACCAGTCATATTCACTCGACCCGATGGGGACAGACGACATGGCGGAAATCCAAAGCTGCGGACTCTGTCCGAGTACCATGGCCATGGGGCAGCTCTGGCCCCGGTCCCAGTACTTCTTCGCGATGATCCCGCCGTGATGCCCGGGGACGCAGTGAAACGTCACAGTGTTGCGGTCGACCACCTCGGAGCGGTATGCGCCGAGGTTGACCCAGCCGCTGTCGGGATCCTTCTGAACGAACATGCAGCCGGTGCCGATGAAGCGCCCGCCATCTTGCTCGTGCCACTTGGGAATGGGAAACTTCAGGACATCGACTTCGTCTCCGAGCAGGATGTTTTCCTTCACCGGCCCCGCCTTCACGAACTGCGGCGGAATGGGCGTGATCGCCGCAAGCCTGTCTTTCCATGCCCGGATCAATTCGATCCCCTTGAGGTCCATGGGCAGCCCCATGGCGAGGGCGACGCGCCGGGTCGAGGTGAAGGGATTGGAGACGATGCGAAACCCCTGGGGATATCCCTGCACCTTGTCAAAGACGAGCAGCGGCGACTCGGGAACCGAGAGCGAGAGCTCCGAGACGCGCCCGATCTCCAGGTCCCAATGCGCGCCTTCGATGTCCCGGCATTCCCCGATCTCGCGCGCCCTGTCTACGAATTCCCTCAAATCACCGTGCACCGTTCATCCCTTTTCGATTCGAATCTTCGTCATCGCCGCTCGCCGCTGCGAACCTGAAGTTCCTTGAGCAATTTCGGCCACTTGGCGAGGTCGGCTTTCAGCAGGGCGGTCATCTCCTCAGGCGTCGTTCCTCCGAGTAGGACGGCGCGCGCGGCGAAAGCGTCCTTGATCTCATTGAGGTTGAGGACGGCGTTCACCTCGCTGTTGAGCAGGTCGATCACTGCGCGCGGCGTCGCGGCCGGCGCAAAAAGCCCTGTCCACGGAACCGCCTGGAAACCCGGCAGCCCGGACTCCTCCATGGTCGGCGTATCGGGCAGGAGAGGGATTCGCGTCAGACTGGCGACCGCGAGTCCCCGGACCTTGCCCGCGCGCAGTTGCGGCAGCAGCGGCCCGATGGACACCACTGCTATCTGCACATCGCCCGCGATCAGCGCAGCGACCGCCGGAGCGGCGCCTTTGTAAGGCACGGGAACGATATCGATCCCGGTCTGCGCCTTGAAGAACTCCGTGGTCACGCGAAACACCGCAGCGCCCGAGGCGTAGAACAGTTCCCCGGGCTTCGACTTGGCGAGCGCAACCAACTCCTTGATCGATGCGACCGGAAGCGAAGGATGCACCGCGATCATCAGCGGCGCTGCGGAGATGCGCGTGATCGGCGCAAAATCGGCGACCGGATCGTAGGGGAGCTTTGCGTGCAGGCCGACATTGAGCACCATCTGCGAGTCCGCGCCGACCAGGAGCGTGTATCCGTCCGCAGCCGACTTGGCCACGTATTCGGAGGCGATGATGCCTTCGGCCCCGGGCCTGTTCTCCACGATCACCGTCTGACCCAGGCGCTCGCCCAGCTTCGGGCCGACGATGCGCGCGAGCGCATCGGTTCCGCCGCCCGGGAGATTCCCCGTAACGAATCTTATCGGCTTGGTCGGATAGCCTTGCGCGAGCGCTCCCGAGGCCGCCAGGGCGAGCGCCGAGGCCAGGCCGAGCGCCTTGAATACGGGTTTCATTTCCTCCTCCCTCCTCCCGTCGGAACGAGGAGTATAGCGGCTATAATCGCGCCATGCACCGAGGTTCCTGAACCGCATGTACCAGAGTTACTTTGGCCTGGCCGAAGCGCCGTTTTCGATTGCGCCCGATCCGCGCTACCTGTACCTGAGCCAGCGCCATGAGGAGGCCCTCGCGCATCTGCTCTACGGGGTAGGCGGCGAGGGCGGGTTCGTGCTGCTCACCGGCGAAGTCGGCGCGGGCAAGACCACCGTGTGCCGCTGCCTGCTCGAGCAGGTCCCCGAATCCTGCGACGTGGCCTACATCTTCAACCCCAAGTTGACGGTGGAAGAGCTGCTTTCGACCATCTGCGTCGAATTAGGCATCGCCTATCCGGCGGGCAACACGAGCGTCAAGGTGTTCGTCGATTGCCTGAACGCGTACCTGCTCGACGCCAACGCCCGGGGCCGGCACACCGTGCTGATCATCGACGAGGCGCAGAATCTCTCGGCCGACGTGCTGGAGCAGATGCGGCTGCTCACCAATCTGGAAACCAACCAGAGGAAGCTCTTGCAGATCATCCTGCTCGGCCAGCCTGAGCTGCTGGCGATGCTGGAGCGAGCGGAATTGCGCCAGCTCGCGCAGCGCATCGTCGCGCACTATCACCTGGGGCCGCTCTCCAAATCCGAAGTCGCGGCCTATGTGCGCCACCGCCTGGAGGTCTCGGGCACGCAGCGGGAACTGTTTCCGGCCAGGCTCATGGGCCGCTTGTACCGCATGAGCGGCGGCATTCCCCGCGTCATCAACGTGCTCTGCGACCGGGCGCTTCTCGGCGCCTATGTGCAAGGCAAGGAGCGCGTCGACGGCAAGACCCTCGCCCAAGCCGACAGGGAGGTGCGGCGGCGACCGGTGTCGCCGCGGCCGCTGCGCTGGGCATTGGCCGGCCTGGCTTTGGTCGCCGGCGGTGCGCTGGCGGTGGCGTTCTATGGCCAGGAGTGGATCAGCGCAGTGACGGTGCGAGTGACGGCGGCCCCTGGGACGCCGCCTGCCGCGCCAGTGCGGCCGGAGAAGAAGACCGACGCTGACAAGTCCGCGCTCGATTTGCCGGAAACCCTGGAATGGCCCGCCGATCAGCCGCGTTCGCGCGGCAAGGCGATCGCCTACGCCGCCCTGTTCCGGCAATGGAATGCGGACTATCAAGGCGGAGATGCGTGCCGGGAGGCCGAACGCCTTGGCTTGCGCTGCCGGGTGGCGCGCGGCGGACTGGATGAATTGCGGCAATTGAACCGGCCCGCAGTGCTGCAGATGCGCGACGAGCAGGGCGCCGAGTTCTTCGCCGCTTTGAGCGCGCTTGACGACAAGAGCGCGACTTTCGCTTTCGGCCCGGAAGTGAAGGTCACTTCGCTCGGCGCCCTCGCGACGCAGTGGTCCGGGCGCTACACCCTGCTCTGGCGCCTGCCGCGCGAAGTGCACGAGAACATCCGCCAGGGCGAGCGCGGAGCGGCGGTCGCATGGTTGAACCGGCAGCTCGCGCAAGTGCAGGGACGCGAGGCGCACGCAGGCGATGAGGCGTTGTTCGACGACGTGCTGCTGCGCCAGGTAAAAGCGTTTCAGCTTGCCCAAGGGCTGGTGCCCGACGGCGCGGCCGGTCCTCAGACCCTGATGCGCCTCGCCGGGGCGGCCGACCGCGACGCGCCGAAGCTCTTACGCGGGGAAAAATAAGCATGTCGTACATCCTCGACGCATTGCGCAAATCCGATCAGCAGCGCCAGCGCGGCGCGGCGCCCAGATTGCTCGCTGCGCGGGCGAGCGCGACGGCGCCCAAGAGGCCTGCAGCCTGGGCCTATGGCTTGTTTGGGATCGTCCTGCTTGGCGCCGGCATCGCCATCGGATGGTTGCGTCCCTGGCAGGCGGAGCCGCCGGCAGCCGAGCCCCTCGCGGCGCAGCGGCTCGAGCCGAGACCGGCGCAGGTCGCGCCGGTGGCCAAGGCGGGCAAACAAATCCCCGCGATCCGGTCGAGGCCGTCGGCAGCGCCTGCACAGGCGCCTGCCCGCGCGGCGGAGAAACCGCAGGCGGTTGCGACGGCTGAGCCAAAGACCGGCGCGCGCGAAATCGCTAAGCAGGCGCCGCGTGAGGAGCCAAAACCAGCGGTCGAAAAAGGCGCCGGCGCAGCGCCACCCCCAGCGGAGCAGAAAGTCGTCGCCCTGGCCGACCTGCCGCTTGCGATCCAGCAAGAGCTGCCGAACATGGCGATTTCGGTTCACGCCTATTCGGGCAATCCCAAGGAGCGCCTGGTCGGCATCAACAACCGCATGCTGCGCGAAGGCGATTTTGTGCAGCCCGGTCTCGGGTTGGAGCAGATCACACCCGACGGCATGATATTCAGCTACAAGGGTTACCGCTTCGTGCGCGGCGTGCGCTGACAACGCTCATCCATATCCGCCGGCGATGGTGAATTTCTTCAGGCAATACATCAAGGCCGAAAAATAGACGCCGCCCGCCGCCGGCGCTGCGCCGGCCGAGCGGGCGCGCGCGCTCGTGCAGATCAGTCGAGCTTGACCCCGATCGCCCGGACGAGCCGCCCCCACTGAGCATACTCGGTCCGGATGATCGAAGCGAATTCCGCACGCGAGTAGCCTCCCGGTTCGACCGACTGCGGCTTCATGAATTTCTCGTTGAATCCGTCCGGTCCCGGATCGCGCAGTATCTTCACCACATCGGCGTGGATCCTGTCGAGCACCGCGGGCGGCGTTCCCCCGGGGGCCGCCATCGCAAACCAGACGCTGATGGAATAGCCCGGGACGCCGGACTCCGAAACAGTCGGCAAGTCAGGGCGCACCGCGATGCGCTTTTCGGTCGCGGCCGCGATGATTTTCACTTTGCCCGCTTTCTCGGCCTGGGCGAATGTGCCGTAGCTCGCCATCAGCAGCGCCACGCGGCCGCCGAGCAGGTCGGTGATCGCGGGCGCTCCGCCTTTGTAGGGCACGTGAACCAGGTCTATGGCCGCCATGCGCTTCAACTGCTCGGTCGCCACGTGCGGAAAGGAACCGTTGCCGAACGACGCGTACGAGAGCTTGCCCGGATTGGCCCTGGCGTAGGCAAGAAACTCCTTGAAAGTCTTTGCCGGCACCGCATTGGCCAAGGCAAACACGGGATAGGTGCGAAACACGATGGTGATGGGCGCAAAATCGGTCAGCGGGCTGTAACTCAAGTTCGAGAACAGGTGCGGAACGATCACGTACGTCGGATGATCGGCAAAGAGCAGCGTGTACCCGTCGGGCGCGGCCTTCGCGACGTGTTCGGCACCCATGGTCGTCCCGGCGCCCGGCCGGTTCTCGATCACGACCGGCTGCCCCCACATTTCCGACAGCCGCTGCGCCACGCCTCGCGCCGCAGCGTCGGTAAGGGAACCCGGCGTGTACGGAACAACGACTTTTACCAGCCGGTTCGGAAACGCCTGCGCTAAGGCGCAGGTCGGGACAGTCATGGGCGCGAACATCAGCGCGAGAAGCGCGGCACTGCCTGCGAACCGTTTCATCGAATCTCCTCCCCGTGAATGAACCGTCCTTGTCGTGAGGACAACGTCTCTTCGTTTTCGTCCTGCACGGGACGCGAAAGCATACTATTCCGTTTGAAATCCGGCGACAAGCAAAGCGACGGTCTACGACAGCCGGTGCAGATTGTTGCGCAGCCACAGGCCGAAGGCGAAGAACGCGAGCGCGAAGCCGATGATCGCCGGCGCATAACCGGCCATCTCCACCGCTACGCCCATCGCCGCCACGCCCATCGCCTGCCCCAGGGTCCAGGTCGAGGTGTAGATCGACACCGCGGTGCCGCGGGTCTCGGGCGCCATTTCGGTCGCCTTGGTCTGCAGGGTGTTGTGCAGCATGTAGTAGGTAAATCC
>JACPRN010000037.1 GCA_016189945.1 Betaproteobacteria bacterium
CAGTATGGCCGCGGCCGGATCCTTCAGCAGCGACGCGGCGGCGCCATGCGCAAATCCCATCTGATTCACCAGTTCGCGCATGTTCTCGGCGCCCGCGCCGGATGCCGCCTGGTAAGTCATCGCAGTGACCCACTCGATGAGGCCTTCGCGGAACAGGCCGTGCAAGGCCATCAGCATCAGGCTGACCGTGCAGTTGCCGCCGATGTAATCCTTGATCCCTTTGCCGAGCGCGTCGGTGATCACGTCCATGTTGACCGGGTCGAGGATGATCACGGCATCGTCTTTCATTCGCAGCGCCGATGCGGCGTCGATCCAGTAGCCCTTCCAGCCTTTGCCCCGCAGCTTGGGATAGATTTCGTTGGTGTAGTCGCCGCCCTGGCAGGAGATGATGATCTCCATGTTGGCGAGCGCCTCGACGCTCTTGGCGTCGGCGACCGGGCCGACCGAGATGCCGATATCGGGGCCCTTGCCGCCGGTCTGCGAGGTGGAGAAAAACACCGGTTCGATGTGGTCGAAATCGCGCTCTTCGCGCATGCGCGCAACCAGCACCGACCCCACCATGCCGCGCCAGCCAACGATGCCTACTCGTTTCATAAGCTCCACCTGATTGAAAATGTTTGGGGCGAAAAGACAAGCGGCGGTGCTGCCCTTGCCTTTCTCAATCTCCACGTTTTCGTTTAGTTGCGAACTCGCAACTAAACGAAAACGTGGAGACCTAATTGAAAGCAAGTTCTCGCCAATGTCGTCAACGCTCGCCTGATCCGAATCCCCAAATTTCCGCATCCCGCCTTAGAGCGCCGCCACCACCGCGTCGCCCATCTCCCTGGTGCCCACCTTTCGCGTTCCCGCGGCGCCGCCCGGCTCGGAATAGATATCGGCCGTCCGCAATCCCTGCGCCAAAACCCGTCTTACCGCCGCTTCGACGCGATCGGCCTCCGCAGCCAGATTGAGACTATAGCGCAGCATCATCGCCGCCGACAGTATGGTCGCCAGCGGGTTCGCTACGTTCTTGCCCGCGATGTCGGGCGCCGACCCGTGTATCGGCTCGTACATCCCCTTGTTGTTGGCGTCGAGCGAAGCCGACGGCAGCATGCCGATCGAGCCGGTCAGCATCGATGCCTCGTCGGAGAGTATGTCGCCGAAGATGTTGCCGGTCACGATTACATCGAACTGCTTTGGATTGCGGATGAGCTGCATGGCGCAGTTGTCGACATACAGGTGCGAGAGCTCGACCTCCGGATACTCCTTGGCGACCTCGATCACCACCTCGCGCCAGAGCCCCGAGGTCTCGAGCACGTTCGCCTTGTCGACCGAACACAATCGCTTGCCGCGCTGCATCGCGGCGCGGAATCCGCTGTGCGCAATGCGCCGCACCTCCGACTCCGTATAGCGCATGGTGTTGATTCCCTCGCGCTCACCGGAGGCAAGCGTATGCACGCCGCGCGGCTCGCCGAAGTAGATATCGCCAGTCAGCTCGCGCAGGATCAGGATGTCGAGGCCAGCGACGATTTCGGGCTTGACCGTCGAAGCGGAGGCCAGTTCGGGATAGACCACCGCCGGCCGCAGGTTGGCAAACAGCCCGAGTTCTTTTCTCAGGCGCAGCAGTCCCTGTTCCGGACGCATGGGCCGCGGCAGCTTGTCGTATTCCCAGCCTCCGACTGCGCCGAACAGGACCGCATCCGCGCTCCTCGCAAGCGCGAGCGTTGCCTCCGGCAGGGGATCTCCCGCCGCATCGTACCCGGCGCCCCCCACCGGCGCCTCCTGCATCTCCAGAGGAAGCTTGAGCGCGCGCAGAACCTTCAGCGCTTCGGCGAGGATTTCCGGCCCGATGCCGTCACCGGGCAATACGGCGATTTTCATTTTGGCGGTCTTGGTTACTTATCAATGGGGCGTCGACGCCCATCGGCGAGAATTTGTCTTTCAATCTGACTCCACGTTTCGTGCGGTTGCGAGCAACCGCACGAAACGTGGAGATTGAATAACGGCAAAATCGGGGCCCTGGCTACTCAAAACAGCCAAGGCTGCTCCAACTTGCGCTTTTCCTCGTAGGCACGAATCTTTTCGGCATGGCGAAGCGTGAGGCCGATGTCGTCCAGCCCGTTTAGCAGGCAGTATTTGCGGAACGGATCGCTGTCGAATTGGGAGGTTGCGCCGTCGGGCATCTCCACCCCCTGGCGTGCCAGGTCGATGCGCAGGCGGTAGCCCGGAAACGCCGCCGCCTCGTGGAACAGGCGATCGACCTGCGACTCGGCGAGCACGATCGGCAACAGCCCGTTCTTGTAGCAGTTGCTGCAGAAGATATCGGCAAAAGAAGGCGCGATCAGCGCGCGGAATCCATAATCGACGAGCGCCCAGGGCGCGTGCTCGCGCGAGGATCCGCAACCGAAATTCTTTCTTGCCAGCAGCACGCTCGCTCCCTTGTAGCGCGGCTGGTTGAGCACAAAATCGGGATTGAGCGGACGGCCTTCGTTCGGCTTGTCAGGCTGGCCCTCGTCCAGATAGCGCCAGGCGTCGAACAGGTTCGGTCCGAAACCCGAACGGTTTATCGATTTCAGAAACTGCTTGGGAATGATGGCGTCGGTGTCGACGTTGGCCCGATCGAGGGCCGCAACGATGCCGTGCAGTACGGTGAACTTTTCCATTTATCTCTTCGATCCCATGCGCTCGAGCGCTTCGCCGCCCTGTTTGATGTCCTTGCCCATGCCCTGCACCGTGTTACAGCCGACGGCGATCGCCGCCAAGACAAGGAGAATAAGAATATCGCGCATTATCGCCTCGCTCTCAGTCAGCGCCAGTTGCGCACGTCGACGAAATGCCCGGCGATCGCCGCGGCGGCCGCCATCTCCGGACTCACCAGATGAGTGCGCCCCCCGGTGCCCTGGCGCCCCTCGAAATTGCGGTTGGAAGTCGACGCGCAGCGCTCGCCGGGATCGAGCCGATCGGCGTTCATCGCCAGGCACATCGAACATCCGGGTTCGCGCCACTCGAACCCCGCGTCGCGGAATATGCGGTCCAGCCCTTCCTTCTCGGCCTGCTTCTTCACCGGCCCGGAACCCGGAACCGCCAGTGCGAGCCTCACGTTCGACGCAACGCGCTTCCCCCTCACCACGCCGGCAGCGGCGCGCAGATCCTCGATGCGGGAGTTGGTGCACGAGCCGATGAAGACCTTGTCGATGCGGATGTCGGTGATCGCCGTGTTCGGCTTCAAGCCCATATAGACCAGCGCCCGTTCCATGCCTTCGCGGCGCACGGCGTCCTTTTCCTTGTCCGGGTCGGGCACGCGCTCATCGACCGAGACCACCATCTCGGGCGAAGTGCCCCAGGTCACCAGGGGCTTGAGCGCTCGGGCGTCGATGGTTTCCGCGCGATCGAATTTGGCCTGCGGATCGCTCCTGAGCGTTCGCCAGTGGGCCACCGCGCGATCCCACGCTTCGCCTTTGGGCGCGAGTGGCCGTCCCTTCAAGTAATCGATCGTCGTTTGGTCCACCGCGACCATTCCGGTGCGCGCGCCGGCTTCGATCGCCAGGTTGCACAGGGTCATGCGCCCTTCCATCGACAGCGCGCGCACGGTGCTGCCGGCGTATTCGACCGCGTGGCCGGTCCCGCCGGCGGCGCCCAGGCGCCGGATCACTGCGAGCGCGACATCCTTGGCCGTCACCCCGCGCGGCAGCGCGCCATCGACGTCGATGAGGAAATTGCGCGATTTCTTCTGCAGCAGGCACTGGGTGGCGAGCGCATGTTCGACTTCCGATGTTCCGATGCCGAAGGCAAGGCAGGCGAATGCGCCGTGGGTGCTGGTATGCGAATCGCCGCACACCACGGTCATGCCGGGAAGCGTTGCGCCCTGCTCCGGACCGATCACGTGCACGATGCCCTGGCGCGGATCGTTCATGGCGAATTCGACAATGCCGAAATCGCGGCAATTGGCGTCGAGCGTGTCCACCTGCAGGCGCGAAACGGGATCTGCGATCCCCGCCGAGCGGTCGGTAGTCGGCACGTTGTGGTCGGCAACCGCGAGGTTGGCCGAGATGCGCCAGAGCTTGCGGCCAGCGACTCTCAGTCCCTCGAAGGCCTGCGGGCTGGTGACCTCGTGAACCAGATGCCGGTCGATGTAGATAAGCGCCGTGCCGTCGTCCTCGAGGTGAACGACGTGGGCGTCCCAGAGCTTGTCATACAGGGTTTGCTGTGCCATGGCCTGCCTGCTGCAAAGGAGGCGATTATACCTGAGCGTTTCGCGTTTTCGGCGTGTGGTGGCGTGGTGCTTCGTGGTGCTTTCGGCGGATTCATTCGCGCCACCCTTGCAGGCCATTTACCCCGCGATCGACAAGGGCTTGCCACCACCCGGGTCTGCCACCACAATAGGCGAAGGGTCGGACCCGCGCACCGTCAACGGCGCGACTAAGGCGGGTCCCGGGGAGGATCGATGCGGAACGCGAGATCGGAAGGCCCGCTGCGCGCGCGCAGAAAACTGCTGCTTGCGCTGGGCTCAGGCGTACTCGCAGCGCCCTTTGCTTCCTTTGCTCAGCAGCCGCCGGCGAAGATCGCGCGGATCGGATTCCTTGGCCCCGAAACACCCGCGCGCACCGCGACACGGGTGGGGGCATTGCGCGCCGGCCTGCGGGATCTGGGCTACGTGGAGGGCAAGAACCTTGCCTTCGAATTCCGCTGGGCCGAGGGAAAGAACGAACGGCTGCCCGAGCTGGCTAGCGAACTCGTTCGCGAGAAGGTCGACGTCATCGTCACCCATGGAGGACGGGGTGGCTTCGCTGCCAAGCGCGCGACTGCCGCGATACCCATTATCGTTGTCGTTGCTGGCGACGCAGTTGCCATCGGCCTCGTGGCCAGCCTTGCGCGGCCGGGCGGGAATGTCACCGGATCGACCTTCTTTGCGCTGGAACTCTATGGGAAACGGCTGGAGTTCCTCAAAGAAGCCTTTCCGCGGATCAGGCGCATCGCCTTCTTGGTGAACCCGGACAATCCCACGAGCGCCCCGGCGGCCGCAGCGTCAGTGCGTGCTGCCAAGGCGCTCAAACTGGAGCTTCAGCCGTTTCAGACACGGGGGCCGAGCGATTTCGAGCGCGCATTTTCAGCCATGGCGCAAAATCGATTCGAGGCGGTGTCGGTGACGCAAGATCCGATTTTCGTGAGCAACACCGGGGCCATTGCTTCGCTCGCGGCAAAGTACCGGCTGGCCTCGATCGGAGGCACGGAGTTGGCGCAAGCGGGCGGCCTCATGGGTTACGGGGTGAATCTTGTCGATCTCTTCCGCAGGGGGGCGCACTTCGTCGACAAGATTCTCAAGGGCGCGAAGCCCGCCGACTTGCCGGTCGAACGCCCGACCAAGTTCGAGTTCATCATCAACCGGAAGACGGCGAATGCGCTCGGCGTCTCGATTCCGCAATCGATCCTGATGCGCGCCGACGAGGTGATCGATTGAACTCCCGGCACCTCGACACGGTCGCCCGCTCGCCAAACCGAGCGGGCGGGTTTGAAATGCCGTGGCGCCGCGTATCGACCACGGCGGCGCGCCTCGGGTGCCCGTTTGATACAATGAATACATGTGTGTCTATGTGTCGAAAGGAGGCCGATCATGGACGAATCGGTGCGCTGGTCATTGAAGGTGTCGCGACAGACGGACGAGGCGCTGCGCGCCTACCTCGGCCACGTGGGCGGACGCAAAGGCGATCTTTCGCGGTTCATCGAAGAAGCCGTCCGGCAAAGACTCCGATCGGCATTGCAACCGCGACAAGGAAGACGGCAGGCGGCACCGTTGCGAGCACGGAAAGACTTCGCCGATGCTATCAAGGAAGTCCGGGAGCGCGCGCGAGCCCTCACGCGGGCGCAGGTGGAAAAACTCGCCAGGGAGGCCGTCGCCTACGCGCGCAAACGCCGCTGACGCATGCGCGCCGTCCTGGACACGAACATCTTCGTCAGCGCCATGCTTTCGACGCTCGGGCCTCCCGCGCGGATCATCGATGCCTGGCAGGCCGGGCGCTTCGAGCTGGTCACGAGCGCGGCGCAAATCGACGAATTCAAGCGCTCGCTCCGATACGATCGCCTGCGTCCATATGTGAGCCGAAGCGCGGCGGGCCGAATCGTGAACGGACTGCGTGCAAGAGCGGTAGTTCTGAAGCGCTTGCGCATTGGGGTGGAGGCGCCCGACCCGGGCGACGCCCACCTCGTGGCGACGGCGCTTGCCTCCGGGGCGGATTTTCTGGTGACCGGCGACGAGGCGCTGCTCGCGATGAAGCGTGTCGGTACGACAAGGGTTATCTCAGCAAGAGATTTCGCGGCCACGCTCGCGCGCTGAAAACGACCGCCAAGGCGATGGGGCTCGCCATTACGCCACCGATATTGGTGCGCGCCGACAGGGTGATCGAATGATCGCGCGCCGGCATCTGCTCGTCGTGCTGGGCATCGGCATGCTGGCCGGCTCGATGCCGGACCTCGCACAGCCCGGCAAGGTCTGGCGCATCGGGTTTCTGAGCCCCGCCTCGGCGGCCGGCGCGCGCAGCCGCGTCGAAGCGTTTCGCGCGGGGTTGCGCGAGCTGGGGTACGTGGAGGGCAGGAACATCGCGGTCGAGTTCCGCTACGCGGGGGAAAAATACGAGCGGCTGCCGGCGCTCGCGGCGGAACTCGCCCAGCTCAAGGTCGATGTCCTCGTGACTCACTCGGGGGCAGGCGCCCGCGCGGCGAAGGACGCGACGGCGACGATCCCGATCGTCTTCGCCGCGGTCGGCGACCCCGTTGCTTCCGGCCTGGTCGAGAGCCTCGCCCGCCCTGGCGGGAATATCACCGGCTTGACGTTCTTCGCTTTCGACCTCTACGCGAAGCGGATCGAGCTGCTTGCCGAGATCCTACCGCGCGTGAAGCGCGTCGCTTTCTTGCTGAATCCGGACAGCCCATTGGTCGCGTCGGCGATCGCGGCGACCGAGGACGCGGTCAAGCCGCTCAAGGTCGAGCTGCTTCGATTTGCGGCACGCAACCCTGGCGAGTTCGAAAGCGCGTTTTCGGCGATGGCGAAGCGAGGCGTCGATGCCGTCGCGGTGCAGGAGGAATCGGTTTTCCTGACCAATACACGCTCGATCGCCCAGTTGGCGGCGAAGCGCCGTCTGCCCGTGGCATCCGGCGTGGCATTCGCCGACGCGGGCAGCCTGCTCGGGTACGGACCGGACTTGCTCGCGCTGTTTCACCGCTCGGCCTATTTCGTGGACAGGATCCTGAAGGGCGCGAAGCCGGGCGAGCTGCCGATCGAGCGACCGACCCGGTTCGAGCTGGTGGTCAATTCGAGAACGGCGAAGCAGATCGGGGTGACGATTCCCTCCAAGGTGCTCGCCCGCGCCGACCGGGTGATCGAGTGATCGAGCGGAGAAGACTTTTCGTCGCATTGAGCGTAGGAATGCTCGCAGCGGGGCTGCGGGCAGAAGCACAGCCGCAAGCGCGCATGCGGCGCATTGGATACCTTAGTGGCGCTAACGCGCAGAACAACGCCGTGTTCCTCGCCGCGTTTCGCCGGGGTATGGCCGATCTGCGCCGGGAGGACGGAACCGACTACGTGATTGACGCCCGGTACGCAAACGGTATCTCGGAGGCGCTCGCGGGCATCGCGGCCGAACTGGTGGCGACACAGCCGGACCTGCTGCTGACCGCGGGTGATCCGCCGCTTGTCCACCTGGCCCGGATGACCAGTACGATACCGATCGTCTTTGCTCTCGGTTCCGATCCCGTCGGACTCGGCTTCGCCGCGAGCCTGCGACGCCCGGCTTCCAATGTCACCGGATTGGTAGCGCTGGCGCGCGATCTCGGCGCCAAGCGGCTGCAGTTGCTCAAGGATGCTTTTCCCCGCGTGGCGCAGGTGGTCGTGCTGTACGCATCCGATGCGCCCGGGCTGGCGCAATGGAAGGATATCGAGGAAGCGGCCCCGCGCGCCAAATTGCGCGTCACCGGGTTCGAGCTGCGGCAGGCGGCAGACATCGAGCAGGCCTTCAAACGCAGCACGGCATCGGGCGCCCAGGCGGTCATCCTCACCCAGGGGTTTTTGATCAGCAGCCAGCGCCACGCAATTTTTGATCGGCTGCTGCGCGCGAAACTGCCAGCAGTCTGGCCGACCGACGTGCACGCGGAGGACGGGGGATTGATGTCGTACGCACCTTCCTTCCGAGAAAACTTCCGCCGCGCGGCCGGCTACGTGGATAAGATCCTGAAGGGCGCCAAGCCCGGCGATCTTCCGATCGAGCAGCCGGTGAAGTTCGAGCTGGTCGTGAACCTCAAGACCGCCAAGGCGATGGGGCTCACCATTACGCCATCGATATTGGTGCGCGCCGATAGGGTGATCGAATGACGCCGCGCAGGCAGATCGTCTGGCGTCGCCCCCCATGGTTTGGCACCGGCCCAGGCCAGCTGGGAAGGATTCGTGATCGAACAGATCCTCGGCTCGCTTGCCGCGCATGGGATCGACGCACAAGCGCACATGTTCCGCACGAGCGACGGCCACGAAATCGATCTGGTCCTCGAAATCGGATCGAACCGCGTGGCACTGGAGGTCAAGCTCTCGGCGAGCGTCTCGCCGCAGGACATGACGCGCCTGGATCGAGCTGCCGACCTGATCGGCGCCGAGCATCGATATCTGGTGTGCCAAACGGCCGCGCCCGCTGCCAATGCGACACGGGGGGCGCTCACACTGGCTGGGGCGATGACGCGGCTGGAACGGATTGGCGATTACGCCAGGGGCGCGAAGCGTCCCGGCCGCCGAGCTTGAAGCTTGATGTCGCTGGCACCGTAAGGCCGAAACTGGCGTTACGCGCGGACGAGGCGAGCGAATGATTGACCGTCGAAAACTATGCATCGCTCTCGCCCTGGCGCCGATCTGGGCAGCTCTGCCGGCAATCGCACAGCCGCAAGAGCGCGTGCGGAAAATCGGATTCCTGAGCGGATCAAGCCCGCAGGCCGCCGCAAGCTGGCTCGCCGCGTTTCGCGGCGGCATGGCGGAGCTGCGCTGGACCGAAGGGCACGACTACGCCATCGATGCCCGCTACGCCAAGGGTGTCTCACAAGCCCTGGCGGGGCTGGCTGCCGAACTGCTTGCAAGTCAGCCGGACCTGCTGCTGACGACCGCGGATCAAGTTATCGGCGTGCTTGCGCAAAGAACCAAGACCACGCCGATCGTGTTTACCATAGGGTCCGATCCGGTGGGGCTCGGTGTCGCCGCGAGCCTGGCGCGTCCGGGCGGCAATGTGACCGGTTTGACGACTTTGGCGCGCGACCTCGGGGCCAAGCGGCTGCAACTGCTGAAAGAAGTTTTTCCGCGCGCTGCGCACGCCGTTGTGCTGTTTGAGCCGGGTGCCCTCGGCTTTCCCCAAGTGAAGGAAATCGAGGAAGGCGCCCCGCACATGAAGATGCGCGTTACCCCGATCGAGTTGCGGCAAGCCGCCGATATCGAGCCGGCCTTCAAACGCGCCGCGGCACTCGGTGCCGATGCCTTTATCGTGACGCAAGGCTTTGTTATCAACACGCAGCGCCAGGCGATTGCCGATCGCCTTCTGCGCTCCAAGGTCCCGGCCATCGTTCCGAACGAGGAGTTTTCGGAAGCAGGCGGCTTGATGTCGTACGCGCCCTCCTTCCGGGACAATTTCCGCCGCGCGGCGGGTTACGTGGACAAAATTCTGAAGGGCGCGAAGCCGGGCGATTTGCCGATCGAGCAGCCGGTGAAGTTCGAGCTGGTGCTCAACCTGAAAACTGCCACGGCAATGGGAATACCGTTTCCGCAATCGATTCTGCTGCGAGCAGACCGGGTGATCGAATGAGCACCCGTAGAAAGCTGTGCATCGCTCTCGGCCTGGCGCCGCTTTGGACAGCGCGTCCGGCGCCCGCCCAGACGGAACGGCGCGTGCAGAGGATCGGCTACTTGAGCGGGGTAAGCGCCCAGTCCGGTGCCGGCTGGCTCGCCGCGTTTCGCCAAGGCATGGCGGAGCTGCGCTGGGTGGAAGGGCGCGACTACGTGATCGATGCCCGCTACGCCGAGGGCGTGGCGCAGGCGCAGGCAGATTTGGCTGCCAAGCTGGTCGCAATGCAGCCGGACCTTCTGCTGTCGGTTGGGGATAACGGCGCCCGCATTCTTGCGCAAAGAACCAAAACGATTCCGATCGTGTTTACCATCGGGACCGATCCGGTAGGGCGCGGTGTCGCGGCGAGCCTGGTGCGTCCCGGAGGCAACGTGACGGGTCTGTCGGCGCTTGCGCGCGATCTCGGCGCCAAGCGGCTGCAACTGCTCAAGGAGGCGTTCCCGCGCGTCGCCCACGTCGCCGTGCTGTTCGTGCCGGATGCCGCGGGAAAAATCCAGGTGCAGGAGATCGAAGAGGCAGCCGCGCGCCTGAAGCTGCGTGTTTCGCCGATCGAATTGCGGCAGGCAGCAGACATCGAGCCGGCGATCAGGCGCGGGGCTGTACTCGGCGCGAACGGCTACATCATCACCCAAAACCTGCTGATGAACGCTCAACGACAGGCATTTGCCGATCGCGTTCTGCACTCCAAATTCCCGGCTATCTTCGCGAGCGAGGAGCACGTGGAAGCAGGCGGCTTGATGTCGTACGCGCCCTCCTATCGCGACAACTTCCGCCGCGCTGCGGGGTACGTGGACAAGATCCTGAAGGGCGCGAAGCCGGGCGAGCTGCCGATCGAGCAGCCGGTGAAGTTCGAGCTGGTGCTGAATCTGAAAACCGCCAAGGCGATGGGATTCACGTTCCCGCAATCGATCCTGCTGCGCGCGGACCGGGTCATCGAATGAACCAAGCCCGACGCCGCAATTTTCTGCTCGCTTCAAGTGCCCTGCTCGCCGCGCAACTGGTGCAAGCGCAGCAGCCGGCCAAGATCCACCGCGTCGGCTATCTGGCATCGAGCCCGCTGCCGCCGATTTTGCCGTTGTTCGAGGCATTCAAGGGCGAACTGCGCGATCTTGGCTATATCGAGGGCACGAACCTGGTCATCGACTTCCGCAGCGCAGAGGGCAAGCCCGAGCGCCTTGCCGGCCTGGCGGACGAACTGGTCCGCAGCAAGGTCGATGTCATCGTCACCGGAGTCAACGCCACTACCGTCGCCGCCAAGCGGGCGACGCAGACGATCCCGATCGTGATGACTGTCGGAACCGACGTGGTCACGGAAGGATTCGTCGCCAGCCTTGCCAAACCGGGCGGCAACATCACGGGGGTCACCTGGGACGTTGGCGTCCAGGTAATGCCCAAGCGGCTTGAGTTTCTGAAGGAGGCGATGCCGCGGGTTTCTCGCATCGCCGTGCTGTGGGATTCCGGGCAGGATGCCGCGGGGTTCAAGCGCGCAATCGAGCAAGGGGGCGCAGCGGTGGGCGCGCGGCTGATCTGGCTTGAATACCAGGAGGATCTCGATTCGCTTTTCGCGGCGGCGGCGCGCGAGCGCGCGCAAGCGCTGTTCACCGGAGGGGGAGCGAGGCTCTACCGGCGCCGCAAAGAGGTGGTTGACCTCGCGGCAAAGTATCGCCTGCCCGACACGCACTACGACAGCGCGTTTGCGGAAGCGGGCGGCTTGATGTCTTACGCGCCGAATCTGGCCGGCTTGTACAGGCGGGCGGCTGCTTATGTGGACAAGATCCTGCGCGGCGCGAAGCCCGCAGACCTGCCCGTCGAGCAGCCGGTCAAGCTCGAGTTGGTCATCAACCTGAAAACTGCGAAGGCCCTAGGCCTCACCATTCCGCAGGCGGTCCTGCTGCGCGCGGACCGGGTGATCGAATGATCAAACGCAGAAAACTCTTGCTGGCTCTCGGCCTCAGCATGCTCTCGGCGGCCGTACCGTGTCTCGCCCAGCAGCAGGCCAAGGTCTGGCGCATCGGGTTCCTGGGGCAATCGTCCGCTGCCGGCTCGGCAGACCGGGTCGAGGCATTCCGGGCGGGGTTGCGCGAGTTCGGTTATCTGGAAGGGAAAAGTCTCAACATCGAATTCCGCTGGGCGGAGGACAGATACGAGCAGCTCCCCGCACTTGCCGCGGAACTCGCGCGACTCAAGCCCGATGTCATCGTGACCCACGGGGCGGCGGGCGTTCGCGCGGCGAAGAGTGCCACCACCGCGATCCCGGTCGTCATGGCGAATGTCGGCGATCCCGTTGCCACGGGCCTCGTCGCCAGCCTCGCGCAGCCGGGCGGCAACGTCACCGGTTCGACTTTTTTCACTCTGGAAATCTATGGAAAGCAGATCGAGCTGCTGAAGGAGATCTTTCCGCGCGCGAGGCGCTTCGCGTTCCTCATGAATCCGGATAACCCGTCGACCGCTCCGACGTACTCCGCAACCGAGGCTGCCGCGAAACTGCTCAAAGTCGATCTTCAGCAGTTCGCGACACGCGGCCCCGGCGAGTTCGAAAGCGCTTTTTCAGCCATGCTCAAGACACGCGTCGATGCGGTGGTGGTTACGAACGACTCGCTGTTTACTGCCCACGCCACGACGATTGCGGAATTGGCGGCGAAGCGCCGACTGCCCGTGGCATCGGGGCGTGACCTCGCGGAAGCGGGCTGCCTGCTGGGCTATGGGCACAACGTGCTGGATTCGTTTCGCCGCGCAGGCTATTTCGTGGATCGGATACTGAAGGGCGCGAAGCCCGCCGACCTGCCGGTGGAGCGACCGACCCGGTTCGAGCTGGTGATCAACGCAAAAGCGGCGAAGCAGATCGGCGTGACGATTCCGCCCAAGGTGCTCGCGCGCGCCGACCGGGTGATCGAGTAAGTACGCCAACATGACCACTACTCCGGAACTGAGCGCGTTACAGGATCTGTGCACCAGGCTCGACGGCGCGGGCATCGCCTACATGCTCACCGGATCACTTGCGATGAGCCATTACGCCCGCCCCCGCATGACGCGCGACATCGACCTGGTGGTCGCGCTGGAAGCCTCGGCGGTACACACGCTGACCGGAGCGCTCGGGGAGGACTATTACGCGGATAAGCAGGCGATCGAAGAAGGGTTCCGGCTGCTGCGTCCGTGCAATCTCATTCATCTGCCTACGGTGGTCAAGATCGACCTGATCCCGCGCAAGGAAAGCGAGTACCGACGCCTGGAATTCGAGCGCCGGCGCAAAGTGGATTTTGCCGGAGTCGAACTGTGGATCGCGAGCCGCGAGGACCTGATACTGTCCAAGCTTGAATGGGCGCGCGCGTCCAGGTCCGAGCTTCAGATGCGGGACGTGCGCCAGTTGCTGGATGGGGCGCTCGACCGTGACTACCTGGATTCATGGGCCCGGCGGCTGGACCTGGACGCCCTGCTCAAGGAGGCCTCCGATGAATGACACCGCACCGGCGACCGAAGCGATGCTGCGCGAGCGCTTCGCCGCGCTCACCGGCTCGCAGCGCGCGCTAATGGCGCTGCAGATGTTCGAGACGGCGCAACAGATCGTCCTGTCGTCGCTCCCTGCCGGCCTCTCTGAGCACGAGCGCAGGCGCGAGTTATGCAGGCGGTTCTACGGCGACGAACTCGCGCGGCGTGCATTTCCGGACGAAGCAGGGCGATCCGATGCGTAGGCTTCGGGCCGCAAGGCAATCGAATAGCGTCGTGATGGATCAACAGCCGACAATGACATGAAGAAGACCGCCAAGACGCTCAGGCCCGCGGTCCCGCAGTCGGTGCGGCTGCGCGCCGACGAGGTGATCGAATGGACCCCGAACTACAACACCGGTCGCAGTGCCTTGCCGCCCGGCAGGCGATAGACCGAGAAATCCTTGAGATCGATGGTCAGTATTTCCAGCACGCCGGTCTGCTGCGCAACCCAGAGAAGGGTGGCGTCCGCGGGGTCCATCGGCAGGTCGAGATATTTCTCCTTCCAGTCGGCGAGCGCGGCAAACGCCGACTCATGCAGCTCGAACACGCTGACGCCGCCCGCGTCGGCCCAGCGCAGGAAATCCACCTGCGTGCGCGCGGGAAGAAAATGGCAGGCTTCTGCGAGCACTGGCCAGGTAGTGAGCAGCCGGCCCTCGAAACGTCGCAGAAACGCGGCGACACGGCGGTGATGTTTGTCGGAACGGTCCGCCAGCGCGATCAGCGGCCCGGCGTCAACGAGGACGCTTCGCACGCAACTTCTCGGCCAGATAGCGCTTGCGGTTCCGGGCCAAGTCGCCCTTGCCGCTGGCGAAGCCGCCGATCAGGCCGAAGTCGCGCGCGATCTGGTACGGGGTCTTGCCCTGCCCTGCGGGGGCGGACAGGCGCTCCTCCAGGAGCTCGGTCACGAGCTGGGTCTTGGTCAGGCGGCGCCGGCGGCAATAGCGCTCGAGCTGCTGGCGCAGATGCGGCGTCAAGCGCACTGTCAGGGTCATGTCGAAGCGGTCGACGGAGTCTATGCGTATTACAATATTACAAAGATCGATCAGGCTGGGCAAGCAGCCGAGAACGGGTCGCGAATTCCTTGAAATTCCTTCACATGATGTTGGATTTTCAAGGACTCCTTTGGTGCGGTACGCTCGAATTCGTGCAGCCCGACGAGGCGTTTTTTGGGCCGCCCACGCCAGCGCAGAATTCGCACAGGTACGCCCGTGGAAGTAGCCTTGTAGCCGGATGGCACTAGAAGGATAACCGCATGACTCCGCGCTGGCGCCTCTTCACCAAATACTTCGCCCTGGTCACGGCGCTGGTGAGCCTTGCGCTGCTGGCGAGCGGCGGCATCGGCTTGTGGTTCTCGTACAAGGAAACCGAGGCGCAACTCGTCGCGCTGCAGCGGGAAAAAGCCGCCGCGGCGGCGACGCGCATCGAGCTCTACATCAAGGACATCGAGCATCAGCTCGGCTGGACCGCGCTGCCGCAGGCCGCCCTAGGGGGCAACACCATCGAGCAGCGGCGCTTCGAATACCTGAAGCTCCTGCGCCAGGGGCCGGCGATCACCGAAGTGGCCTGGCTGGATGCGCTCGGGCGCGAGCAGTTGCGCGTCTCGCGCCTGGCGATGGATGCGGTCGCCAGCAACACCGATTACTCGCGCGAGCCGAAGTTCACCGCGGCAAGATCGGGCAAGACCTACTTCAGTCCCGTGTATTTCCGCAAGGAGACCGAGCCCTACATGACCCTCGCCCGCCCCGCCGGCGGCGCGGGCGGCGGTGTGACCGCGGCCGAGGTCAACCTCAAATTCGTCTGGGAGGTGATCACCCAGATCAAGATCGGCCGGGCGGGCCTTGCCTACGTGGTGAACTCCGACGGAACGCTGATCGCGCATCCGGACATCAGCCTGGTGCTGCAGAAGACCGACCTCAACCGATTGGCCCAGGTGGCAGCGGCCAAGGAAGGCTCGCGCGAGAGCGCAGACGCATCGAGCATCGCCAGGGACTTGAAGGGCCAGGAAGTGCTGAGCGCGCACGCTCCGATTCCGACCCTCGGCTGGAACGTGTTCGTCGAGCTGCCGCTCGCCGAAGCCTTCGCACCGGTCTACGCCTCCCTCAAGCGAACGGGGCTCCTGCTGCTGCTGGGGCTCCTCCTCTCGGTGATCGCCAGCGTCTTCCTCGCCCGGCGCATGGTGCAGCCGATACGGCTGCTGCAGGCCGGCGCGGCGAGGATCGGTGCGGGCAGACTCGATCAGCGGATCGAAGTGCGCTCGGGCGACGAGCTCGAAGCGCTCGCCGAGCAATTCAACAGCATGGCGGCGCAGCTGAAGGAATCGTACGCGGGCCTGGAGCGCAAGGTCGAGGAGCGCACGCGCGATCTCACGGAAGCGCTCGAACAGCAGACGGCGACGAGCGAGGTCCTGGAAGCGATCAGCCGCACCAGTTTTGACCTGCAATCGGTGCTGCAGACGCTGATCGCCAACGCCGCGCGGCTTTGCGGCGCGGATCAGGGGACGATGTTCCGGCCCGACGGCGCGGGCGCCTTCCGCCCGGCGGTTCATTTTGGCTACGATGCGGCGCCCGAGGCGCTCGACCAATTGGCGCGCCAGCCGATACGGGCGGGTCGGGACTCGGCCACCGGCCGCGCGATCCTGGAGCGCCGTGCCATCCATATCGCCGACGTGCGCGCCGACGCTGAGTACCGGCGGCGCGACATCCAGGGGACCCTCGGGTACGGCACGCTGCTCGCGGTCCCGATGCTGCGCGACGGCGAGTCGATCGGGGTCATCACCATGACCCGCGGTCCGGAGCCGAAGCCCTTCAACGGCAAGCAGATCGGGCTTGTCGCGACCTTCGCCGACCAGGCGGTGATCGCGATCGAGAACGTGCGCCTGTTCAACGAAATCCAGGACAAGAGCCGCCAGCTCGAGGTCGCCAACCGCCACAAGTCGGAGTGTCTCGCCAACATGTCGCACGAGCTGAGGACGCCGTTGAACGCCATCATCGGGTTCTCGGAGG
>JACPRN010000052.1 GCA_016189945.1 Betaproteobacteria bacterium
GAACTGAAGAACATCCACCGGGACATCCGCGCCGCCTACGAGAAGAATCTCGCCGACTACCGCGATACGGTGCCGCACCTATTCCACCACAACGCCTTCATCGTCCTCGCGAACGGCTCTGACGCGCGCATCGGCTCGCTCTCGGCGCGCTTCGAGCACTATCACGAGTGGAAGCGGCTGGAGGAGGGCGAGCCCGGGGCGGTGGACATGGAAACGCTCCTGAAGGGCGTGTGCGACAAGCGCCGCCTTCTCGACCTGTTCGAGAATTTCATCATCTTCGACGACTCCTCCGGGCGCCTGGTCAAGATCATCGCCCGCAATCACCAGTTTCTGGGCGTCAACCGGGCCGTGCAGGCGGTGCGCGAGCGCAAGTCGCGCGAGGGCAAGCTCGGCGTGTTCTGGCACACGCAAGGGGCGGGCAAGTCCTACTCGATGGTGTTTTTCACCCGCAAGGTCCGAAGGAAGCTTGGAGGGAACTACACCTTCCTCATCCTCACCGACCGCGACGACCTCGATACCCAAATCTACAAGACCTTCGCCGGCTGCCGCCTGGCCGATAACGACAAGGACCCCTGCCGGGCCTGGAGCGGCGAGCATCTGAAGGCCATGCTCGGCGAGCAAAAGGGGTTCGTGTTTTCGCTGATCCAGAAGTTCAACCAGCGGGTCGATCCGCGCGATCCCTATTCGCCGCGCGACGATCTGATCGTGATCACCGACGAGGCGCACCGCACCCAGTACGGCACGCTCGCCCTCAACCTGCGCAATGCGCTGCCCAACGCAAGCTATATCGGGTTCACCGGCACGCCGCTATTCAAGGACGACGAGATCACCCGGCGCGTTTTCGGCGAATACGTTTCCACCTACCCGTTCGGCAGAGCGGTCGACGACCGGGCCACCTTGCCGCTCTTCTACGACGCCCGAGGCGAGAAGCTCGGCGTGGCGACGGCCAAGTTGAACGAGCGCGTGGCGGCGAAACTCGAAGAGCTGGAAATCGAGGACGTCGACGTCGAGCAGCGCCTCGAGCGCGACCTCAAGCGCGACTATCACGTCATCACGGCGGAGAAGCGGCTGGACCAGATCGCGCGCGATTTTGTCCGCCACTACTCGACTTCCTGGGAAAGCGGAAAAGCGATGCTCGTGTGCATCGACAAAGTGACCTGCGTGCGCATGTACAACCTCATCCAGAGGTACTGGGCCGAGCGCATGCGCGCCCTGGGAAGGCAATTGCGCGGGAGCCGGGACCAGCAGGAGGAGATCTACCGCGAGCGCCAGATCCGATGGATGGGTGAGACCGTGATGGCGGTCGTGGTCAGCGAGGAGCAGGGCGAGGTCAAGAAGTTCGAGGCCTGGGATCTGGACATTGCGCCGCACCGGCGGCTGCTCAAGGAGGGATTCGCGCTTGCCGACGGACGCCGCATCGAGCTGGACGAGGCGTTCAAGCGCGACGAGCACCCGTTCCGCATCGCGATCGTATGCGCCATGTGGCTGACGGGATTCGACGTGCCCAGCCTCTCGGTGCTGCACCTCGACAAGCCGCTCAAGGCGCATACGCTGATGCAGGCCATTGCCCGGGCCAACCGCGTGAGCGAGGGCAAGAACAACGGCCTGATCGTCGATTACTGCGGCGTCCTGCGCAATCTGCGCGCCGCCCTGGCGACTTTTGCCGGCGGGGTCGGCTCCGAAGCGAAGGAGGGGGACGCCGATCCGGCGCGGCCGAGCGAAGATTTGCTGGAGGACTTGGCCGAGGCGATCGCAATGACGCGCGATTTCCTGGCGGCCCAGGGCTTCCGGTTAGATGACATCATCGACAGGTCCGGGTTTGCGCGCAATGCGGCGATCGATGCCGGCAAAGAAGCGGTCAACGAAAACGACAAGAGCCGCAAACGGTTCGAAATTCTCGCGCGCGAAGTGTTCAAGAAATTCAGGGCCTGCCTGACGGTGCAGGGAATCGACGCGCAGCGCGCGGAACGCGATGCAATCGACATCATCTACCGGAGCCTGCAGAAGGACCGGGACGAGAAGGACATCACCGAGATCATCCGCAAGCTTCACGCAGTCGTCGATCAATCTATCGACACTACCCCCGCGCCGCAAGCCGGCGAGCCGAAGCCCTTCGACATCAGCCGGATCGACTTCGAGCGGCTGCGCAAGGAATTCGAGCATTCGCGGACGCGGCGCACCCTGGTGCAGAATCTGAAGCAAGCCGTCGAGGATCGGCTGGCGAAGCTCATTGCCCGCAACCCGCTGCGCACGGACTTGCAGCGCCATTACGAGGAGATCGTGATGGCTTACAACCTCGAAAAAGAGCGCCTGACGATAGAGCGGACCTTCGAGGCGTTGTGGAAGTTTGTCGCGGAGTTGGACGAAGAAGCGAGCCGCGCAATGCGCGAAGGGCTGGACGAAGAGAGCCTCGCGATGTTCGATTTGCTGAAGAAGCCCGGCCTGGAGAGAAAAGACATCGAGCGGGTGAAGAAAGTGGCGGCGGAACTGCTCATAACGCTGAAAGCCGAGAAGCTGCGCGTGGAAAACTGGCGGGAGAAAGAGGCGACACGCGACGCGGTGCGCGTCGCCATCACGAACTTCCTGTGGAGCGAGAAGACCGGGCTGCCGGAACCGGCGTACACCGAACAAGACGTGGAAGCGACAGCGGAGGACGTATTCCGCCACGTGTACCGAGCGTACCCGTCGCTGCCGTCGCCGCTCTATGCGGCTTACTGAGCCGATGAATTCGGCAGCGAGTATCATGTCGATTCGCGATTTCTGCGAAAATTCCGTTTGCAACCGTGCCAGCCGAGGTTTGATTTCCCGCGGCCCGCGCGGGCTTGCGGCGCGCATCTGTCGACGATAATCGAGTGAATTCACTTCAAAAAAGGAAAAATCCATGGCTGACGTTTTGGCTCCGCTGGCTGGAAAAGTCCTGGACGTGCTGGTCCAGGTCGGCTCCAAGGTCGAAGAAGACGACGAGCTGGTCGTGATCGAAGCTCTGAAAATGGAGAACACCGTGTATGCGCCTGCCGGCGGCACGGTCAAGGAAATCAAGGTGAAGAAGGGCGACAGCGTGGCGGACGAAGAGCTTCTGCTGGTCATCGATTGAGCGCCTAGAGCGAATACGAGGCAACGATGAACTTCGATTTGACTGAAGACCAGAGACTGATCCAGGACACCGCGCGGCGATTCGCGCTGGAGGACATCGCCCCGACGCTGGAGGAGGAGGAGGCGCGGCACGAATTCCGTGCCGAGCGCGTTGCGAGGATGGGCGCGCTGGGCTTTTTCTCCTGCGCAGTGCCCGAGGACCTGGGCGGAAGCGGCATGGGTTTTGTCGAGTCCGCGCTGATGGCTGAGCAGATCGGCAAGGTCTCCGCGTCCTGGCGCGTGCCGTTCAACATGCAGAACCTCGGTCCGGCGCTGACGGTCGCCAAGTTCGGCACCGAAGCGCAGAAGAAGAAATACGTCCCCGGCTGGGTGGCCGGCACCCAGCTCGGGTTCTTCGCCATGACCGAGGCGAACACCGGGTCGGACGTCGCCAGCATGAAGACGCACGCGATCGATCGCGGCGACCACTGGGAGGTCCACGGCAGCAAGATGTGGATCTCGCAGGCGCACGTGGGCGACGCGGGACTGCTCTACGCCTATACCGACCGGGCGCAGGGAAACAAGGGCATCACCTGCTTCATCATCGAGCCGAAGAAGGCGGGCGGCTGCACCGCGCGGGCGATCGAGACCAAGCTCGGCTTGAAGTGCGCCCCGACCGGCGAGTTCGCCTTCGACGGCATGAAGGTGCCCAAGGAGAACGTGCTCGGCAGACCGGGCGAGGGGTTTCGCATCTGCATGTGGCAGTTGAACCAGACGCGGCTTGGCTGCGCGGCGGGCGCGCTCGGCGTGGCGGGCGGCGCGGTCGATCTGGCGATCAAGTACGCCAACGAGCGCACCCAGTTCGGCAAGCCGATCTCGCAGCACCAGATGATCCAGGCGCAGATCGCCGACATAGTGCTCGAGCACCATGCGGCGCAGATGCTGGTGTACCGCGCCGCGTGGCTCAAGGACCAGGGCAGGCCGAGCCAGTACGAGACATCGCTCGCCAAGCTTGCGGCCTCCGAGGCCGCGGTGCATGCGGCCAACGAGTGCATGAAGATCTTCGGCTCCTTCGGTTATTCGACCGAGTATCCGGCGGAGCGCTTCTACCGCGACGCGAAATCGCTGCAGGTGGTGGAAGGCACCTCCAACATCCAGAAGATCATCATTTCGGGGATGGCCTGCGGGTTCACCCCCAACCGCGAGTAGATGGGGTCAGGTCTTGTTTTCGTGCATTTCCGCGAAAACAAGACCTGACCCCTTTCGAGAACGAGGAGCGAGTTAGATGAGACCGTATTTCCAGAAGATGCCCGGCTTGGGCAAGCCGCTGAAGGAGAACCGCATCGCACGCATGCGCGAAAGCCGCGCCGCGATCGAGGCCGTCGAAGCCGAGATCGCCGCGGCGAAGAAAGCGGTGGAGGAGGTCGGAATACCGGCGGCGAAGATCAACGAACGCGGCTCGCTCACCGTCTGGCAGCGCCTGGAGCGCCTGGTCGACGCGGGCACCTGGCATCCCCTGCACAGCCTCTACAACCCGAACGACAACGAAGAGGGCACGACCAACGTGGTCGACGGCCTGGGAAAAATCTGCGGCCGCTGGGCGGTGATCATCGGCTTCGACAACAAGGTGCTTGCCGGGGCCTGGATACCCGGTCAGGCCGAAAACATCCTGCGTGTCACCAATCTCGCCCGCCGGCTGCACATACCGCTCGTGTGGCTGGTGAACTGCAGCGGCGTAAAGCTTCCGGACCAGGAGAAGTTCTATGCCGACCGCCGCGGTTCGGGAACGACGTTTTTCCGCCATGCTGAGCTGGAGCAGGAAGGCATCGCAGTGCTCGCCGGCATCTACGGCACCAATCCGGCCGGCGGCGGCTATCAGTCCATCAGCCCGACCATTCTGCTCGCGCACAAAGACGCCAACATCGCCGTCGGCGGCGCGGGCATCGTCTCGGGGATGTCCCCGCGCGGGGGCTTCGACGTCGAGGGACTGGAGGAACTGATCGCCAAGACGCGCGACATCAAGGAGCGGCCGCCCGGCCGGGTCGACATCCACTACGACGAAACGGGCTTCTTTGCGCGCGTATACGACGAGGAAACCGGGGTGCTCGACGGCATCAAGGAGTACATGCGCGCGCTGCCGGCGTACGACCCGATGTTCTTTCGCGTCGCCGAGCCCGCGGAGCCGCAATTCCCCGCCGTGGACCTCTATCACCTGCTGCCGTTCAACCAGAAGTCGGACTACTCGTTCGACGAGATCCTCGCGCGCCTCGTGGACGGGAGCGAGCACATGGAATTCCGGCCCGATTACGGGCCCGAGGTGTACACCGGCCTGGTGAAAATCGACGGCATGCTCGTGGGCGCCATCGGCAACCGCCAGGGTCTGCTGCCCAAGGGCTATCCGGAGTACGCCGACTATCCGGGAATCGGCGGCAAGCTCTACCGCCAGGGCCTGATCAAAATGAACGAGTTCGTGACCCACTGCGGGCGCGACCGGATTCCGCTCGTCTGGTTTCAGGATACGAGCGGGATCGACGTCGGCGATATCGCCGAAAAAGCCGAGCTGCTCGGCCTGGGGCAGGCGCTGATCTATTCGATCCAGAGCACCGACGTGCCGATGATGCTGGTGGTGCTGAGAAAGGGGAGCGCCGCCGCGCACTACATCATGGGCGGACCGACGGCCAATCGCCACAACGCCTTCACCCTCGGCACCGCGACCACCGAAATCTACGTCATGCACGGGGAAACGGCGGCGGTGGCGAGCTACGCGCGGCGCGCGGTCAAGGACAAGGACTCGGGCAAGCCGCTCGAGCCCCTGGCGCAGAAGATGAACGAAATGGCGCAGAAGTACTACGACACCTCGCGGCCGGCCTACTGCGCGCGCCACGGTTTTGTCGACGAAGTGGTGCGGCTCAAGGAACTGCGCGGCTACCTGAAGGCTTTCGCCGGTGCGGTATACCAGAATCCGAAGTCGATCTGCCCGCGCCACCAGATGCTGCTGCCGCGGATCATCAAGGGCTGAGCGGAGAATTCGGGCGCGGATCAGACGGAAGCGAACGAATCGGAGCCGGCGATGCGGGTTTTGGTTTTTATCAATCTCCACCTTTTAGTGCAGTTGCGACTTCGCAACTGCACTAAAAGGTGGAGACCGATTATTGAGAATTACGTAACCGCATGACCCCGTCCCGTCATTCCCGCGTAAGCGGGAATCCAGTGGTTGTCGCCGAGCTACTCTGGATTCCCGCCCCCGCTTCCGCGGGGGCATGCTTACCACGCGGGAATGACAGCGATGTGTAACGCAGTTTGGTAAGGATCAATAAAGGCAAATTCTCGCCAACGTCGCCGGAACTCTGTCGATGAAGGATCAACGCGAAAGGAACCCGATGAAAGCCCATCCAGCCAACCTCAAGTACGCCATCGACATCGGCTCCCCGCCGTCGCTGCCCGTGGCCGGAAGCGATGTGCGCTTTCCGGTGGGCCGCATCTACTGCGTCGGGCGCAACTACGCCGAACATGCGCGCGAGATGGGCCACGACCCGAACCGCGAGCCGCCTTTTTTCTTCATGAAGGCGGCCAATTCCATCGCACAGAACAATTCCACCCTCGCGTATCCGGTCGCAACCAAGGATCTGCATCACGAGATCGAGCTGGTGGTCGCCATCGGCAAGGGCGGAAAGAACATCCCGGTCGAAGAAGCGCTCGAGCACGTCTGGGGCTACGGGGTGGGACTGGACATGACCCGGCGCGACATCCAGGGCGAGGCGAAGAAAATGGGCCGGCCCTGGGAGATGGGCAAGAGCTTCGACGAGTCGGCGCCGTGCTCGGCGCTAAAGAGCGCAGCCGAGATCGGCCATCCGGCGAAGGGCGCGATCTGGGTCAAGGTGAACGGCGTGCTGAAGCAACAGGGCGACCTCGCGCAGCAGATCTGGAGCGTGCCGGAGCAGATCGCCTATCTTTCCGGCCTGATCACGCTCGCCGCCGGAGACCTGATATTCACCGGCACGCCTTCGGGCGTCGGCGCGGTGCGACCGGGAGACCGCCTGGAAGGCCATGTGGACGGCGTAGGCGATCTGGCGATCGCCTACGCGCGCTGAATCGGAAGTTCGCCGAGCCCTATTTCTTCGCCGCGCGCGGGTCGGCCGGATAGCCGAGCGCCGCCCAGTCGATCCGCCCCTGCCGTCCGTGGCAATCGTTGCACTTGAGCGCATCGGCTTTAGGTACGACCATGTGGTTCACCTTCCAGTACATGTCGGTCGGCGCAAAGCCATACTGGCCGCTGTAGTCGAGGCCCGCGGTCCGCATGCCCGCCGCAATCGCCTTGTTCCAATCCCAGTGGCCCCAGTAGCCGCCCCACAGGTTCGGGACCGCGGAAACGTTATTGCCTGAATCGTAGGGCTGCTTGCCCTGCATGATCTTGAACGGGGTGATTCTCGCCGTCTTGTCGTTGCGGTCCCCGCGCGGGTAGTTGAGGTGCGTGACCTTGGCCGGATCGATCTTGTCGCCCAAAAGGTAGCGCTCGACCGAGCCGTTGAACCACAGGTAGTTCGGCCTCACGTCCTTTGCCCACTTGAAGTCGCCCTTCTGCTTGTCGTACAGCGGCTGGCCATACTGGTCCTTCTGCACCGGACCGTCCTTGCCCGCGGTGGACCAATCCCACCAGACCTTGGTCGGCAGCACGCGCGAGAATAGCGGGATGTGGCAGGTCTGGCAGGCGACTTTCTCGGTGTGCCGGTTGAGCGTGCTGTTGCGCGCGTGGGGTGAACCGGCGTGGCAGTCGGTGCAGTTGAGGGTGGTGCCGCTGCCCATGGCGGAAACCGACAGCGCCTTGCCGGGGATCTCGTGCTTCGAGGTCTTGTGGCAGGCGCTGCAGCTCATGTTGGCGCCGTCTGCGGCCATGTGGACGTCGGTGGAGCGCTTTGGGGCCCCCATCGAACTGTCGAGGTCGCCGTGCTTGATGTGGTCGCCGCCGCCGCCGTAGAAGTGGCACGTGCCGCAGGTGGCGCGGCTGGTCGGCCCGACGCTGCGGGCGATTTTTTCCAGGTCCGCCGCTTTCCAGATCTTGCCCGACTTGGGCGGGAATTCGGTGTCCTTATAGGCCGGGTTGCCCGAGGCCGCGGGCAACTTCCTGTAGGTTCCGGTCGTGTCGTGGCACACGAGGCAGTCGATGTTCTCGGGCTTGCCGAAGTCGAAGGATGCGTCCTTCCACCCGTAGCCGGCGTGGCAACTGGTGCAGCGCGGGTTGTTGGAAGGCAGCGCAATGCAGTAGTTGTTGATCGCGTTCTTCTTGCCCAGTTCGGTTTTGCCCCTACCCGGGATCTCCTGGCTCATGCTCCAGGTCCAGTGCTGGGTCTTCATGAAATCCCTGGCCTGCTGCTCGTGGCACTGCAGGCAGGCCTGGGTGACTTCAGGCCCGCTCGCGAAAGGCCCGTTGATGAACTTCGAGTGATCCTGCGCCGCTGCTGCCATGCCGCCGATTTGGAGCAAGGCCACTGCAAGAACCACCTGCATGAAGCGCTTCACGACTCTTCTCCCTGTTGCGCACGATGAACGTGCTTGCCCATGACTCTGCGCGCGCAGTCGCGGCGCAGTCCTTGCTACTTCAGACGCCGGCCGGAGCTGTCGCAGACCTCCACCGTGACCGGGATGCCCTGGCGCACGCTCTGCGAAACGGTGCAGAATTCCTCGAACTGCGCCAGCGCCCGATCCAGATGCGCGAGGCTCTCGGCCGGAACGCCCAGGGTGAGCTTGACGCTGATGTTCATCACCCGCAGTCGATTCTCCGAATTCCGGTCGACGGTCGCCGCAACCGCCGTCTCGATCGGCTCGGGATTTTGCTTGAACTTGCGCAGGGCGAACAGCAGGCTGTCCGAGAGGCAGTTTCCCACCGCAGCGGCAAGAAGCTGCATGGGGGAGGGTCCGCTCGCTTTGCCCAGAGGCGGGGGCTCGTCGCCGTAAATGGGCGGCGCGCCGCCGGCAAAAGCGATGGCGAAGCGAAAATCCTGTTCCTGCTTCAGCTTGGCGGTTACCACTTGTGACATCGTTGGACCTCGACAGGTTGAGCCACTTGCGCATATACTATAGGGGGTATAGTATTCGTTGTCAAGAGGTCTGTCATCCGGGTCCGCGATTCGCGGGCGGGCATCGACCTGCTGGAGGAACCCATGTTGAAACATCTTTGCCGGACAGAACACAAGCAGGGTCTGATCCTGCGACTCAAACGCGTCGAAGGACAGTTGCGGGGATTGCAGCGGCTGATCGAGGACGAGGCCTCATGCGAAGCGATCGCGCAGCAGCTTTCGGCGTCGCGGCGCGCGCTCGACAAGGCGTATCACACCATGGTCGGATGCATGATCGAGGTCCAGCTTATGGAAAAAGGGGTCGCGCAGTCGGATGTGCGCCCAGTAGTCGAAATGCTGTCGCGCTACGGCTGATCGCCTTGGAGAAACCATGAAGGCTCGCTTCACCCTGCCCCGGCAGATCTGGTTTGCAGCATTCGGCATCGCTCTGCTGATGGCCCTTGGATGGGTGGCCACGAGAAGCGGCCCGCTGGCGCCCATACGGGTGACTGTGGTACGGGTCGCAGAGGGCGAGATTTCCCCCGCATTATTCGGCATAGGAACGGTAGGGGCACAACGCGCTTACGCCATCGGCCCGACAGCCGCCGGCAGAGTCAAGCGTGTTCTCGTAGATGTGGGTGATACGGTCAAGGCCGGCCAGTTGCTGGCGGAAATGGACCCGGTCGATCTCGATTCACGAGTAGCGTCCGCGGATGCGGCAGCAGCACGCGCGAGGAGCGCCGTGGCCGCGGCGGAAGCCCAGGTAGATGAGGCGAGAAGCCGCCAGAAATTGGCTGCCAGCGAGGCGCGGCGATACGCAGGTCTCGGTCAAAAAGGCTTTGTCAGCTCGAGCGCGGTGGACGGCAAGCTGCAACAAGCCGAGTCGGCGGACGCCCAAATCGCCGCCGCCGAATCCGCCTTGGCGAGCGCTCGGGAAGACGCGGGACGTCTGGATGCGGAGCGCGCCGGGGCAAGGCAGCAACGGATGAATCTCCGCCTGGTGGCCCCCACCGACGGCGCAGTGACTTCGCGTGACGCAGAGCCGGGCTCCACTGTCGTGGCGGGTCAGGCCGTGGTCAAAATGGTGGATCCTGCGAGCTTGTGGGTGACGACGCGACTCGATCAGGGCCGCTCCGCCGGCCTAAGGGTTGGACTGGCAGCGCGGATCGTGCTGAGATCCGATCCGCGCAATACGCTTGCAGGGAAAGTCGTTCGGATTGAACCGCTCGCCGACAGCACGACGGAGGAACGCATCGCCCAGGTGATGTTCGATCGCTTGCCGCAAGGCGCCTCCATTGGCGAAATGGCCGAAGTGACCTTGCGCTTGCCCGTTGTGCGCGATGCATTGCTGATACCCAATGCGGCCCTGCGACACCGCGGCGCCCAGACCGGCGTGTGGCTGCGCGCCGACGGCCGTCTGCGTTTCGCGCCGGTAACAGCGGGGGATCAGGGACTGGATGGCAAGGTCCAGATTATCGACGGCCTGAAATCCGGTGATGAGTTGGTGGTCTACAGCGAGCGCGATCTGGAGGATGACAGCCGAATCGAGGTTGTTCCCGCGTTGGGTGAAAAAGCGCCATGATCAGCCTCGCCGGCCGTGACATCCTGCACTCCTGGGGAAAATTCGTCCTCACCGGTTTCGGGCTGGGGCTTCTTATCGGCGTCACGCTCACCCTGGCGGGGGTCTATCGCGGCATGGTGGACGACGCCAAGGTGCTGCTCAACAACAGCGGCGCCGATCTGTGGGTGGTGCAAAAAGACACCCAGGGCCCGTATGCGGAATCCTCCAGCATCCATGACGATGTCTATCGCGGAATTCTCGGATTGCCCGGCGTGGCGCGGGCTGCCAATGTCACCTACCTGACCATGCAGGTCCGCAAAGGAAATACGGACGTGCGCGCCATGGTGGTGGGCTTCGAGCCCGGCCAGCCCGGCGAGCCGGCTTATCTGGCAGCGGGACGGCGCATCACCCGCAGCCATTACGAAGCGGTGGCGGACGTGATGACCGGGTTTGCCTTGGGCGACCGTATCCGCATTCGCCGCCACGACTACACCGTGGTCGGTCTCACGCGGCGCATGGTGTCCTCGGGCGGCGACCCGATGGTGTTCATTCCGCTCAAGGATGCCCAGGAGGCGCAATTTCTCAGGGACAATGACGCCATCGTCAACGAGCGCGCGCGCACCGCCGCCAATCCCGCACTCAATCGTCCCGGCGTGCCGGGCCTGCTGGAGGCGATCAA
>JACPRN010000053.1 GCA_016189945.1 Betaproteobacteria bacterium
CTCGCCATCGACGGGCCGGGGCAGGGGGAGGCCGAGTACGAGATCCCGATTTGCGGCGACTATGAGCGCGCGGCAAGAGCGGTGTGCGACTGGATCGAGCAGAGAAGCGACCTGGACGCCGAACGCATCGCCATCTGGGGGGTGAGCCTCGGCGGCTATTACGCGCCGCGCGCCGCGGCCTACGAGAAACGCATCCGCGCCTGCATCGCGCTTTCCGGGCCTTTCGAATGGGAGAGAATCTGGGACGGCCTGCCGGAGCTCACGCGCGAGGCCTTCCGCGTGCGCTCGCACGCGAAGACGGAAGCCGAGGCGCGCGCCGCTGCGCGCAGCCTCACGATGGTGCAGGCCGCGCCGCGGATCACGTGCCCGATTTTCATCGTCACCGGCCGGCACGATCGGCTGGTGCCGGCCTCGCACGCCGAGACGCTCGCGGAGAGCGTCGCCGGGCCGGTGGAGCTGATGATCGTCGAGGACGGCGGTCACAATGCCAACAACCGGCCGTATCGTTACCGCAGCCGCACGGCGGACTGGCTCGCCGCGCAGTTCGGATTACCGAGACTATAGGAGGATGGACATGAGGCTTTTCACCGCACTGCTGGGCGCCGCGCTGGCGGCGAGCGTCCAGGCACAGACGTTCCCGAGCAAGACCGTTCGCTTCATTTCCGGCGTAACGCCGGGCGCAGCCTCAGACACGATGGCGCGGATACTCGCCGAGAAGCTCTCGCCCGTTCTCGGGCAGCCGGTGATCGTCGAGAACCGGCTCGGCGCCGGCGGGCTCGTCGGCGCCAAGTACGTCGCGCAGCAGGCGGAGCCCGACGGCCATACGATCATGATGTACGCCTCCGCCTTTACCGTCTCGACGCTGCTCAGCCCGGACGTGCTCAATCCCAAGGAGATGCAGGCGGTCGCAACCGTGGCGACGATCCCGACGGTGATGATCACGCCGCCCGGCAAATACAAGACGGTGCAGGATTTCGTCGCCGCCGCCAAGGCGGCCCCCGGCAGGCTCGTGTGCTCAGACGCCGGCGTCGGCAGTGCGACGCACATGGCGTTCGAACGCTTTCGCTTCGCCGCGGGCTTCCAGGCCCTGAACGTGCACACCAAAGGACCGAGCGAAGCGCAGACCGAGGTCATCTCGGGCCGCGCCGACTGCTATTTCGCGCTGGTCTTCCAGGCGCAGAAGATGCGCGACGCGGGCAAGGTCAGCGCGCTCGTGATCAGTGCGCCCAAGCGCTCCTCGCTCATGCCGGACCTGCCCACCACGGTGGAAGCGGGGTACCCGAATTCCGACTACAACTTCTGGGTGGGGGCGCTGGTCTCCTCCAGAACGCCGCGGGCCATCGTCGAGCGCCTGCACAAGGAGATCACCTCGCTCGTGCAGTCGAGCGAGGTCAGCGCCCAGATTCGCAAGCTCGGCGCCGAGCCGCTCGCGATGTCGATCGCCGAGTTCGAGGCGATGATCGGCCGCGAGCTGAAGGAGAACGCCGAACTCATCAAGAAGGCCAACATCAGGGCCAACTGACGCCGTAGCCCCTCCGTATTCGAGAGAGCGGAAGAACTATGCCGATTCGAGGAGGCGTGTTATTTTGTTCACGCGTATCGGGGGAGGACTGATCCATATATATTGGGGCCGTGGCCTTCCTTTCGCGGACCAGAAATGGCAGGATGCCGCGGGGGAGTTCCTTCAGAAAACTCAAGAGGAAGTTGGATAGATGGTCAAACGCTATGACGTCAACGGCGTTCGCTCTTCCGGAGGGCGGTTTTCGCACGTGGGCGAAATCGGACCCGGCGCGCGGCTCTATTATCTTGCCGGTCAGACCGGCACTGACGCGCAAGGTGTTTCTCCGCCGGATTTCGAGGCCCAGGCAGAACTGGTCTACGGCAATATGGCGGCCGTGCTCAAGGAGTGCGGTCTTACGACGGACAATCTGGTGAAGATCAATGTCTACCTGATCAAGCCCGAGCACATCGACGCATGGAGGAGGATCCAGAAGAAGGCGTTCGGCGACGTCGTGCCCGCGAGCACTCTCGTTTTCGTCAGCCGCCTTGCGCGTCCCGAACTGCTGATCGAGGTGGAGGCCATCGCCGCCAAGGACTGACCGGATGCTCCTGCGCGGCCGCGAAATCGGGAAATCGAAGTTGAGATATTTGCGGATATAGTAGTCGCACCCATTGCCGACTTGCCGCGTGATGTCCGGACACGCGGCGCCCGGAAACCCGTAGAATCAACCAATGCCCGTTTGTTGCAGAGGGCTCTAAGGAGGAGGAAAAATGACTCGATCTGTACCCAAGCTGTTTGCGTCGCTGGCCCTGGCCGCAACCCTCGTCGCGGCCGCGGCCGCGGCTGAATTCCCGAGCAAGCCCGTCCGCCTGGTTGTGCCGTTTGCTGCCGGCGGCACCTTCGAATTGGAGGCCCGGCTGATCGCCGCCAAGCTCCAGGAGAACTGGCGCCAGCCGATCATCGTCGAGGCGCGCCCGGGGGCCAATACCATACTCGGCGTGGACTACGTCGCCAAGAGCGCCCCGGACGGCCACACCATGGTGCTGCACGCGAGCTCGATCGTGGCTACGCCGCAGATGCAACGCACGCCGTACGACTTCCTGCGCGATTTGCGCGGAGTGGCTCAGACCGCGGAAGTCCGCTACATTCTGGCGGCGAGCCAGAAAATCGGCGTTTCCACGGTCGACGAACTCGTCGCGCTCGCAAAGAAGGATCCGGACCGCCTGAATTACGGCAGCAGCGGCAACGGCACGCCTTTGCATCTGTACGTGGAGCTGTTCAAGCGCGCCGCCGGCGTCAATCTGACGCATGTTCCCTACAAAGGCAACGGTCCGGCGATGCAGGCGCTGCTTGCGGGCGACGTCCATCTGGTATTCGATATTTCGCTCTCGATCATTCCGCTCGTGAAAGCCGGCAAGGTGCGCCCCCTCATGGTGACCGGCTCCAAGCCGATGGACGTTTTGCCCCAGGTGCCGGCGTTCAACGCCGTCTATCCGGGCAACGGCATCGACGGATGGCATGGCATTTTCGTCCCGGCCGCAACGCCCAAGGCGGTCATCGACCAGATGGCAGCCGACCTGCGCACGGCCGTGCTTTCGCCCGATTTGATGAAGCGCTTCCGCGAAATCGGCTTCGAGTCCACCGGCGTCACCTCGGATCGGTTCGGAGAGATCGTGCGCAGCGATTACGAGCGCTGGGGCCAGATCATTCGCGCGAACAACATACGCGTGGATTGACGGCGCGGCGAACCGGCACCGCAGCCTCGCGGCAGGCTCGGCGGAAAGGGCAATGTATGACGCACATCGTCGTGTGCGATGACGCGGACGGAGCGCTTCGCGCCAGCGGCGAGCTGCCGAGGCTGCAGGCCGCGGCTACCGTCACGGTCTACGAGACGGCGGCGCCGACGCGCCAGGCGCTCGTCGAGCGGCTGCGTCCGGCCGCGGTCGTTCTGACCATGCGCGGGCGCACGGTCCTCGACCGCGAAACGCTCCTTGATCTGCCCGGGTTGCGCCTGATCGCCTCGTCCGGACCGCACCGAATCGACGTCAAGGCGGCCACCGATTCAGGAATTGCCGTTGCAACCACCGGCGGCACTTCCACCGAATCGGTCGCCGACCACGTGCTGGCGCTCATGCTCGCGCTCGCCCGCGGTGTCGTGCCGGCGGACCAGGCATTGCGCCAGGGCCGCTGGGAACCGGTAACGGGGATGGAGCTCGCGGGAAAAATCCTGGGCATCCTCGGCCTCGGGCGAATCGGCAGCGCCGTTGCGCGACGCGCGCTGGGATTCGGCCTTCAGGTGATCGCCTGGGGCCCGACGCTTTCGCCCGAGCGCGCCGCAGCCTCCGGCGTCGAAATGGTGGGCGAGGACGAGATCTTTCGCAGGTCCGACATCGTTTCGGTGCACCTTCTGCTCTCGGATCTTTCGCGCGACTTCGTCAACGCGAAGCGGCTCGCGCTCATGAAGCCGAGCGCGCTGCTCGTCGATATTTCTCGCAGGGGAATCGTGAACCGCCGGGAACTCGCGCAGGCCCTTCACAGCGGCAGAATAGGCGCTGCCGCGACCGATCTTTGCGATTCCTCGCCGGTCGACATGAACGACCCGATTCTCGGGGCGCCGCGCACGGTGTTGACCCCGCACATGGGCTGGCAGACCCGCGAATCGCAGCAGCGCGCAGCCCGCGATTCCGTCGATATCATCCTCGCCTATCTCGAGGGGCGGCCGACAAACGTCGTCAATGCGGATGCCCTGAAGAGCCCGCGGCAGGCTGCAATCGGATAGCGCCTCAGGGTAGTTCCCCGGAAAACGGATGAAGCCCAATGGGCAGGGACAGGAAGAATAGATCGACGCTCGAGCGCGCGATTGGCTCGGCTCTCCTGATTGCGATTGGCCTGGTGCTCGTATATCGAGAGACCCTCATGCCCTATTTGGATGAGATCCTGTGGGTCCTCGTCGCCGTTGCTGTCCTGGCCATTATCCTGGTACTCAACTGGCGCAACCGGCAATACCGGATGGCGCAAAGGGCCGCCCGGGATTCCTATCTGAGCGCGGAGCCCGGGACGCAGGAGCCCGAGCGCGACCCTTGACTTCGCTCACTCGGGAACTGTAGGTCCAGTCACCCGTCTTTCGAGCGGCCTACTTCCCCGTTTCGATGTACTTGGTGAAAAACTGCACCATAGACGGGTCCATCGTGCCCAATTCGGCAATAACGCGCTCTCCTTGCGCACCGCCGACAAACCGGGGTTTGAATTTCACGACCTTTTCGTATTCCGCGATGAACTCGGAATCCTTTGCCAGTTTCTCGAAGGCGCTGCGCATCTCCTCGACGGCCGCTGCCGGCGCGGTTGGCGGCATGAAGACCGAGCGGGCCATGGTGTCCAGAATACGGGTGAGGAGCTGCAAAGCTTGCCACTTCTCGCCGCTTGGCATTGCATCGGCCCCGAAAGCTTCCTTGTAGACCTCGAGAAAGGTCGGTACGTCGGGCAGATCAGGGTCGCGTCCTACCGACCCATCGGTGCGGTCGAACTGTAGAAGCGGCATCACAATACCTTTGTCGACCATATTCGGCTTGGTCGAGGTGTAATAGCCCGGCAACGAGTTACTGGTCAGTTGAATGTCGCCCTGCAGCATCGCCATATCCATCTCCCTCGTGCCCTTGTAGCCCGGGATCAATTCATATTTGGCTCCAAGGAGGTCGAGCGCCAGCCGTTGGCGAACTGTTATGTAACCCGCCGGACCCATGCCTCCGGCCTTGAAGAGTCCGGCTTTCGCGACATCGGACGGCCTTTTGATCCCGGGCGGAGTGTCCCGACGGATATAGATGATCGATGTCTGGCGCAGTCCAGCGATCAGCTTGAAGTCGTTGTAACGAACGCGCAAAGTCGGGTCGCGAATGACCTGGTTCAGGGGATTCCAGGTGAAAAAACCGAGGTTCAACCTGTCTTTGCCCGAAGCCTCCCCAAGCTGATTCACGCCGATGTTTCCGCCTCCGCCGCCGACGTTGCGCACGATCATGCTGGCCGCGCCCTGGACGTATTTCGGCAGATGTCGTGCAATGATGCGTGCCTCGATGTCGGTCGGGCCGCCCGCAGAAAAATTCACAATGATGGTCACGGTCTGACCGGAGAATTGCTGGGCGAACGTGGCGTTGCCGATCGCCAGCAAAGCGGCTGAACAGATTATTCCCGGAAACGACTTTCTTGCTGGCATGATGGCCTCCCACTTTGGGTCGCCGTTGAAATCCACGCGAAAGAGTATAGTCCTTCAGTCAACAAGCAGGCGCGGGAAATGATCGATGTGATCGTGATCGGTGGAGGCAACGCCGCCCTGTGCGCCGCCCAGCAATAGCCGGCGTCTATCGATACTTCCGGAGGTCAAGACGGTCGCCGAGCAGGGCTACCCCGGCTTCGAGACCGTGCAGTGGTACGGTCTGAATGCGCCGGCGAAGACGCCCAACGCGATAGTCGAGCGTCTCGCGGCGGAAGCCGCGAGGGCTGCCAAGAGCCCGATGGTGGTGAAGCAGCTCGAGACCGACGCTGCGGAGCCGATCGGCTCGACCCCGCAGGAATACGCGGACTACATCGCCAGCGAGCAGGCGCGCTGGCGGGAAGTGGTGCACAAGGCGCGCATCAAGGCGGACTGAGGCTGCGGAGTCTTGGCGGCTTTGTGGGAACTCCGGATATCGGTGCTGCAGTAGAACCGATGAATGCTGTGTGGTAGCCGATTACAAACTCAAGATCTGAGGTGCGGCCTGGCGCGCGACCCGATCGCGCTTGGCGTCGTCTAAATCGGCACCAGATTGAATCTGCCGCTAGGCCGCTCCACAAGTGGCGCTTACCAAAACCGACCCCGGTTTAGCCGGGGCGCTACTGTTGTAGAATCATTTACTGATTATCTGTACTTGTTGTATTGCGCGGATAGTCCGCCGGGGCTTGCGCATTTTGCGTGTTTCTGGCCATCGGTGTTGCGGGGGGGAGCGGACTGAGACAGCGCATCAGGGCCGCCAATTGTCCTGTTTTATAAGCGCGTCGGACCTGTAACTCGCTACCCTGGATGGCAAATTGATCATGTTGCGTATCTTTACGATTGTGCCCGCCGATGAATAAAGCCGTGGTCGCGTTACTGGTAGTGCCGGTAATCCTCGTCGCCGCAGGCGCTGGATACTGGTTCGGCTCGGTGCGCAAGGTCTCGCCGGCGGGGAGCGAAAGTGCGCCTGGTCGGGCGCCGGGGCCGGCGGCACTTGCGACCGCAGCAGCCGGCGCTTCGAAGGGGCAGGCGCCAGTGCCGGTTGAAGTCACCCGTGTCGGCACGGCCTCGCTGCCCCAAACCATTACCGCTGTCGGCACCCTGCGCTCGGATGAATCCGTGACGCTGCGGCCCGAAGTCGCTGGCCGCATCACGGCGATCCTGTTCCAGGAGGGCGAACGTGTCGCGAAGGGGGCAACACTGGTGCGGCTCGACCCGGCAATCAGCACCGCCGAGTTGCAGCAGGCGCGTGCCAACTTGACCTTGGCCAAATCGAAGCATGACCGCGCCGTCGACCTTGCCGGCCGCACATTCATCTCCGGCCAGGCGAAGGATGAGGCGAAGCACAGTCTCGACATCGCACAGGCGGCGGTCGCGCTTGCGGAGGCGAAGCTCGCCAAGATGGAACTCAAAGCGCCGTTCGCCGGCATCATCGGCCTGCGCGTGGTTTCGATCGGCGACTACGTAAAGGAAGGCACCGATCTCGTGAACCTCGAAGCGATCGATCCGCTGAAGGTGGACTTCCGGGTACCCGAGACTTTTCTGATCCAGGTTCAGGTCGGCCAGCCGGTCAAAGTCGCGCTTGACGCGCTGCCCGGCGAGTCTTACGACGGCAACGTGATTGCACTCAATCCGCTGGTCGATGCGGCTGGGCGTGCAATCGTCATCCGTGCGCAGGTGCGCAATCAGAATACGGCGCTGCGGCCCGGCATGTTCGCCCGCGTCACGCTCATCACCCGCGCCGAGAAAGATGCGCTGGTGCTGCCCGAAGAGGCCTTCGTGCCACAGGGTACGGAGCAGTACGTCTTCCGCGTGATCGACGGCAAGGCTGCTCGGGTGAAGGTCGAAACGGGACAGCGCCGCGACCGCAAAGTCGAGATTGTGAGTGGCGTAGGACGAGGCGACGTGGTGGTGACCGCCGGCCAGAGCAGGCTGCGCGACGGGGCACAGGTGCGCATCGCCGACACTCAGGCGGGCAAGGCCGCACCCGACGCGTCGAAGCCGTCGCCCTCGGCCTCATCGCGAAGCTCTGAGGGCCGCGAGACAGCCAAATGACGCTGCCCGAGACATGCATACGCCGTCCCGTGTTTGCGACCGTGTTGTCGCTGGTCGTTCTGCTGATCGGTCTCATTTCCTACCAGCGCCTGCCCGTCCGCGAGTACCCGCGGATCGATGAGCCCGTCGTCAGCGTAAGCACGATCTACCGCGGCGCCTCCGCCGAGGTCGTCGAATCGCAGGTCACCAAGATCCTCGAGGATTCGCTCTCCGGCATCGAGGGGGTCGAGCTGATGACGTCTCAAAGCCGGCCGGAGCGAAGTGTGATCAACGTCCGCTTCCTGCTCACGCGCACTCCGGATTCGGCAGCCGCCGACGTGCGGGATAAAGTCTCGCGCGTGCGCGGGCGCCTGCCGGATGAAGTCGATGAACCTGTCATTGCGAAGGTCGAGGCGGATTCTCAATCGGTGATCAGCCTGGCGGTGGAGTCCGGCTCCATGACCACGCTGGAGGCCACCGACTACGTCAACCGCTACATCAAGCCCAGACTTTCCGTGCTCCCGGGCGCGGCCGAAGTGCGGATCTTTGGCGAACGAATAGTTTCGATGCGGATCAATATCGACCGCACGCGTCTTGCGGGGTATCGGCTCACGGTGCAGGACGTCGAAGATGCGCTCAGGCGACAGAACGCGGAAATCCCGGCCGGCCGCATTGAATCGACCGCGCGGGAATTCACCGTGGTCGCCGAAACCGACGTACAAACGCCCGAGCAGTTCGGAAGCCTCATCGTTGCCAATGTCCGCGGCTATCCGGTGCGCATCAGCGATCTCGGGACGGTGGCAATCGGCGCGCTCAACGAACGGGGAATCTCGCGTTTCAACGGCAAGCCCGCGCTCAATATCGGCGTCATCAAGCAGGCCGTCGCCAATCCGCTCGAGTTGTCGCAAGCGGTCCGCGCCGAGGTCTTGAAGATCAACGAAAATCTGCCGACCGGAATGAAACTCGTGGTCGCGTACGATACGTCCGTTTTCATCGACCGCTCGATTTCCTCGGTGTTCACGACGATCGTCGAGGCGGTGATACTGGTCGTGCTGGTCATCTTCTGCTTCCTGCGCAGCCTGCGCGCCACGGCGATCCCGATCGTGACCATCCCGGTGTCGCTGATCGGCGCGTTCGGGCTGATGTTCTTTTTCGGGTTCACGATCAATACCTTGACGTTGCTCGCCATGGTGCTGGCGATCGGGCTTGTCGTCGACGATGCCATCGTCGTGCTGGAGAACATCCACCGGCACATCGAGCGAGGCATGCGGCGCAAGGAAGCCGCGATGCAAGGATCGCGCGAAATCGCCTTTGCAGTGGTCGCGATGACGCTCACGCTCGCCGCGGTGTTCGCGCCGCTCGCCTTCGCCACGGGCCGCACCGGACGCCTGTTCATCGAGTTCGCATTGACCCTGGCGGGCGCGGTTCTCGTATCGGGCTTTGTGGCGCTGACGCTCACACCCATGATGTGCTCGGTCCTGCTGCGCCACGAGGCGAGGCATTCCTGGCTGTACAACAAGATCGAGGCGGGTTTCGAGTCGTTTAGCAAGGGCTACCGCCGGTGGCTGATCGCCGCCTTGAAGGGGCGCTGGTTCGTCGTTGCGGCATGGGTTGTGACCCTGTGCATCGGAGTCCTCTTGTTCACCCAGCTCAAGTCCGAGCTTGCTCCCATCGAGGACCGAGGCATCATATTCGGGCAGTTGACGGCGCCGCAGGGATCGACGCCCGGATATACGGCGGAGCAGTTGGAGCCGATCGAGGAGTTCTACCGCCAGGTGCCTGAGACCTTCGCGTATACCACAATGTCGGGCTTTCCGACGGTGGTCGACGGCATTGCGGTGCTGCGGCTAAAGCCATGGGAAGCGCGCACGAAGAAGCAGCAGCAGATCGCGGATGAGTTGCGGCCAAAACTGGCATCGATAGCGGGCGCGCAGGCCTTTCCGATCAACCCGCCGTCGTTAGGGCAGCGCTTCCGCTCCACGCCCATCGAATACGTGATCATGGCGCAGGTCCCGTATGCCGAATTGCAGCGCCTCGTCGACCGGTTCCTGGACGAGGCACGCAAGTTCCCCGGCACACAGAATCTGCAGACCGACTTGCGCTTGAACACGCCCGAGGTGCGCGTCGCCATCAACCGCGACAAGCTGGGTGACATCGGCGTGAACGTCGACACGGTCGGCCGCACGCTCGAAACGATGCTGGGCGGGCGTCAAGTTACGCGATTCAAGCGCGATGGTGAACAATACGAC
>JACPRN010000039.1 GCA_016189945.1 Betaproteobacteria bacterium
ACGGACTGCCGTTCGCCGGCGCGCTGTTCGATTTGGTCGCCGCGCTCGACGTCCTGGAGCATGTCGCCGATGACGCCGCAGCGCTTGCCGCCCTCGGGCAGCGCTTGAAGCCCGATGGGCTGCTCTTCCTCACCGTGCCTGCCTACCCGTGGTTGTGGAGCGCTCACGACGAATTCTCCCAGCACAGGCGCCGCTACACCCTGGGCGGCATGAGGAGCCTCGTTGAGCGATGCGGACTTCGCGTGACCTACGCAAGCTATTTCAATTGCCTGCTTTTCCCGTTCGGGGCAGTTAAAATAGGGCTCGGAAATCGGATCGGCGCAAATCCTGAGGAAGCGCTGCGGCCGCCCGCAGCGCCCATCAACGGCCTGTTGCGGTTCATCTTCGGCATGGAGCGATATCTGTTGCCGAGAGTGTCGCTGCCGTTCGGGATGTCCATCGTCGTTTGCGCACAACGAATCAAGTGAGGGGATGCCCAGTATGAAGCCACCACCTTTTGCCTATCACAATCCGAACACCCTCGCCGAGGCGGTTTCGCTGCTCGCGTCGCTTGAGAACGCCAAGGTGCTCGCCGGCGGCCAGTCGCTCATGCCCATGCTCAACATGCGCTATGCGATGCCCGACCACCTGGTCGACCTGAACGATGTCGCCGAACTCTCGGGAATCGAGCTTCGCGGCGATGCGCTCTACATCGGCGCCATGACGCGCCAGCGCGACCTCGAGCTCGCGCCGATCGTCAAGGAACGCTGCCCGCTCCTGGCCGAAGCGCTCGCGAATGTCGGGCACGTGCAGACCAGAAACCGCGGCACCTTCGGCGGCAGTCTCTGCCATCTCGATCCGGCCTCTGAATTGCCCGCGGTGGCGATGACGCTGGACGCAACGATTCTGGTGCAGGGCAAGGGCGGGAAACGCGAGCTGCCGATGGCCAAGTTTCCGCTCACCTTCATGACCCCTGCCATCGAGCCCGATGAAATCGTCGCCGGTGCGCTCCTGCCGCTCTGGCCGAAGGGGCATGGCTGGGCGTTTCTCGAATTCGCGCGCCGGCACGGCGATTTTGCCGTGGTGGGCGTTGCCGCACTGCTCGCACTGAAGAGCAACGGCCGCATCGAGCGCGCGGCGATCACGATCTGCGGCGTGGGTCCGGCGCCGCTGCGTCTGACCGATGCCGAGCGCTCGCTCGCCGGCGCCCTGCCCGGGGAGGACGCGTTCCGCGCTGCAGCCGAGTCCGCGGGCAAAATCGACGCGATCGAGGATGTGCACGCGAGCAAATCCTACCGCCAGCATCTTGCGCTCACGCTTACCGAGCGCGCTCTCAATGCGGCGGGCCAACGCGCCGCGCGGCGAATCTGAGGGAAGAATCATGACCGACAAGCGAAAAGTGAGCGTCACCGTGAACGGCACGCGCTACGAGCGCGAGATCGAAACGCGCCTGACGCTGGCGGATTTTCTGCGCCACGAGCTGCTCTTGACCGGCACGCATCTGGGCTGCGAGCACGGCGTCTGCGGCGCCTGCACGGTTCTGCTCGAAGGCCGCAGCGCGCGCGCCTGCCTCACCCTGGCGGTGCAGGCGAACGGCCGCTCGGTGACCACGGTGGAGGGCCTGGCGGCAAAAGACGGGACGCTCTCGCCGCTGCAGCAGGCGTTCTGGGAAAAGCACGGCCTGCAATGCGGCTTTTGCACGCCGGGGATGCTCGTCACCCTCACCGAGTTTCTTAAGGAGAACCCATCGCCCACCGAAGCTCAGGTGCGCGAGGTGCTGACCGGGAACCTGTGCCGCTGCACCGGCTACCAGGGGATCGTCGAAGCGGCGCTGCTCGCCGCCGAGCGCATGCGCTCGGGGGCGTAGGGGCGATCATGGCGAACACCAACAAATACTTCGGCGCGCGCGTCCGCCGCACCGAGGACCCGGCGCTGCTGCGCGGGCAAGGGTGCTACGTGGACGACATCCATCTCGAGGGCATGCTCGAGGCATCGTTCGTGCGCAGCCCGCATGCGCACGCGCGCGTCAAGGCGATCAACACTCAAGCCGCGCTTGCGCTGCCCGGCGTGCGTGCGGTCCTCACTTATCGCGATCTCCCGGCCCCGGCGCAAAAGCGGCTTCCGCTGCTCGTCCCCAACCCGGCGATCATTCACCCGAAGACGCAGTACTGCCTGGCAAAGGACGAGGTCTGCTTCGTGGGCGAAGCGCTCGCCGCGGTGGTCGCAGACAACCGCTACATCGCCGAGGACGCCGCCGCTCTGGTCGAAGTCGACTACGAAACGCTGCCGGCGATGTCGCATTGCCGGAACACGCTGGCCCCCGGTGCCGCCGGCGTGCACAGCGACTTGAAAGACAACCTCGCTGCGCACACCCATATCGTGGTCGGCAAGCCGGAGGAAGCGTTCAAGCGCGCCGATCTCGTGGTGCGCGACACCTACTGGCAGCACCGCGGCTGCGCGCACCCGATGGAGACGCGCGGCGTGGTCGCCGAATACCGGGCGGTCACCGGGGAGCTGACGACCTGGTGCTCGGGGCAATCGCCTTTCCTGGAGAAAAAATGCCTGGTCGACCTGCTCGACTGGAACCCGGAGCTGCTGCGCGTGATTCACCCGGACGTCGGCGGCGGTTTCGGTCCGAAAACGATGTTCTATGTCGAGCAGGCGGTGCTCGCGCTGCTCGCGGTGAAATTGAAGCGCCCGGTGAAATGGATCGAGGATCGGCGCGAGCATTTTCTCACCACGACGCAGGAGCGCGACCAGAGGTGGGA
>JACPRN010000058.1 GCA_016189945.1 Betaproteobacteria bacterium
CAAGGACGAGCTCTCGCCCGAGGACAAGCAGGTGGTCGCGCGCGCGAGCAAGATCCAGCGTTTCCTGTCGCAGCCTTTCACCGTGGCGCAGAACATCACCGGCCAGCCTGGCAAGTACGTTCCCATGAAGGAGACGAGCAAGGGCTTCAAGATGATCGTCGAGGGCCAGTGCGACCAGCTTCCCGAGCAGGCGTTCTACATGGTCGGCGCGATCGAGGAAGCGTTCGAGAAGGCGAAGACCCTGCAGTAGGGGGTAAGCTTCCGAAGGTTCTTCCGAGTTTCCGACATGGCAAACACCATCCACGTAGATGTCGTCAGCGCCGAAGAGTCGATCTTCTCCGGCGAGGCGGAATTCGTCGTCCTCCCGGGCGAAGCGGGCGAGCTGGGCATCTATCCCCGGCACACGCCGCTCATCACGCGCATCAAGCCGGGCTCCGTGCGCATCAAGCTGCCCGAGCAGGATGCCGAGGAGCTCATTTTCGTCAACGGCGGGGTGCTCGAGGTGCAGCCCAACGTGATCACGGTGCTTGCCGACACCGCCATCCGCGGCCACGACCTGGACGAAGCCAAAGCGATCGAAGCGCACAAACGCGCCCAGGAAGCGCTGCAGACGCGGACTTCGAAGCTGGAGTACGCAAAAGCGACTGCCGAGCTCGCCGAGGCCGCGGCGCAGCTTGCGGCCATCCGCAAGCTGCGCCAGCGCAAGTAATGAGCGCGCGCCCGGGTCCGTCGGCTCCGGAGTCGGTGCTATTTTGGAGCGATAAACACGTCACCGAGGAGACAAGATGAAAACCGCATTCCGAGTTCTTTCCATGTTCGCGGCCGCCGCGCTCGTGCTTGGCGCCGGCGGCTCCATGGCGCAGACTTACCCGAACAAACCGATAAGGTTGGTCGTCGCCTACGCGCCGGGGGGCGGCACCGACAACGTCGCGCGCATACTCAGCCAAAAACTCGCCGAGCGCATGGGACAGCCGGTCACGGTGGAAAACAAGCCCGGAGCCAATGGCATCATCGGCAGCGAGTACACGGCCAAGTCGGCCCCTGACGGCTACACCCTTCAAGTCGGCACGGACTCCGAGATGGTCTTGAACGTCGGCCTGTATGAGCGCCTGCCGTACGATCCGTTGAAGGATTTTGTGCCGGTGACCGTGGTTTCTTCCAACCCGCTGGTGTTCGCGGTGCATCCGACCTTCCAGGCAAAATCGATGAAGGAGCTGATTGCGATGGCCAGGACCAAGCCGGGCGGCTTGTTCTACTCCGCCGGCGCCACGGTGTTTCAGGTCGCAACCGAGCTGCTGAAGAAGCAGCAGTCCGTGGATATCGTCTACGTCGCGTTCAAGGGCACGGGGCCTGCGATCACCGCCGCTCTCGCCGGTGAAGTGCCGATCGCGACGGTATCCATCGGTCCGGTGCTCTCGCACCTTCGCGCGGGGAAACTGCGCGGCTTGGCGATCACCAGTCCGAAGAGATCGCCGCTATTGCCCGAGATTCCCACCATGGCGGAAGCCGGCATGGGCAATTTCGAAGTCGTTCCCTGGACCGGACTATACGCACCTGCGGGAACGCCCGCCGCGATCGTCGAGAAGCTCAATAGCGAAGTGGCCGTGGTCCTCAAACAGGAAGACGTGCTGAAGCGCTATGCGGCCCTTGGCCTCACCCCGGGCGGCATCCCCTCGGCGGAAGCAGCGGCGCTGCTGAAGTCCGATGTGGCCAAGTGGAGCAAGCTGCTGAAGGAACTCGGCATCCGCGCGCAGTAAGCAGCGCGGCGCATCGATAATTCCCAGAGCGCCCATTCGCCTTCCCGATTTCAGGCTGCTCGCGCCGCGCAAGGATTCGCTCTTCGCGGTGCTGCTGCGCTCGCCCTGGTGGCTGAGCCTCGCCATCGCCGCTGGACTGTTCGCTCTCGCACAGATGTTCCTGCCGGCGGTGGCCGCGCTTGCCGCGGGCGCGCCCTTTGTCGCTATCGCGGCGTATGCCGCCTGGCGCCAGGCGCGGGCGCCGAGTGCGGCCCGCGTCGCCGCGGTGCTCGAAGGACTGCGCGCGATGTCCTGGGAGCAGTTTTCGGCGCTCATCGAGGGCGCCTATCGCCGCCAGGGCTATGAGGTTGCCGCCCTCAAAGGTCCCGGGGCCGACTTCGAATTGCGCAAGGAGGGGCGCCTGGGCCTCGTAAGCTGCAAGCGCTGGAAGGTCGCGCAGACCGGGATCACGCCTTTGCGCGACCTGCTCGAAGCAAAGCGGGCGCGCGACGCGCGCGAGTGCATCTACGTGGCCGCGGGCGAATTCAGCGCCAACGCGCGCGAATTTGCGGCCAAGAACGGCATTCGCCTGCTATCCGGGACCGAACTGGCGCAACTGCTCGGCCCGCTCGCAGATCATTTCTCGACCGAAACCCCGCGCCAGAAGGCGACATAGCCCTTGACGTTCGATGCCGCGGGCTTGGCATCGGGGTAATACCAGGCCGCGTCCTGGTTCACCTTGCCATCGACGACAATGTCGTAGTAGCTCGCAATGCCCTTCCAGGGGCAGGTGGTGTGGGTGTCGCTCGCGCGGAAATACTCGCGGCGGATCGTCTCCGGCGGAAAGTAGATGTTTCCCTCCACCGTTTCGAAGCGCTCGCTTTCGGCGAGCACGGCGCTATTCCAGGTTGCTGTTGCCATATCGCCTCCTCCTCGCTTCAGACGCGCGGTTCAGCGATCGAGTTCCGGATAATGGCGGAAGATGCCGCTCGGGTTGAACTCCACCCGCCGCTTGGAAGCGAGATAGGCGGCGATTCTCGGCCGCACCGAGATGAGATCGTGCAGCGCGACGAGGCGCGGAAAGGCGGCTTCCAGCCGCGCCATCGCGCGCGGAAAGGCGTAGCGCAGACCCTCCAGCATCTGGAAGGCGGAGAGATCGGCGTAGGTGAGCGCATCGCCCGCCAGATAAGGCCCCTTCTTGCGGTTTGCCTCCAGCACGCGCTCGAAATAGCCCAGGTACTTGGGCAGCCGCGACGACAGCAAGTCTGCGCTGCGCTTGCGCGCCTCGCGCTTCTGGTCTTCGTAGTAGAGCGCGCTCGAGATCGGGTGGTGGGCATCATGGGCCTCGGCTACCAGATCGGCGATGGTGAGCTGGAGCTGATGCACCCACAGGCGCCCGGCCTCGTCTCTGGGCGCCAGACGATGTCTCGGCCCGAGAAAAAGAAGAATGTTCGCCGTCTGGCCGATGATCTGCCTGCCCGCCTTCAGAAACGGCGGCGCAAACGGCGGCCGGGCGATCTCTTCGCTCTCCAAGAAACGCATGAGGGCGGGTGTGCCCATTCCCTGCTTGGCCGAGCCGCGCGCGACATCGGCGTAATCGGCGCCGGCTTCTTCCAGGGCGAGCCGGACGAATTCCCCGCGCCCCTGGATCGTGGGCCAGTAGTAGAGCTCGTAGCGCATGGGAGGATCCTCCGCGGTTGGCTAAACGCGTGCGAAACAACCCATGTTCGCATATCGGGCTCGGGGAATAAATAGGGACGCCGTGCGCGCCGCGCGGGCCCGAGCGTGCGAAAGCGGTTTTCCATTCCTCCTGTTCATGTACAATTCAATGTACATTGCCAATCAAGGATATTCAACATGCGTGAGGCCACTTTTACCGAACTGCGAAACCAGGCCAAGCGCTATTTCGACTTGGTCGAGGCTGGCGAGACCGTGCGCGTGCTGCGCAATGGCAGGCCCATCGCGGACATCCACCCGATCCAGAAAGACGTGCCGTCCTGGAAGCAGCGCAAGGCGCGCCCCCTCGCCATCAAGGGTGTGTCCATCAGCAAACTGATACTCGACGAGCGGGCGGCCTGATGCGAGTTTTCTTCGATTCCTCTGCGTTGGCCAAGCGATACGTTGACGAGCTCGGAACAGCGGAGGTGCTCGCGTGGTGCGAAAAAGCCACTGAACTTGCGCTGTCGGTGATCGCCATCCCGGAGTTGATTTCCGCGTTCTGCCGCCTGCGGCGCGAGCGCAAGCTCTCCGCCGGACAGTACCAGCGCGTGAAAGGCGAATTGATGGCCGACATCGCCGACGCATTGGTTTGCGATACCACGCCGCAGGTGGTCGCGCGCTCGGTGCAGGCGCTCGAGCGGCACAGGCTGCGCGCCATGGATGCGATCCACCTCGGCGCCGCGCTCGAATGCGAAGCCGAGGTCTTCGTTTCCGCCGATGCGCGCCAGCGCGCTGCGGCCAAATCGATGGGGCTGCGCGTGATCGCGTTGTGAGCGCGCGTGATTCGGAATCGCAGCCGCTCCGCATCCCGACTCGCGTCGTCGGCAATGATCCGGGCCGCGATTGTTCACGCCCTCGCAGGCCTGCCCCTCGCGCAGGCGCTCGCCGCCGCTCCCGTGGTCGAAGTTCCCGCGGGCGTTTTCCGCATGGGCAGCGATTCGGGTCCGGAGGACGAGCGCCCGGCGTACGAGGTCTTTCTGCCCGCCTTTTCGATCGACCGCACGCCGGTGACGAACGCCGAGTTCGCGGAATTTCTCAACGCCGTCGGGCCCCGCAACGCCAAAGGCGAGCGGCTCTACGACGACGATGATGCCGACGCGCGCATTCATCTCAAGGACGGCCGCTGGCGCGCCGACCCCGGAGTCGAGCGGCATCCCGTGGTGGAGGTCTCCTTTCGCGGCGCAGTCCAATACTGCGCGCGTTCGGGCAAGCGTCTGCCGAGCGAGGCCGAGTGGGAAAAGGCCGCGCGCGGCACCGACGGCAGGCGCTATCCCTGGGGAAACGAAGCGCCCGATGCCAGCCGCGCCCGGTTCGGCGCCGCCTATAACGCCACTGTGCCCGTCGGCTCCTACCCCAAGGGCGCAAGCGCCTACGGCG
>JACPRN010000041.1 GCA_016189945.1 Betaproteobacteria bacterium
CATGCGCTTTGGCCGCGTGGTGCGCGCACCGCGCGGGCTCGCGCAGCTCGCGGCGCTCGATCGGAGCGCCCTCGAGTCGATGCCGGGCGTCGTCCTCGTGCACGAGGGCAGCTTCGCCGGCGTTTTGGCCGAGCGCGAGGAGGCGGCGGTGAAGGCCATGCGCGCGGTGAGGGACCACAGCCGGTGGGAGCCGGCGGCGGCGCTTCCCGGCGATATTCACGCCTGGCTCAAGGCCCATGTCGCCGAGCAGCACCTGATCAGCGAAAAAACGGACGCGGCTGCGAGCGATCGCGCACTGACGACGATCGAGGCCTCCTACACCAAGCCGTATGTTGCGCACGCCTCGATAGGGCCTTCGTGCGCCATCGCGCAGTGGAGCGGCGACACCGTGACCGTGTGGAGCCACAGCCAGGGGATTTTCAACCTGCGCCGCGACCTTGCCCTCGCGCTTGGCATGGCCGAGGACGACGTGGTCGTGAAACACGTCGAAGGCGCGGGGTGCTACGGCCACAACGGCGCTGACGATGTCGCGCTCGATGCGGCGCTGCTCGCGCGCTCAAGCGGAGGGCGGCCGGTGAAGGTGCAGTGGATGCGCGAGGACGAATTCGGCTGGGAGCCCTTTGGGCCGGCAATGGCCTTCGCCCTCAAGGCCTCGCTCGAAGCCGGCGGGAACATCGTCCGCTGGCAACACAACCTGTGGAGCAACGGCCACAGCCACCGGCCCGGGGTTTCGGCAGGCCCCACGCTCATCGCCGCGTCGCATCTGGCACGGCCCTTCGAGCGGGGAAGCGCCGTGAATCCGCCGCTGCCCGCGGGCGGAGCCGAGCGCAATGCCATTCCGCTGTACGAATTCCCCAACCAGCGCGTCACCAATCACTACGTGCGCGAGATGCCCGTGCGCACCTCGGCGTTGCGCTCGCTCGGGGCCTACGGCAACGTATTTGCGATCGAGTCGTTCATGGACGAGCTTGCGCGCGCAGCGCAGATCGACCCGATCGCTTTCCGCCTGCGCCACCTCAAGGACCCGCGCGCCCTCGATGTGATCCGTGCCGCAGCCCAAAGTGCGCGCTGGAGCGAGTGGACAAGGGACGAAGGCCGCGGCCACGGCATCGGCTTTGCCAGATACAAGAACCTCGGCGCCTATTGCGCAGTCATCGCCGAAGTCGCGGCCGAGACCGAGGTACGCGTTGCGCGCCTGGTGATCGCAGTCGATGCGGGCCTGGTGGTCAATCCCGACGGTCTCGTCAACCAGATCGAAGGCGGGGCGATCCAGTCGACGAGCTGGACCTTGAAGGAGCAGGTGCGCTTCGATGCCGAGGGCGTCGCGAGCCTGGGCTGGGAGGACTATCCGATCCTGCGCTTCAGCGAGGTTCCCGCAGTCGAAGTCGTGCTGCTGGATCGGCCCGAGTTGCCGAGCGTCGGCGTGGGTGAAGCGGCGCAGGGGCCGACTGCGGCGGCGATCGCCAACGCGCTCGAGGATGCCATTGGCGTGCGCGTGCGCGACCTTCCGCTCGACCGCGAGCACATCGTCGCTGCCATGTGAAAGACGAACCCGCCGGCCGCCGATGTGCGCCGCAGCCCGTCGGAGGGAGCGCGGCGATTTACAGCGCTAGCCCAATTCGTATACATTGCAGCCGTGAAAGCTATAAGCCAAGACTTGCTCGATGAAATGACGCGGCGCTTGGCCGCGGAGTTCCAGCCGGAGCAGGTGTGGCTGTTCGGGTCGCACGCGTGGGGACAACCCGACGAGGGAAGTGACGTTGACTTATTGGTTGTGGTGCGCGAAAGCACAGAGCCGCCCGTCCGCCGCGCACAGCGGGCGCACCGTTGTCTGCGCGGGCTGGGCATAGCCAAGGACATCCTGGTCAAGACGCGCGCCGAGCTGGAACGCTTCCGCCACGTCCCTTCGTCGCTCGAAGCTGAGATTCTGGAGCGCGGTCGCTTGATCTATGGATGAGGCCAAGCGCGAATGGGTGAGAGCTTGGCTCATGAAGGCGCGCAACGATTTGGCCAACGCCCGCGTAATCGGCGCGTTACCCGTCGGCCCGCTGGACACAGCGATTTATCACTGCCAGCAGGCGGCTGAGAAGGCCGTAAAGGGATTCCTCGCGTTTCACGACCATCGTCTGGAACGCTCCCACGATGTGGCGCGCTTGGTCGAGTTGGCAGCAGCGTATAACGCCAGTTTCGCAAATTGGGAAGACGCCGCCATCACGTTAACGCCTTACGCCACCGCTTATCGTTATCCGGGAGAGTTCGCATCGCTTGAGCCCAGCCGTACGGAATTTGACGAGGCTCTCGCGTTGGCGACGAACCTTGTGAACTTCGTTCTTTCGCTCTTGCCCGCGGAGATTCAGCCGACGGGGTAGCGGAACGAGGGTCGCCAGCAAGGCGTGCAGGCGATCGTATAGGCGCTCCCCCGCACGAAAACTATCGCGTAACGAAAAAGGGGCCAGGCTCGATTCTTGAGTCCGGCGCACGATTCAAGACCTGACCCCGGCGTTGTCCTCGATGCCCAGCTCGGCGATCTTGCGCGTGATGGTGTTGCGGCCTATGCCGAGCAGGTTCGCCGCCTCGATGCGGCGCCCCCCGGTGCGCGCGAGGGCCTTGTTGATCAGCGTTCTTTCGAAATCGCGCGCGAGAGACTCCATGATGTTCGATTCTCCGCGCGCAAGCCGTCGCTCGACCTGGCGCGCCAGCGCCCCCAGCCAATCGGCGTCCGGGGCCGGCTGCTCCTGGCGGAATTCAGGCGGCAGGTCGAGCGCTTCGATGACTTGAGTCGGCGCCATCACGGTGAGCCAGTGCAGGAGGTTTTCGAGCTGGCGCACGTTGCCGGGAAACTCCTGCGCCGCCAGGCACGCAAGCGCGGCCTCGGAGAGGCGTTTCGGTTCGGTCCCGAGTTCGCGCGCGCTCTTGGCGAGAAAGTGCCTGGCGAGCAGCGGAATGTCCTCGCGCCGATCGCGCAAGCTGGGCAGGCGCAGTCGAATGACGTTCAGGCGGTGGTACAGGTCCTGGCGGAAAAGCCCCTGCTTGACGCGCGCCTCCAAGTCCTGGTGCGTGGCGGCGATCACGCGCACGTTGGCGTGGATCGGCTGATGGCCGCCGACGCGGTAGAAAGTGCCCTCCGAGAGCACGCGCAAGAGCCGCGTCTGCAGCTCAGGCGGCATGTCGCCGATCTCGTCCAGGAACAGCGTACCGCCCTCGGCCTGCTCGAAATGGCCGCGGCGCATCGCCTGCGCCCCGGTGAAGGCGCCCCGTTCGTGCCCGAAGAGTTCGGATTCGAGCAGGTCCCTGGGCATCGCCGCGGTGTTGATGGCGATGAAAGGGTGCGCTGCGCGCGGGCTGTGGCGATGCAGGGCGCGCGCCACGAGTTCCTTCCCGGTGCCGGATTCGCCGGTGATGAGCACCGTCGCCGAGGATTGCGAGAGCCTGCCGATGGCGCGAAACACCTCCTGCATCGACTGCGCCTGGCCGAGGATTTCAGGCTCGCTCGCCTGCACCACCTCGGTCTGCTCCTCGCGCAGGGATTCGGTGAGCGCGCGCCGGATCAGATCGACCGCCTGGTCCACGTCGAAGGGCTTGGTCAGGTACTCGAAGGCCCCGCCCTGAAACGCGGCCACCGCCGATTCCAGGTCCGAGTAGGCGGTCATGATGATCACCGGCATCTTCGGATGGCGCGCCTTGGCCTTCTCCAGCAGCTCAAGGCCCGAGGTCCCGGGCATGCGGATATCGGATAGGAGCACCTGCGGCGCGCCGGATTCGAGCGCTGCGATCGCTTCCCCGGCCTCGGCAAAAGTGCGGAATGGAATCCCCTCGCGCGCGAGCGCTTTTTCGAACACCCAGCGAATCGAACGGTCGTCGTCTACGACCCAAACGGGCTTCATGCTTGTTCCTGATTACGGCAACGGCAGCACCATGCGAAACGCGGTCCGCCCCGGCTGGCTTTCGACCTCGATGACGCCGCCATGGTGCTGCACGTAAGTCTGCGTCAAGGTGAGGCCGAGCCCGCTTCCGCCTTCCCGTCCCGAAACCAGGGGATAGAAGATCCGGTCGCGGATCGCGGCGGAAATTCCCGGACCGTTGTCGATCACTTGCAATTCCAATGCCAGCTTGTGGCGGGCTTTGGCCAGCGTCACCTGGCGCGCCACGCGGGTGCGCAGCTCGATCACGCCCTCTTCGTCGGGCGCTCGCGGCTCGGCGAGCAGCGCCTGGGCCGCGTTGCGCACGATGTTGAGCACCGCCTGAATCAATTGCTCGCGGTCCCCGCGCAGCTCCGGGAGACTCGAATCGTAGTCGCGCTCGATGCGGATCCCGCGCGGAAATTCGGCCAGAATGAGGCTGCGCACCCGCTCGCACACTTCGTGGATGTTGACCACGTCGTCGAGGGGCGGCCGATTGGGCGTGAGCAGCCGATCCATGAGCGCCTGCAGTCGGTCGGCCTCCTTGATGATCACCTGGGTGTACTCGCGCAGATCGGCCCGATCGAGTTCCCGCTCCAGGAGCTGCGCCGATCCGCGCAGGCCGCCTAAAGGGTTCCTGATCTCGTGCGCGAGATTGCGGATCAGCTCGCGGTTCGCCTCGAGCTGGGTCACGCGCTGCGCCTCGCGCTCGATGCGAAGCTGCTGCTCGATGTGGCGGAACTCTATCAGCAGGGCCGCCTCCGGCGCATCCACCGGCGTGACCACGCAGTTCAGGTGCAGCGCATCGCGCCCGGGGCGCGCGAGCACCAGATCCGGATCGACAAAGCCGCGCGTGTCGGCCAGGGCCTGCGCGAGCCGCCCGGCGTGGAGCGCGCCATCGGCGAAAAGCGCCGCAAACGGCTGGCCGCGAAGATTTCGCAGGCTGAGCGCAAACAGGGTTTCCGCGGCGGGATTCATGTGTACGATCGCGAGCGACCGATCGAGCACCACGACCGCCGTGGCAAGCAGGTCGAGCCCGGAGAACATGGCAGACCCCATGCGATTGGGACCGCCGCAGCAGCAGCGGCGAGGTTACTAGCGCAGGTTCGACAGCTCGCGCTTGAGTTGGGTGACGTTTTGCTCCTGGCGCTCGACCTCCGCCTTGTACGGCTTGAGCCGATCGAGCACCCTCTGGTAATTGCGCTCGCCGCCCTCGCGAACCGCCTCCTGCTCGGCCAGCTTTTGCTTGGCGGCGGCAAGCTGCTTGTCGGCGGCCTGAAGCTCTTCCTCGAGGATGCGCCGGCGCGCTTCGTCGCGGCTTTTCTGCGTGTTCTGCGGCACCTTCGCGGCTCCCGGGGCCGGAGCGCTCGCCTTGGGTGCCGGCGCCGGCTGTGCCGGCACCACGGAAACCTCGCGCTGCACGATGGTGCATTTCTTGCCTTCGGCGTCGCTCTTCACGTTGGTGTAGTAGCGGCGCCCGCTTGCGTCCACGCAGCCGTAGATCGTGCTTGACTGCTGGGCGTAGGCGGCCCAGGTCCCAACGATGAGCAAAAACGCGGTCAACAAACGAGCCATGGCGCCAATCTACCCTGGAGAAGGGATCAAGTCTAGGCGAATATTCCCATGATTTCAAATGAAAAAGGGACCAGGCACCGACACCCGATCCCTCCTCGCACGCCCGGCGCCTGGCCCCTGGCGGGGCCGGCGCGCCGCGAATGTCCCCTTTAGCAACTGTAATACATGTCGAATTCCAGCGGATGGGTAGTCATGCGAAAACGCTGGACCTCCTCCATCTTGAGCGCGATATAGGCGTCGATCATGTCGTCCGAAAACACCCCGCCCTTGGTGAGGAAAGCGCGGTCCTTGTCGAGGTACTCGAGCGCCATGTCGAGCGAGCTGCACACGTGCGGCACTTTTTTCGCCTGCGAAGGCGGCAGGTCATAGAGATTCTTGTCGATCGGGTCGCCCGGATGGATCTTGTTCTGCACGCCGTCCAGCCCCGCCATGAGCATGGCGGCAAAAGCGAGATACGGGTTGGTCGTCGGGTCCGGGAAGCGCACTTCGACCCGCCGTGCCTTGGGATCGGTCACCAGCGGAATGCGGCAGGCGGCCGAGCGGTTGCGCGAGGAATAGGCGAGGTTGATCGGCGCTTCGAACCCGGGCACCAACCGCTTATAGGAATTGGTGCCGGGGTTGGTGATCCCATTCAGCGCGCGCGCGTGCTTGATGATGCCGCCGATGTAGTAGAGGGCGAACTCCGAGAGGCCCGAATAGCCGGTTCCGGAGAAGAGATTTTTTCCGTCCTTCCACACCGACTGGTGCACGTGCATCCCCGAGCCGTTGTCGCCAACCACGGGCTTGGGCATGAAGGTCGCGGTCTTGCCGTAGGAGTGGGCGACGTTCCACACGGTGTACTTGAGAATCTGCATCCAGTCGGCGCGCTTCACCAGGGCCTCGAACTTGGTGCCGATCTCGTTTTGACCGGCTGCGGCCACTTCG
>JACPRN010000042.1 GCA_016189945.1 Betaproteobacteria bacterium
ATGAGCCGCGAAATCCTGCGCGACCAAGGCGTCATGATGCTGCTGGGGAGCCTGTGCGCGGAGGAGCGGATCGCCGTGTTCCTGCTTAATCTTTCGCAGCGGTTCATGGCGCGAGGCTACTCGCCGTCGGAATTCCATCTTCGTATGACCCGCGAGGAAATCGGCAGTTTCCTTGGCCTGAAACTCGAGACCGTAAGCAGGATCTTCCGCAAGTTCCAGCAGGAGAACCTGATATCCGTTCATCTCAAGCGGATCTGCATTCTCGACATGGACGGCCTGCAGAGCGCCCTCAGCCGGGACACCGGAACTCGCGCACGAGCGACACTAGCGCAACGATGCGCCAGCAGTACCTTTTGTATTGGATGAGGACGTGGCTTCGAAGGCGCGCTACCGCGGGGTCAAGCAAAATGAAATTGCGGAGCAGTTTACTTTACCTTGTACTCGCGACGCTGGTGGTATTTTCTCAAGCATCGGCCGCGCAAGGTCGAGCGCCTCCGAAAGGCGACCCGCCCCATGGTGATTCAAAAACCCACGCCAAGAAGTCTAGCGGCGGTCATTCAATAGCCCCATCCACGGCCCGGCGACGTTCAGAAAGCCACGTTGACCGGGCAACGGTGGACCGTTTGAACCGAAGTCAAGACTCCGCTGCCGATGCGATTGTCGGAGCCCAAGCCGAAAACTATCCGAAGGTGTCGCAGGGGATCGAGGGAAAGATATGAGAGACGACGAATACCGCGGCACCGACGGGCGAGTCCAGCGCTCTGCCGATCAACAGTCCTGGTCGACCGTTGTGAAGCGGCGTCCTATTGACGCGCATCAAGGCAATTCGTCGATCGCGGGCCACGCTTTATAGTAGGCGAACAACCCGCATACTCGGAGCGAGTCATGATCGAACCTCATGTGCATCTTGCCTATGCTCCCCGCGGCGCCGGGGTACTGTGCGCCATGTTCTGGTTCGTGGAACAAAGCGACGTGTACGGCTGGTTCACCGGCGCGAAAGGTTACGAGCATCCGGCGCGGTTCTTCATGCTGGAGGCCTATTACGCGACGCGCGAGACGTGTTGCTACCTTTCCGCCGAGAACGATCTCTACGGGCAGTGGCTTCAGGCGACCAAAACCAGACCCTCCCGCATCGACCGTCCCATTCCCGTTCCCCGCGATCTGTGTCCGGAGCTCGACCGCATGCAGGACGCGTTCGTGAACGAATGGCTCTGGTTTGAAGACGATCCCCGGCACGCCGAAGAGGCGTCGGCGCTGCGCCTGCACGAACTGCCCGTGCTAGCTCTCAACATACAAGCATCCAAATTGAACAAGCTGCTCCCCGACGGACCGATCTGGGATTTCTGGACGCCGGGTGCCGACCGCCACGTAGCCGTCTACCTGTCGCAGCGTTGGCCGCTGGACTACACGCTCGACCGAGTGTCCGCCGTCATTTGAGCGGGTGCACCGCGGCAGCCGGCAGATCCGCGGCTTGGCGCAGCGATGTCAACGGCGATATTTTCTCACCCCGACCCCGACTGAATCCCGAAGGACTTGGAAATTGGCGCGCGATGGACTCAGCGATTCAACAGAATCGAGGAAGCGATCCGCGCCGATCCCCTGTACGCGGGCGAAGAGACGCTGGTCTTTCCGCTGCAGGACCTTGACGCCCTCGAAGCGTTCGGGTCGGGAGTCCTGCTCGAGCGCCGCGGCACGGAAGCAGCTGGCTCCGGGCCGCATCAGAGTCTGCTGCTCGAGGCACGATTCGATGCGGCCGCGTTTGCTGCGCGCATCATGCTCGACGCGGCGCGCAGACTGCCACTGCTCGCACCGGGGGCGCATTCCTACTCGCTTGGTTCCTGAACCAGGCGCCCGTTGCTTCCCATGCTGGACATAGACGGATCATACGGCACCGGAGGAGGCCAGTTGGTGCGCAACGCTGTCGCGCTCGCGGCGCTGACCGGGACCGCAATGCGCATCCGCGCCATTCGGGCGAAGCGCGACAAGCCCGGGCTCGCGCCGCAGCACCTGACGGCGGTGCGGGCCGTCGGTGAAATCTGTGGCGCGCGCATTGACGGCCTCGCGTTGCGATCGAACGAAATCTCGTTTGATCCGGGGCCGGTGCGCGGCGGCCGGTTTGCTTTCGACGTCGGCACCGCGGGCAGTGTTACGCTGGTGCTGCAGGCCCTGCTCCCCGTGATCATCGCCGCGCGCCGGAGCTTCCGCGTGCAGGTCGCCGGCGGCACCGATGTGCGCGCGGCGCCGCCTCTGGACTACCTGCGCGAGGTTCTGCTGCCGCTCTTGGTGCGCATGGGCGCGGATGTGCGGCTCGAGACACGGCGGCGGGGCTACTTTCCCCGCGGCGGAGGAGCGGTCGAGGCGAAGGCGGAGCCGGGCGTCCTGCAGGCATTGAAACTGGATGCGCCCGGGCGGCTGCTGCGCATCGACGGGCTCGCGCATATCGCCCATCTGCCCGCGCATATCGCGGAGCGCATGCGCGCGAGCGCCCTGGGCCGGCTGGGAGCGCGCGCCGTGCCCGTCGCCTGCAACACTGCGGTCCTGGAGGGCGAAGCTGCCGTCGGACAGGGTGGTGCCCTGGTGCTGTGGGCCCCGTGCGAGCATGCGGTGATCGGCGCCGGCTGCGTGGCCGAGCGCGGGCTGCGCGCGGAAACCCTAGGCGAGACGGTCGCCGCGGAACTTGCCGCCGACCTTGACGCGGGGGCGGCAGTGGATATGCATGCGTCCGACCAGATCCTCGTGTACCTGGCGCTCACCAGCGGAACCTCGTCATTCACGACGCGCGATCTGACCGAGCATGCGCGCACGTCCATGTGGCTCATCGAGCAGTTCCTCCCGGTTCGCTTCGCCGTTTCGCGCGCCGGCGCGCTCACCCGCATCAGCGTTCGGCCGCGCGACCAATAGCGGTCTCTTTATTGCGCTGAGGGCGGTGAAAATCTCATCCCTTGAGCGGCGCTCGAGCGCCATACCCGTCGATCAATCTCGCCGCATCGGTATTCGACGCGAAGGCGCTATTGATAGCCGTTGATCCAAGTCAATGCATCGGCGCCCGCGGCGCGTAAATTCATCAATGGTTTTCCCCGCGCATCGTCCCGGTGCGCTCCCTTGCGAATGGAGGTAATCATGCCAACGTTCGTGATGCTGACCCGCGTGGAACCCGAAGTGCTTCGCAATGCACAATCGCTCGAGCAACTCGAGCACCGTGCGGTCGAGAGCATACAAAAGCAGTGTCCCTCAGTGAAGTGGATCTCGAATTACGCGGTGCTCGGGCCCTATGACTACATGGACGTGTTCGAGGCGCCCGACAACGACACCGCGGCGAAGGTTTCGACTCTGGTCCGCGTCAGCGGCCACGCGCACTCCGAGATTTGGCCCGCCACCGAGTGGGCTAAATTCAAGAAGATGATTCACGCGATGCCCTCTTGAGATACGCACGACAGTCTCACCGATCTGGCGGTTCTCGTGGCGCGCAGCGAGCATGCGAGGGAGACGCACACGTGGCGCTAGAGCCGGTGGCGGCCTGGGAGCATTACGCGCACGAGGCCGATGTGGGCGTTCGCGGCTTCGGCGCGACGAAAGGCGAGGCGTTCGAACAGGCGGCGCTTGCCATGACGGCGGTAGTGGCCGATCCCGCGGTCGTGGCGCCGCGCGAGCGCGTGACGATCCGCTGCGAGGCGCCGGACGACGAGTTGCTCCTTGCCGAGTGGCTCAATGCAGTCATCTACGAAATGTCGACGCGGCGCATGCTGTTCTCGAAATTCAGTGTCAAAGTGAAGGGCGCCAAACTGTCCGCCGAGGCCTGGGGCGAACCGGTCGACGCCGAGCGCCACCGTCCTGCGGTTGAAGTGAAGGGCGCGACCTATACCACGCTGCGCGTAGCGCGCCATGGCGACGGCTGGCTCGCGCAGACCGTGGTGGACGTCTGAGATGGATTTGAGCCGGTTGCGCCGGATCGACGAGAACCAATGGGAAATCCCCATGCGGGAGGCGATGCGGGTTCCGGCGGTGATCTATGCGAGCGAGGCGCTGATCCGCGACATGGACCACAAGGTCTACGAGCAGGCGGTGAACGTCGCCACGCTGCCGGGGATCGTGAAGGCGTCGTACGCCATGCCCGATGCGCACTGGGGCTACGGCTTTCCGATCGGCGGCGTCGCCGCGTTCGATCCGGAGGCCGGTGGAGTCATTTCGGCCGGTGGTGTAGGTTTCGACATCTCCTGCGGCGTGCGCTGCCTGCATACGGGTCTCAAGCGGCCTGACATCATGAAAGTCCAGAGAGATCTCGCGCACGAGCTTTCACGCAGCGTTCCGGCAGGCGTCGGAAGCACCGGCGCCATCCATCTTGAGGAAGCGGAGATGGAGGCGATGCTCGCCGGCGGCGCGAGATGGGCTGTCGAGCGCGGCTGGGGCCTGCCCGCAGATCTCGAGCGCATCGAGGAGCAGGGACAGATGAAGCATGCCCAGCCCGGATGCGCCTCGCAGCAGGCGAAGAAGCGCCAGCGCGACGAGATGGGCACGCTCGGAAGCGGAAACCATTACCTCGAGGTGCAGGAAGTGACCGCTCTGTTCGATGCGCGAATCGCTGCCGCGTACGGCCTCGCCCAGGGCGACATCGCGGTGATGATCCACTGCGGCTCGCGCGGCCTGGGTCACCAGATCGGCACCGAGTACTTGAAAAGCATGGCGATCAGCGCCGTGCATTACGGCATTCGCCTGCCCGATCGCGAGCTCGCCTGCGCACCGATCAATTCGGATGTCGGCCGGGATTATCTCGGCGCGATGCGCGCCGCGATCAACTGCGCGTTCGCTAATCGCCAGATCCTCACGCACCTGGTGCGTAAGGTCTTCCGCAGGATGGTTCCGCAAGCAGACCTGCGACTGCTGTACGACGTTTCCCACAACACCTGCAAAGTGGAGGTGCATCAAGAACGGCCATTGTATGTCCACAGGAAGGGGGCAACTCGCGCCTTCGGGCCCGGGCATCCGGATATCCCGGCCGCGCTGCGCGAGGCGGGCCAGCCGGTGCTGATCGGCGGCTCGATGGGCACGGGCTCGTACATCCTCGCCGGGACGAGAAAGTCGGAAGCGCTCGCGTTCAGCTCGGCCTGCCACGGCGCGGGCCGCGCGATGAGCCGGCACCAGGCGCTCAAGACCTGGCGGGGGCGCGAGGTCGTCGACGATCTCGCCGCGCGCGGCGTGATCGTTAAGAGCCCGTCGATGCGCGGCGTTGCCGAGGAAGCGCCCGAAGCCTACAAGGACGTGACAGCGGTGGTCGATGCGGCGGACGCAGCAGGCCTCGCGCGCAAGGTGGCGCGGCTCGAGCCGCTCATCTGCATCAAGGGCTAGCGGAAATTGCGCCTAAGCCAGTTGGCGGCGAGGCGCGCTTGCCGCGACGCTACGAGCGCTGGGCGCGACCTTCTATTTCAGTTTGTACGTCGTTGAATTTACAATAGGAATAGACTCGCATCCCCGGCGGGACGCCAGATCGATCCACCGGTTCGGGCGCCAATTTTGAGCGGCCGCGGGTGCTCGATCCGCGAGTCCACGCTGAAGCTCGCCGCCGCAATTATTGCGAATTCCCTTCTCGGTCTTTGCACGTCCGGCTTCGTGAGCGGGTCGGCTTGATCGGTACGGTGCCTGCCGTATTTGAGCGGCATGTGTAAATAGACCACATAATTGGCCTGGCACCCCCTCTTATAATAAGTGGTCGCTAGACACATGTTCCGGAGCACGATCCGGATCCGTGCCCAACCGGCACGGCAAGAATTAGCGCATAGGGAGAAGCAATATCATGTCGAAGACTTTCTCATTAAAGTTCATCCCGCTCGTTATGTTGGCGCTGCTTGTCCCGCTCGGCGCCCGTGCCGGAAGTCTTCTTTCCGATCTCACTGCGAATCCGCCTCCCGTCGTCGATGCGTCGACTTTCTTCAACGATCTGCGCTGGTATCTGAATACCGACAGCGGTCACATCTATTCCCAGTATTCCAACTATCCCTGGGAGGACCGGGGGCCGGACATCGGTGGCGGCAATCGCGGTCCGGTCGGCCAGGTGGCCACGCAAGGCGACGGCTCCGAGGTGATGGTCTTCAACTTTTCGAACATGCGCGTCACGGTGAGTCTCGAGATCCTCGGATCGAGGCCTGCGGTTCTGATGTCGCCTGGCAATATCGTCATCGACGCGCCGGTGGTAGTGTCGGCAGGCGGAGGAAAGGGGGCGATTGGAGCCTCCACGACGGTCTATCGCGATACGACGCCGCTCCCGGGACCGCACGGCTCGAGCGCGCAAGGTGCGACGGGCGGTGGCGGTGGCCGCGGCGAAGGCGGCGTGTGCCTCGTCACTTACTATGCCTGGGGATGGGATGGCGCCTTCGCAGGAGGCGGCGGCGGCGGCGGTTCGTACTCGGTCGGTGAAGCGGGACAGACCGGCCACCTGGTGGCTTGCAGCGACGGCCGCAGCCTGCAGTATGCGGGCGGATCGAGCGGCGCGGCGCGCGATGCTTGGACGACGCTTGCCGGTGGCGGCGGTGGCGGCGCCGGCGGCACCGGCACCAACTGGGGCGGTTGGCCCATCGAGGGTGGCCCTGGGGGCAACGGCGGCGGGGCGATTCTCTTCGCTACGAGCGGCAACCTCACGATCACCGCTCAGGGTTCGGTTCGCGCCGATGGCGCGAATGCACCCTACGTTTGCGCCTGCACGTTCGAAGCAAGCGGTGGCGGCGGCGCGGGCGGTTTTATCGCCTTCAACGTCGGCGGCCGCTGGCACAGCAGCGGCGTCGTTTCGGCGCGCGCCGGCGCGGGGAGTTGGGGCGACCTGTTTCATCGGGGGGCGACCGCACCCGCGTCCCCGCGCGACCAGATGGGCGGGGCGGGCTCGGGCGGCTATGTCGCCATCGATTCGGCGCTGATCGTCAACGCTGGCGCGATCGATGTTTCCGGCGGCAATCTCGCCGCAGCGCCGAACTACGGCGGCGCGGTGCTGCTCGATGGCTCGACCATCTTCAGCACGGGGCAAATCGAAGGTTCGAAGAATACGAACGCCACCGCACCCATCGTCGCTTCGACGACCGTGCCGGGGGCGCCGAACATCGGCATGGCGACGCCGGCAAACGGGGCTGCGACGGTGAATTTCGCCGGACCGGACAGCAATGGCGGTTCTGCAATCACGGGCTACACGGTCACCTCCAGCCCTGGAGGACTCACGGAGAGCGGAACCGCAAGCCCGATCACCGTGCCCGGCCTCACGAACGGCACGGCGTACACATTCACGGTGACCGCAACGAACGCGAACGGCACCGGCAGCGCCTCCGTTGCATCGAACAGCGTCACGCCTTCGACCGGGCCCGGTGCGCCGACGATCGGCACGGCGACCCCTGGCAACGGGAGCGCGGTCGTTACTTTCACCGCGCCGGCCGACGACGGCGGTTCTCCGATCACCTCATACCGGGTGACAGCGAG
>JACPRN010000020.1 GCA_016189945.1 Betaproteobacteria bacterium
CCTTCAGCGCGAACGGTTCGAACGTCGGTTTGTAGCTCTTTTCCTCGAGGAACTGCTTCAATCCCGTGTTGTAGGAATCCTCCTGGTCGCCGACCTTGATCGCCTGGCCCTTGACCGCGAGGTATTCGTAGGACTGATAGAAATCCATGGTGCGGCAATGCCGGATCGCCTGCTTGGTGGCCCTCAATACCGCCGGGCTCTTCTGCATCAGCCGCTTGGCAAGGTCGATCACCGCGGCCCGGAGCTTCTTCGGCGGAACGGAAGAATTCACCATGCCGATGCGCAGCGCCTCCTTGCCGTTGAAGGGCTCGCCCAGGCAGGCGTAATAGAGCGCGTGGCGCGGCAGCACCGTATCGGCCACCACCTTCGATACCAGGGCCCCGGGCAGAATTCCCCAGTTGACTTCGGAGAGCGAGAAAGTCGCGTCGTCCGCCGCAATCGCAAAATCACAAGCCAGGAACTGCATGAACGCGCCGCCGACGCAGTAGCCGTGCACCATGGCGATGGTCGGTTTGCCGTAGTTGTAAAGCCGTTCCCAGCGCCAGCGGTTCGCCGCGGAGGCCGCTTTGCTGCGCTCGAGCGGGTCGTTCTCCAGCTCCCGGAAGAATTTCTTCAGGTCCTGCCCGGCGCTGAAATTGCCGCCCGCTCCCGTGATCACGACGACTTTGACATCGTTGTCGCATTCGAGCCGCGGCAGCGCATCGTCCATATCGTAATGCAGCGCGGGACTCATCGCGTTGCGTTTTTCCGGACGGTTGAGCATCACCCACGCGATTCCGTCCTCGATCTCGATCTTCACGTTCTCGTACTTGTACTCGGCCATGTCTTCAATACTCCTTGTTGTCATAAAGGGTTCATATTTCCCTGAAAGATCCGATTGCCACCATTTTCAGCGCGGCACCGCGCGCACATCCACCGCGCGCACGCCCTCGCCCTCGGCCATCACGATCAACGGATTGACCTCGAGATCGGAAAGCCATGGGCGATGATCGAGAAAGAGCGCCGAAAGACCGGCAACCGCGCGCGCGACCGCCCCGACATCGCGCGCCGGCTTGCCGCGGAACGCCCCGAGCAGCGCCTTTGCGCGCAAGGAGGAAAGCATTTCGCGCGCGGTGCTCTCGTCCACCGGCAGCAGGCGGATCGCCACGTCGTTCAGCGCCTCGACGAAAACGCCGCCGACGCCGACGATCATGAACGGCCCGAACTGCGGGTCGGCGCGCACGCCGATGATCATCTCCAGCCCCGAAACCATCTCCTGCACGAGGTAGCCGTCGATGGCCGCTTTCGGATCGCGCGCCAGGAGCGAGCGCGACATCGATTCGGCCGCCCCCCGCACCGCGGCCCCGTCGGCGAGGCCAAGCGCGACCCCCCCCACCTCGGTCTTGTGGCTTGCCTGGGGCGAGACGATTTTGACCGCGACCGGAAAACCGACGCCTGCGGCAACCGCGGAGGCCTCCTCGGGCGTTCGCGCCAGCGCGCTCCTGGGGGGCAGCAGCCCATGGGAGGCAAGCAGGCGCTCGAACGCGTGTCCCGAGAGATTTTCCGGCTTGCCCCGCGGCGGGGAAATCTGCGCGGGGTGCCGGCGCAGGGCTTCGCCGTAGCGCACCAGGGCGCGCAGCGCGCGCACGGTCTCGGGCAATCCCTGAATGAAGGGAACGCCAGCCTCCTGCTGGAACTTGCGGCCTTCCTCGATCACGTTCTGCGCCATGCGGCCGTAGACGAGGACCGGTTTGTCCACCGACGCCGCCACCTCGGAAAAGACGGTGGGGTCGAGTTTCTCGCCGGGCAGCGAAGGCAGCGACCCCTGCATGGTGATCAGGTCCACGTTGGGATCGGCGGCGACGATGCGGCAGATTTCGCTGAATTTTTTCGGCAGGGACGCAATCCCGGCTCCGGTGTCGAGCGGGTTCTCCGGCGACACGCCCGCGTCGATGTAACCGCGCAGCTTCTGCGTGGTCGCGGGAGTGAACGTTGCGACCTCGAGCCCCTCGTCGTTCGCATAATCGAGGAACAACCCCTTCGCGCCGCCGGAGAAGCCGCTCATCCCCACGCGCGGGCCGCGCGGTATGCGGCCGGCCACGAACGCGAGGCTGGTGTCGATCAAGTCATCGAGCGACGGGCAGCGGATGATGCCGGCCTTTTCGCACAGCGCGTCGAACACCCGGTCGTTGCCGGCGAGCGCTCCCGTATGGCTCTTGGCGGCGGCCACGCCGCGCTCGCTTCGCCCGACCTTGACCAGGATGATCGGCTTGCGCGCGGCGAGCGCCTTTTCCGCCACGGCCATGAAAACCTCGGGCCTGCGCACGCCTTCCACCATGCAGGTGATGACTTTGGTGTTCTCGTCCTCGATCAGGAAATTGATGAAATCGGCGAGGTCGAGATCGAGCTCGTTGCCGCTCGACACCGCGTACGAGAATCCAAGACCGCGCACCGCAGCCTGCTGCAGCCAGTACATGAAGGTGCCGCCCGACTGAAATATGACGCCCACCGGCCCCGGCGGCAGCACGCGCACCCGGGGCGCCGGGTAGAGCAGGAGCTTCTCGCGGATCGAGAGCGCGCCCATGCAGTTCGGTCCTGACACGCGCAGGCCCTTGGAATCGCACAGGGCCTTGACAGCCTGCGCCCGCGCTATTCCGTCGGGATTGCTGTCCTCGCCGAAGCGCGCGGCGAAAATCAGCCCGCACTTGAGGCCGTTCGCGGCGCCCTCGACGAGCACCTCGGGAATGGCCGGCGCCGGAATGAGCATGAGCGCGACGTCGACCGGTTCCGGGAGCGAGGCGAAGTTCGGGTAGACCGTCCTGCCCCAGAGTTCCTTGCGCCCCGGATTGACCAGAAAGAGTTTTGCCGGGAATCCCGAATATTCGAGGTTTTCGTAGATCGCCTTGGGCCAGCCGCCGGCACCGGTCTCGGATGCGCCGACGATGGCTATGGATTTTGGTTTGAGAAGCGCATCGGCGGGATGAAACATGTGTTTTTCTCGACGAAAAAGGCAGGGAACTTGCGCGAAAGCGGCATTTTCCATCGAAGGCGGATAGTTGTCCAGCCTGATCAGCGAGTTCTGATGGCCAAGTGCGCGCGCGGGTGCCGCGCCTGCCGCGCGAGAATCGGCGCGGACAGCCGCCGGACTAATTCGTCGCTGCGATGTACTTGCGCAGAAAATTCACGAACGCGGGCTGAACGTTTCCCAGCTCCGCGATGATGCGCTCGCCCTCGGCGCCGAGGATGAACCGGGGCTTGGCCTTGACGACCTTCTCGTAATCCGCGATGTACGCCGGATCCTTTGCCAGTTTCTCGAAAGCGCCGCGCATTTCCGCCACGGCGGCAGGCGGCGCGATCGGCGGCATGAATGCCGTCCGGTACATGCTGTCCATCAGCCGCGTGAGCATCTGCAGTCCCTGCCACTTCTCACCGGCGGGCATCGCGTCCCGGCCCCGGATCTCCTTGTACACTTCGATGAAGGTGGGTATGTCCGGAAGGTCGGGACTGCGCCCCAGCGTGCCGTCGGCGCGACTGTGATCGTACTGCAGCACGGGCATCGCGATCCCCGTATCGACCAGATTGGGCTTCACGGAACTCGACCAGCTCGAAAGCGAGGTATTGGAAAGCTGGATGTCGCCCTGGCGAACGGCCACCTCGACTTCGTACAGGCCCTTGTATCCCGGGATGGTCACGTATTTCGCTCCGAGCAGATCGAGCGCAAGCCGCATGCGGATCGTCGAATGGCTGTTCGGCGCCAGGGCCCCTGCCCTGAACAACAGCGCTTTGGGCAAGTCGGCGGGTCTGGCGATTCCCGGCGCCGTGTCGCGCCGCACGTAAAGCACCGTCGGCTGCTGGAATCCGGCGATGAACTTGAAGTCGTGATAGCGAACATGCAGCGTCGGTTCCTGGATGATCTGGTCTATCGGGTTCCAGGTGAAGAACCCGAGCAGCAGCCGGTCCTTGGCCGAGGCCTCGCCGAGCTGGTTGACCCCGATTCTTCCGCCCGCGCCGCCGACGTTTCGCACCACCACGCTCGCTACGCCCTGAAGGTATTTCGGCAGATGCTTGGCGATGACGCGCGCGTCGATGTCGGCCGGCCCTCCGGCGGAGTAGTTGACGATGACGGTGACGACCTGCCCCGCGAACTGCTGGGCAAGAGCGCCGTTTCCGAGCGCAGCAAACAGCGCAAACAACGGAATCCACTTCATCGCCCGCATGGCAGAGCCCCTATTTTGTCTCGATATACTTGCGCAGAAAACTCACGAACGCGGGCTGCACGTTGCCGAGCTCCGCGATGATCCGGTCTCCCTTCGCCCCAATGATGAAACTGGGCTTGGCCTTGGTGACTTTCTCGAAGTCGGCGATGAAAGCTTCATCCTTCGCCAGGTTGACGAAAGCCGCGCGCATTTCGGCGGCCGCGGCCTCCGGCGCATTGGGCGGCATGAACACGGTGCGGTACATGCTGTCCATGATCCGGGTCAGCATCTGCAGGGCCTGCCACTTGTCGCCGCTCGGCAGCGCATCCTTGCCCCAGATCTCCTTGTACACCTCGATAAACGTGGGCACGTCGGGCAGCTCCGGGCTGCGGCCGAGCGAGCCGTCGGCGCGCGCGTGGTCGTACTGAACCAGCGGGATCGCGATCCCGGGGTCGATCAGCAGCGGTTTCGTCGAGCTGTACCAGCCCGAAACCGAGTTGGTCGATACCTGGATGTCGCCCTGGCGCATCGCGACGTCGATGTCGCGTATTCCCTTGTAGCCGTAGATGGTGTCGAATTTGGCCCCGAGCAGCTCGAGCGCCAGGCGCTGCAGAATGGTCGAATGGCTGGTCGGCGACAGGGCGCCGGCGCGGAAGGGCTTCGCCTTCGCCAAATCGGCGGGCCTGCTGATTCCGGGCGCGGTATCGCGGCGGATGTAGAGCAGCGTCGCCTGGTGCATTCCGGCAATGAGCTTGAAGTCGTTGTAACGCACGCGCAGCGTTTCGTTCTGGACCAACTGATCCACCGGATTCCAGGTGAAGAAACCGATGTTCAGCCTGTCCTTTGCCGAAGCCTCGCCGAGCTGATTGACGCCGATTCTTCCCCCCGCGCCGCCGACGTTTCGCACCACCACGCTCGTCACGCCCTGAAGGTGCTTGGGCAGATGCTGGGCGACGACCCGCGCCTCGACGTCGGTCGGGCCGCCCGCGGTGTAGTTGACGATCATGGTGACGGGCTGTCCGGAGAACTGCTGGGCGAGCGCAGCGCTCGCGAGCAGCGCCGCCGGGAACAGCCCGAGTAAAGCGTTCATCGCTCGCATCGCAAGGCCCCCCATCCAGTTGAGACGAACGGATTGGTATCATAATCGAATGGGAGGAATCGGGTCAGACCCCGTCTTCTTGACCGCATCTACTTCCGCGAACTACAACTCGAACCTGCGCGACACCAGTGCCGTTCTACCTTCTGATCTTCTTTTCCGGACTGCTTCACTCGGTCTTTGCCGCCACCCGAGTATCGGTTTCCCTGTACGCGATCCACCTAAAGGCCACCCCGTTCGAAATCGGCACCGTGATGGCGTTGTTCGGCCTGCTGCCGATGGTGCTCGCGGTCGCCGTCGGCAGGTTGAACGACCGCATCGGCCCGCGCGTGCCGATGCTCGCCGGTTCGGCGCTGGTTTCCCTGGGCGTTGTGGTCCCGGCGCTGTTTCCTTCGCTTGTCTCGCTCTACGTGGCCGCTACGCTCTCCGGCACCGGATTCATGATCTACGCCATCTCGGTGCACAACGTCGTCGGCTTCGTCGGCAAGGCGGAGGACAGGAGCGCCAATTTCAGCCTGTTCGCCCTGTCTTTTTCCGTGTCGTCCTTTGTCGGCCCGCTCGCCACGGGCCTGGCGATCGACACCATCGGGCACCGCTACTGGTTTGTCGTTCTCGCGGCGCTGCCCGCGGTGACCATCGCCTCGGTCATGACCGACTGGATTCGACTGCCGCAGCTTCGCCCCCGATCCCAGCGCGCCGCGCAGGGGCGCGTCATGGACCTGCTGCGCAACCGGGCGCTGCGCACGGTACTGTTCATCAGCGCGTTGCATGCAATCGCCTGGGAAATGTTCCAGTTCATGACGCCGATCTACGGTACTCAGATCGGGCTCTCGGCTTCTGCGATCGGCGTGGTCATGGCCTCCTTTTCTGCCGCGACTTTCTTGGTCCGCTTGACCATGGCGTTCATCACGCGGCATGCCGCCACCCTGCGGCTGCTGAGATTCACCATACTTCTGGCGGCAGCGGTATTCGCTCTGTTCCCGTTCGCGGGCGAGTTCGCACTGCTTGCCGCGCTCGCCTTCGTCCTCGGCGTTGGACTGGGCAGCTCGCAGCCGATGGTCATGGCGGTGCTCTACGACACGGTTCCACCGGAGCGCACCGGCGAGGCGGTCGGCCTGCGCACCACGATCATCACCACCGGCCAGGGGATCATGCCGATTGCGTTCGGAGCGCTCGGCTCCGCGTTTGGCCTCGCGCCCGTGTTCTGGGCGGTGGCCGTGGTCCTCGCCGCCGGCTGCGAACTCGCGTTCAGGCGCTGATACGCTCCTGCGCGCCGGCGCAACGCCATCACCGGCCGTTCGACTTGTTGCGCTATTGACACTAGAGGGGCTTCCGTATAGGTTCTGACCGGAATCAATCGCGAATCGACATTCGGGAGAGATCGTCATGAGAACAGTGGCAAACCGATATCTATTGGCGGCGCTGGCGCTTCTCGGCGCCTTTCTGATCGTTCCGCCCATTCACGCCCAGCCGGCCAAAGCCGACGCCAAGAAATGGGGCGTGAAAGACCTGCAGATCGCCTCTGCGGCCCAGGGCGGTGGGTTCCACGCGCTGGCGACGCCGCTGGCGCCGATCTGGGAAAAAGACGTCGGCGTCCCGGTGGTGGTTTCCACTTCCCGGGGCAGCAACGAGAACGTCGCCTTGCTCGAGCGTGGCGAAGTGACTTTGGGAATGGTCACCGGATCCTCGCAGGCCGAGGCCTGGAACGGCGAAGGTTCCTACAAGAAGCCGTACCGCAACGGCCGCCTGATGTTCGCCTTCTATCCCTCATATGCTTTCTTCTTCACCCGCGCCGACAGCCCCATCAACAGCGTGAAAGACCTGAAGGGCAAGCGCATTGGGTTGGGTCCAGGCGCGGTCGTGTGGGACTACTACATGGGCCGCATCCTTTCAGCCCACGGCCTGGAAAAGGGCAAGGACTACACGGCCGTGTACGCAAACTTTACGGATCTGGCCACCCAGATCGGAGATGGCACGCTGGATGCGGGGAGCGCCCTGGAAACCACGCCGGCTGCGTACCAGTTGGGTGAAGAGAGGGGCGTGAAGGCGCTGGCGATGGATCCGGCAGCCCTGAACAAGGCGGTCGCGGACTATTGGTATTATTTCAAAGGCAAGATCAAACCGGCATCGATGCCGAAGGGATATAAGGGCGGCGATTACCAGACCGTGGGATGGATGGGTCCCTATATGATCGCGAAGAAGGATCTGCCCGACGATTTGGTTTATGCGCTCACGAAATCGTTCCACCAGCACATCAAGGAGCTGAACAAGAGCGTGAACCTGTATCGCTGGCTGGTGGATGACGAAAAGATTGCCACCATGCCGATGCGCAACGTTGAGTGGCACCCCGGCGCCGTGAAGTACTGGAAGGAAGTTCGTCTCTGGCAGGGAAAATAATTCTGTCTGCCTTCAATTCGCGCCACATCCGCATAGTTCCCGGCTGCTCGCGTCGATGACTCCTGCGGCGGCGAGTACCGGGAAAGCGCCGGGCCTTTTTTCTTCGCGGTATCTCCCACCGACTCAAGAGCGATAGCCAGTGATGGCGCGACTTTCAATCCTCGTCCCGGAGCTGGCTTTTCGCGCCGCCGGTCTGTTTCTCACCGTGTTCGCGCTCTGGAATGTGGTGAATCCGCTCGATCCTCTGATTGAACGCCCCCTGTTCGTCGGCCTTCTTGTAGTCATCGTGTACCTGCAGTCGCTGATGAACCCCGGCCGTTCCCCGCTTTTGCGATCCGTCGATCTGGTGCTGATCCTGGGCACCGTGGCCTCCTATGGATACGTCATCTGGAACGCGGATGTCATGGAGGACTTGAGCCTATTCATGCCCACAGAAGCGCTGGTGCTGGGGTTCGTGGCGATCGTAACCATACTCGAGGCGACACGGCGCTCGATGGGCTGGGCGCTGACCGTGCTGGTGGCTGCTTTTATCGTCTACATCTATTTCGGCGAGAATCTTCCCGGGTGGCTAGGCGGTCACGTGGGCTTCGGTGGCGAGCGCATCATGGGCAACCTGTACC
>JACPRN010000044.1 GCA_016189945.1 Betaproteobacteria bacterium
ACTACGAAGAGTCGTGCGGCCAATGCACGCCGTGCCGCGAGGGTACCGGGTGGATGTACCGCATCGTGCACCGCATCGAGACCGGCAAAGGCCGCCAGGACGATCTCGACCTGTTATACGACGTCGCCGACAACATCATGGGCCGCACCATTTGCGCCCTTGGCGACGCGGCAGCGTTGCCGGTGAGGAGCTTCGTCACCCATTTCCGCGACGAGTTCCAGTATCACATCGAGCACGGGCGCTGCCAGGCGGGAGCGGAAGCACTGGAGCGAGCGGCATGAGCGCTCCGGCGAACATGGTCAAGCTCGAAGTCGACGGCCGCCAGACCGAGGTGCCGCGGGGCGCCATGATCATGGAAGCCGCGGTGCGACTGGGCATCTTCGTGCCCCACTTCTGCTACCACAAGAAGCTCTCGATCGCGGCCAACTGCCGCATGTGCCTGGTCGAGGTCGAGAAGGCGCCCAAGCCGCTGCCGGCCTGCGCAACGCCGGTCATGGAAGGCATGAAGGTGTGGACCCAGTCCGAGCAGGCCAAGCGCGCGCAGAACAGCGTGATGGAGTTCCTGCTCATCAACCATCCGCTGGACTGCCCGATCTGCGATCAGGGCGGCGAGTGCCAATTGCAGGATCTCGCAGTCGGCTACGGCAAGAGCGCTTCGCGCTATAGCGAAGAAAAGCGGGTGGTGCTGCACAAGAACCTGGGACCGCTCATTTCGGCCGAGGAAATGACCCGCTGCATCCACTGCACGCGCTGCGTGCGCTTCGGACAGGAGATCGCCGGGGTCATGGAATTGGGCATGGTGGGGCGCGGCGAGCATGCGGAAATCGTTTCGTTCGTCGGCGCCACGGTCGATTCCGAACTGTCCGGAAACATGATCGACCTGTGCCCGGTTGGGGCGCTGACCTCGAAGCCCTTCCGCTATTGCGCGCGCACCTGGGAGCTGGCGCGGCGCAGGTCGGTTTCTCCTCACGACGGCCTGGGCGCGAACCTCATCGTGCAGGTGAAGAACGACCGCGTGATGCGCGTGGTGCCGTTCGAGAACGAGGAAATCAACGAGTGCTGGCTCTCTGACAAGGACCGCTTTGCGTACGAAGGCGTCAATTCCGATGAGCGCTTGACCAAGCCCATGCTGCGCGAGGGCGGCGCCTGGCGCGAAGTCGGCTGGGAGCAGGCGCTCGAGCATGTCGTCGCGAACCTGCAGGCGATCAAGGCCGAACACGGCGCCCAATCGATAGGCGCGCTGGCGAGTCCGCACGCCACGTTCGAGGAACTCGCCTTGCTCGCCAAGCTTGCCCGCGGACTGGGCTGCGAGAACGTCGATTTCCGCCTGCGCCAGTGGGACTTTTCCGCCGACGGCAAACGCTCGGGTGCACCCTGGCTCGGCATGAAGATCGCCGACATCGGCTCGCTCGACCGCGTGCTCGTGGTCGGATCGTTCCTGAGAAAAGACCATCCGTTGATCGCCAATCGCCTGCGCCAGGCGGCCAAGCGCGGGCAGCAGGTGAACCTGATCCACGCCGCCGACGACGAGCTGCTGATCGCGCTGGCGAACAAGGCGATCGTCGCTCCGGCCGAGCTGCCTGCGGCGCTGGCGCAGGTGCTCAGAGCCGTCGCCGAGGCCAAGCAGAAGCCGGTTCCCGCCGCCGCAGCGCAGGCGGCGCCGAATGAACGGGCGAAGGCGATCGCTCAGAGCCTGGTCTCCGGAACCAACATCGCCATTTTCCTCGGCAACCTGGCACAGCAGCACGCGAGCAGCGCGCAGATCGAACTGCTGGCGCAGGAGCTCGCAGGATTGCTGGGCGCGCGGCATGGCTTTCTCGGCGAAGCCGCGAACAGCGTCGGCGGCTATGTCGCCAACTGCGTCCCGGGCCCCGGCGGACTGAATGCGCGCGCGATGCTCGAGGACCCGCGCAAGTCCTATCTGCTGCTGCAAGCCGAGCCCGAGCTCGATTGCGCCAATCCCGCCCTGGCGACGGCGGCGATCGCGCAGGCCAAGTTCGTGGTGGCGCTCGCTTCCTACCGCGGCCGCGCCACTGACTGCGCGCAAGTGCTGCTCCCCATATCACCGTTTACCGAGACCGCCGGGAGCTTCATCAACAACGAAGGGCGGCTGCAGAGCTTCAACGGCGTAGTGCGGCCGCTGGGCGAATCGCGCCCGGGGTGGAAGGTGCTGCGCGTGCTCGGCAACCTGCTCGGCCTGCCCGGGTTCGGCTACGAGTCGAGCGAAGCGGTGCGCGACGAAGCCTGCCCGGCGCAAGCGTTGCCGGCGCGGCTCGGTAACCGCGTCTCCGTTACTGCAGGCGCCCCCGCCGCGGTTGCGCACGGCGCACTGCAGCGCGTCACCGACGTCCCCATCTATTTTGCCGATCCGATCGTGCGGCGTGCCCGCTCGCTGCAGCAAACGCGCGATGCGAGACCGCCCAAGGCGGCGATGAACGCGGCGACGATCGCAAAGCTCGGGCTTGCCGCAGGCGCCAAGGTCAAGCTGCGGCAGGATGCGGGCGAGGCGGTGCTCGAACTCGGCTGCGACGAGGGGCTGCCCGCCGGGTGCGTGCGCGTCGCCGCGGCGCATGCCTCGACGGCCGGGCTCGGCGCCATGGCCGGGGAAATATCGGTGGAGCGCGCCTAAATGGAATTCCTGCTCGGGATCCCGGCACAGGTCTCCGAGCTGTCCCACGCCTGGTTTGGGCCGGTCTGGGGCGGCCCCGTGTACACGCTGGTGAAGACGCTGGTGCTCATCGTCGTCATTGTCGCCCCGCTGCTCGGGGCGGTCGCGTACCTGACGCTCTGGGAGCGCAAACTCATCGGCTGGATGCAGATCCGCCGCGGACCCAACCGCGTCGGGCCGGTGGGGCTCTTCCAGCCGATCGCCGACGGCCTGAAGCTCATGTTGAAGGAGATCATCGCTCCGGCGGCGGCAAGCAAGACCCTGTTCTTTCTCGCCCCGCTCCTGGTGATGGTCCCGGCGATGGCGGCCTGGGCGGTGATACCGTTTGCCCCCGAAGTCGTGCTCGCCGACGTCAACGCCGGCCTGCTCTACATTCTGGCGATAACCTCGATGGGGGTGTATGGGGTCATCATCGCCGGCTGGTCGTCGAATTCGAAATATCCGTTCATCGCCGCCATGCGCTCGGCGGCGCAGATCGTCTCCTACGAAATCGCGATGGGCTTCGCCCTGGTGTGCGTGCTCATGGTGTCGCAGAGCCTGAACCTCTCGGACATCGTCGGCCAGCAGACCCGCGGCATGTTCGCCGACAAGGGACTCAATTTCCTCTCCTGGAACTGGCTGCCGCTGCTGCCGATGCTGGCGGTGTATTTCATTTCGGGGGTGGCCGAGACCAACCGCGCGCCTTTCGACGTGGTGGAGGGCGAGTCCGAAATCGTCGCCGGCCACATGGTCGAGTACTCGGGCATGGCCTTTGCCCTGTTCTTCCTCGCCGAATACTCGAACATGATCCTGATCTCGGCGCTCACCGCGGTCATGTTCTTCGGCGGCTGGGCAGCGCCGATCGACAGCGCTCTGTTCAACTTGGTGCCGCCGATCGGCTGGCTGCTGGTGAAGATGTTCTTCATCGTTTCGTTGTTCCTCTGGTTCCGCGCCACGTTCCCGCGCTACCGCTATGACCAGATCATGCGCCTGGGCTGGAAAGTGTTCATCCCGCTGACGCTGGTCTGGCTGGTGGTGATCGGGGCGTGGATGCAGACGCCGTGGTCGGTGTTCCGATGATCGAGCGCATCAAGGCGATATTGCGCTCGCTGCTCCTGTTCGAGCTGTTGAAGGGCATGGCCCTCACCGGCCGGCATCTGTTCCGGCGCAAGATCACCGTCCTGTACCCCGAGCAGAAGACGCCCTTGAGCCCGCGCTTCCGCGGACTGCACGCGCTCAGGCGCTACCCGAGCGGCGAGGAGCGCTGCATCGGCTGCAAGCTGTGCGAGGCCGTGTGCCCGGCCCTGGCGATCACCATCGAGGCGGCCGAGCGCGCCGACGGCACGCGCCGCACCACGCGCTACGACATCGACTACAACAAGTGCATTTTCTGCGGCTTCTGCGAGGAGGCCTGCCCGGTGGACGCCATCGTCGAGACGCGCATCTTCGAGTTCCATGGGGAGAAGCGCGGCGACCTCTATTACACCAAGGAAATGCTGCTCGCGGTGGGCGAGAAGTACGAGGAGCAGATTGCAAAGGACCGAGCCGCCGACGCGGCCTACAGGTGATCGATGGACATCGAAACCGGCATTTTCTACGTATTCGCGGCGATCCTGGTGTATTCGGCGCTGCGCGTGATCACGGCGCGCAATCCGGTGCACTCGGCGCTGTACCTGGTGCTCGCGTTCTTCACCGCGGCGGCGACCTGGATACTGCTCAGGGCCGAATTTCTCGCCATCACCCTGGTCCTGGTGTACGTGGGCGCGGTCATGGTGCTGTTCCTGTTCGTGGAGATGATGCTCGACATCAATTTCGACCGCCTGCGCGAGGGTTTCTGGAGCTACCTGCCGCTCGGTGCGGCGATCGGCCTGCTCATGGCCCTGGAGATGGGACTGGTGCTCGGCGGCCGTTATTTCGGCCTGCAGACGCTTCCCGCGCCGCCCGATCCGGGGCCCGGGTACAGCAATACCAAGGCGCTCGGAAGGCTGCTCTACACCGATTACGCCTACGCGTTCGAGCTCGCTGCCGTGGTGCTGGTGGTGGCGATGATCGCGGCCATCGCGCTCACCCTGAGGAAGCGCAAGGACACGAAGTACCAGCGTCCGGCCGAGCAGGTCGCCGTGCGCAGGGAGGAACGCGTGCGGCTGGTGGCCATGAAAGCGGAAAAACCGGACTGACCAGGGAGAAGACGACATGCTATCGCTATCGCACTACCTGATTCTTGGCGCGATCCTGTTCGCGATCAGCATCGTGGGGATATTCCTGAACCGCAAGAACGTCATCATCCTGCTGATGGCGATCGAGTTGATGCTGCTGGCGGTGAACACCAATTTCATCGCCTTTTCGCATTACCTGGGAGACATATCCGGACAGGTGTTCGTGTTCTTCATTCTCACGGTTGCCGCCGCGGAGTCGGCCATCGGCCTGGCGATCCTGGTGGTGCTGTTCCGCAATCTGAATACCATCAACGTCGACGACCTCGACGGCTTGAAGGGCTGAAGCGATGACCGGAATGCAGCAGCTCTACCTCGTCGTGCCGCTGGCGCCGCTCGCGGGCGCCATCATCGCCGGCCTGTTCGGCCGGAGAATCGGGCGCGCCGGAGCCCACTGGGCGGCGATCCTCGGCGTCGCGGTTGCGTTTGCCGCCTCCTGCGTGATTTTTGCCGACGTGCTGGACGGCAACGTCTTCAACGGCCCGGTCTATACCTGGCTCACCAGCGGCGAGACGCGCTTTGAAATCGGCTTTCTCATCGACCGGCTCTCGGCGCTGATGATGGTGGTGGTGAGCTTCGTCTCGCTGATGGTCCACATCTACACCATCGGCTACATGGCCGACGACCCGGGCTACCAGCGCTTCTTCTCCTATATCGCGCTGTTCACCTTTTCGATGCTGATGCTGGTGATGGCCAACAACTTCCTGCAGCTCTTTTTCGGCTGGGAAGCGGTGGGGCTGGTTTCCTACCTGCTCATCGGCTTCTGGTTCAAGCGCGAGTCGGCGATCTTCGCCAACCTGAAGGCGTTTCTCGTCAACCGCGTGGGCGATTTCGGGTTCCTGATCGGGGTGGCGCTCGTGCTGGCCTACGCCGGCACCCTGGACTATGCCGCGGTATTCGCCCAGGGGCAGTTCCTCGCGTCGGCGTCGATCGAGATTTGGCCCGGCACCCAGTGGGGGCTCGTGACGGTGATCTGCATCGGCCTTTTCATCGGCGCCATGGGCAAGTCGGCGCAGTTCCCGCTGCACGTATGGCTGCCCGACTCGATGGAAGGCCCGACGCCGATCTCGGCCCTGATCCACGCCGCCACCATGGTGACGGCGGGCATCTACATGGTGGCGCGCATGTCGCCGCTGTTCGAACTGTCGGAGGAGGCGCGCTCCTTCGTGCTCGTGATCGGCGCCATCACCGCGTTCTTCATGGCGCTCATCGCGCTGGTGCAGTACGACATCAAGCGCGTGGTCGCGTATTCGACGCTGTCGCATCTCGGCTACATGACCGTGGCCCTGGGCGCATCGGCCTACTCGGCGGCGATATTCCACCTCATGACCCACGCGTTCTTCAAAGCGGCGTTGTTCCTCGGCGCGGGCTCGGCCATCGTCGCGCTGCACCACGAGCAGGACATGCGCAACATGGGGGGCTTGAGGAAGTACATGCCGATCACCTATGCGACCATGCTGATCGGCGCCATCGCCAACGCCGGCTTTCCGCCGTTTGCGGGCTTTTTCTCCAAGGACACGATCATCGAGGCGGCGCATGCCGCGCCTATCGCAGGGGCGGGATTCGCCTACCTGGCGACCCTCGCCGGAGTATTCGTCGGCGCGCTGTATTCGTTCCGGCTGGTGTTCTACGCATTTCACGGCGAGGAACGCTTCCGCGCCGCGGGCGGCGACCACGGCCGCGACGCGCGTGGCCACGGGCACGCTCCGCACGAATCGCCGGCGGTGATCACCGTTCCGCTCGTGCTGCTTGCCTTTTTCTCGATCGTCTCGGGTTGGGTGATCGGCGGCATCGTCTTCGGCGACTACTTCGGCGGCGCCATCGCCGTCGCCAAAGAGCACGAATGGATCGCCGAAATGGGACGCGAGTATCCCGGCGTCGTCGGGATGATGCTGCACGGACTGACTTCGGTGCCGTTCTGGCTGGCGGTCGCCGGATTCGCGATCGCGTGGTACCTGTACATCGTGCGGCCCGAGTTGCCGGCGGTGATCCGCGCCAAGGCGGGGATTCTCGCCACCATCCTGGAGAAGAAATACGGTTTCGACGAATTCAACCAGTGGTTCTTCGCCGGCGGCGTGGTGCGGCTGGGCACGGGGCTGTGGAAGGTGGGCGACGTGACGCTGATCGATGGCCTGATGGTCAACGGCAGCGCGAAGTTGGTCGGCTGGTTCGCCGGCGTGGTGCGCTGGATCCAGTCCGGATTCATCTACCACTATGCATTCTCCATGATCATCGGCGTGGTGGTCCTGCTCACGCTGTTTGGCATGCTCTCGACGGCGCAATAACATGCAGACGACCCCCTGGCTCACCCTATCCATCTGGCTGCCGATCATCGGCGGGCTGGTCGTGCTCGCCGCCGGCGACAGGAATCCCCGCGAAGCCCGGGTGATCGCCCTGATCGGGGCGCTCGCCGGGTTCGCGGTGACGATCCCCCTGGTGACCCGGTTCGACACCGCCGTGGGCGCCATGCAGTTCGTCGAGCTCTCGCCCTGGATCGAGCGCTTCAACATCAACTACCACCTGGGCGTGGACGGCATCTCGGTGCTGTTCATCCTCTTGAACAGCTTCATCACGGTGCTGGTCGTGATCGCCGGCTGGGAGGTGATCCAGTCGAAAGTGGCCCAGTACATGGCCTCGTTCCTGGTCATGTCGGGACTGCTGAACGGCGTGTTCGCGGCCCTCGACGCGGTGCTCTTCTACGTCTTCTTCGAGGCGACGCTGATCCCGATGTACCTGATCATCGGCATCTGGGGCGGCCCCAACCGCGTTTACGCCGCGCTGAAGTTCTTCCTCTACACGCTGGTCGGCTCGCTGCTGTTTCTGGTTTCGCTCCTCTACCTGTACAGCAAGGCGGGCGGCAGTTTCTCCATCCTCGACTATCACAAGCTGCCGCTCGCGATGAGCGCGCAGATCTGGCTCTTCATCGCCTTCCTCGCCGCTTTTTCGGTCAAGGTGCCGATGTGGCCGGTGCACACCTGGCTGCCCGACGCGCACGTCGAGGCGCCCACAGGGGGCTCTGCGGTGCTGGCCGCCATCATGCTGAAGCTGGGCGCCTACGGGTTCGTGCGCTTTTCGCTGCCGATCCTGCCCGACGCGAGCCAGGCCCTCTCGGGAATGATGATCGTGCTCTCGCTCATCGCCGTGGTCTACATCGGCTTGGTCGCGCTGGTGCAGGCCGACATGAAGAAGCTGATCGCCTACTCCTCGGTCGCGCACATGGGCTTCGTGACGCTGGGATTCTTCATCTTCAACGCCTACGGGGTCGAAGGCGCGCTGATACAGATGATCTCGCACGGTTTCGTCTCGGCTGCCATGTTTTTGTGCGTCGGCGTCATGTACGACCGAATGCACTCGCGCCTGATCGCCGACTATGGCGGGGCGGTCAACACCATGCCGAAGTTCGCCTCGTTCATGATGCTCTTCGCCATGGCCAATTGCGGACTGCCGGCAACGAGCGGCTTCGTCGGCGAATTCATGGTGATCATGGGGGCGATGAAGACCAGCTTCTGGATCGCGGCGATCGCCGCCACGACCCTCATTTGGGGCGCCGCCTATACGCTGTGGATGTACAAGCGCGTGATCTTCGGCGAGGTGGGCAACGCGCGCGTCGCAGCGCTCTCCGATATCGGCGGCCGTGAGTCGCTGTTCCTCGGGCTGCTCGCGATCGCGGTGCTGTGGCTGGGCGTGTATCCGGCGCCCTTTACCGAGATCATGCACGCATCGGTGAACGACCTGCTGCGCCATGTCGCGGTGAGCAAGCTCTGAGGCCGAAACGATGAACTTTCCCATGCCCGACCTCGTTCCAGCCTACGCGGAGATCTTCCTTGCGGCGATGGCGTGCGTGATCCTGGTCGTCGACCTGTTCCTGAAGGACGAGCAGCGCGACGTGATCTATTCGCTCTCGCTCCTCACGCTGCTCGGCTGCGCGGTGCTCACCGTGGGCACGGTGCAGGCAACCGGCGGGCAGGTGACCTACACGTTCAACAACATGTTCGTGTCCGACTACATGGGCAACCTGCTGAAGACCATGACCTACATCGCGGTCGCGGCGTGCCTGGTGTACTCGCGCTCGTATCTCGCCGATCGGGGGATGTACCGCGGCGAATTCTTCGTCCTGGTGCTGTTCGCGACGCTGGGCATGATGGTGATGATCTCGGCCAATCATTTCCTCACCCTGTACCTGGGCCTGGAGCTGATGTCGCTCGCGCTCTATACGCTGGTCGCGCTGCAGCGCGACTCGGCGGCGGCGACCGAGGCGGCGATGAAGTACTTCGTCCTGGGGGCGCTCGCATCGGGGCTGCTCCTGTACGGCATGTCGATGATCTACGGGGCCACGGGGTCGCTGGAGATCACCGCCGTGGCGAAGGCGCTCGAGGGCGCCAAGGTCAACAAGGCGGTGCTGGTGTTCGGCCTGGTCTTCGTCGTCTCCGGGATCGCCTTCAAGCTGGGCGTGGTGCCGTTCCACATGTGGATTCCCGACGTCTACCACGGCGCGCCCACGGCGGTGACGCTGTTCATCGGCTCGGCGCCGAAACTCGCGGGCTTCGCCATGGCGATGCGCCTGCTCGTGAACGGTCTCCTGGCCCTTGCGGTCGACTGGCAGCAGATGCTGGTGATCCTCGCGGTGCTGTCGATGGCGATCGGCAACCTCGCCGCCATCGCGCAGAGCAACATCAAGCGCATGCTCGCCTACTCGACCATTTCGCACATGGGCTTCATGCTGCTGGGACTGCTCTCGGGCGTCGTGAACAACAACTGGCTGAACGCCGCCGACGCCTACAGCGCCGCGATGTTCTACGCCATCGTCTACGTGCTCATGAGCCTGGGCGCCTTCGGCATGGTGCTGCTGCTCTCGCGCTCCGGGTTCGAGTCGGAAAACATCAACGACTTCAAGGGGCTGAACGCCCGCAGCCCGTGGTTCGCGTTCATCATGATGCTGCTCATGTTTTCGCTTGCCGGGGTGCCGCCGACGGTGGGCTTCTTCGCCAAGTACGCGGTGCTGCTGGCCGCGCTCGGCACCGGGCAGGTCTGGCTGGTCGTGGTGGCGGTGATGTTCGCGCTGGTGGGCGCTTTTTACTACCTGCGGGTGGTCAAGGTGATGTATTTCGACGAGCCGCTGCAAACGGCGGCGATCGAACCCCGGCTCGACGCCGGCGTGCTGCTCTCGGCAAACGGCCTGGCGGTTCTTCTGCTCGGGATCATGCCCGGGCCGCTGATGCAGCTTTGTTTCTACTCGATCAAGGCCCTTTGAGCGTCGCCGGGGCCTGCCTGCCCCAGATATGACCGGTCCGAAAAAGTTCGAGCTGGCCTGGCGCAAACGCGATCTCACCGAAAAGCGGATCAAGGGCGAGTGGGTCTACCGCGGCAAGCTCCTTCGCGTGCGCCGCGACAGCGTGCGCCTGCCCGATGGCCGGCAGACCGAACGCGAATACATCGAGCACCCGGGGGCGGTGATGGTGATACCGGTGTTCGAGGACGGCGAGCTGGTGATGGAGCGCCAGTTCCGCTATCCCTTGAGGCGCGACATGCTCGAACTGCCCGCCGGCAAGATCGATCCGGGCGAGCCGCCGCTGGAGTGCGCCAAGCGCGAACTGCTCGAGGAGACGGGCTACAGCGCCTCGGCCTGGCGTTTCGTCGCCACCATCCACCCGGTCATCGGGTATTCGAGCGAGCGCATCGAGATCTTCCTCGCGCAGGGGCTCGCCCACCACGGCGCGAAGCCCGATGACGGCGAAAATATCGAGATTTTCAAGCTGCCCATTGCCACCGCGCTCGAATGGGTGCGGGAGGGACGCATCACCGATGCCAAGACCGTCGCCGGGCTGTTCTGGGCGGAGAGGATCCTGAGCGGGGAGTGGAGCGTTTAAGGCGCCGCAGAGGCAGGTTCGAGCCTTTCAGCATCAACGTCCGCCGCGGCGCCGGAACTGCAGCCACACCAGCGCTGCGCCCCAAGCAATCGACCCGGCGAGCATGACTACACCGAATGCGTGCACGCCGTAACCGACCGCGCGGGCGCGGTTGAGCAGGCCGAGCGCACCGAGGACGTCGATGAAATCATGCGCACCGGTGTCACCGGTGCGGCCGGTGAGCAGGATGTGCTGGGGCTGCTGCGCATCGTAGACATAGGGCGCGATGTCCATTACCGCGACGGCGGACCACCACAGCATCACCGACGCGGCAAACGGATCGCGGTTCTTCAGGAGGAATATGCCGGCGAGGACAAGCGGCAGTCCGGCCTGGAACAGCGATCCGCCGAGCAGCATCATGAATTCGCCGAATGGCCGGAACAGGACATGCCCGAATTCGTGAATGGGAACCATCGGCGCGTGAATGAAAGAGGACGACATTTGCCAGGACGGTATATCCATCGCGGCAAGCTTTACCCCATAGAAGACGATCATTGCGAGCAGGAGCGCGCGGGCGTAGACGTGAATTGGCTCGGCTTCGTCCGGCACCTGGAAAAGCAGCGCTCCTGCCCGCACCAGGACCGTCGTTTCCTCCTCGCGCAGCGGATCGATCGCGGCGCGCGAGGCGTCCGGCGCCGCGAACCTCGTTTTCATGTACTTGGAAAAGATCAGCCCGCAGGCCGGGCATGCGTCCTCGGATGCCGTGTCCACTGGCGTGCGCTCGTGGCCGCACTTCGGACATTTGCGATAACGCGGCGGCATCGGTACCGCTGGCTAGCGGGTCTTCGGCTTCGCGGTTGCGTCGTAGGCGAGAACCCGGTCCATGTTGTCCTGGATCGCGTGCTCGATCGCCTGCAGGTGCAGCATGGCGAAAGTCCTGGCGGTGTCGAGGAACTGGAACGCATAGACGCCATCATGGCCTTTGCCGACCGCCTTCAATTTGCGGTGCAGCTCGAGAGCGTCGCGTTGCCGCATGATTGCTTTCTTCCTGGATTTGCGATAGCCGCGGCTTCCCGGCTCGATTCTCGCCAGGGCGACGCCTTTTGCATCGATGGTCACGCTGAATATCGGAGCGTTGTCGTTCACGGCTGTTGCTCCTGGTTGATTGGGTCCTAATAGATCTCGGGGACGAAGTTCTGGGTTTCCAGCGGGGGACGGGCATAGCCCTGGCGCAATTCGGGCTTGCGCTTGGGAAGCTTCACCTTCTTGTGCGCTACCTCCTTGTAGGGAAGCAGGCCCAAGAGGTGGGCAATGCAGTTCAGGTGAGCCCGCTTCTTGTTGTCCGAATTGACTACATACCACCTTGCCTGTTCGATGTCGGTGTGGACAAGCATATCGTCCTTGGCGCGGGAGTAATCCTGCCACCGATTGCGCGCCTCCAGGTCCATCGGCGAGAGCTTCCAGCGCTTGGTCGGATCCTCGATCCTGGATCTGAAGCGGCGTTCCTGTTCCTGGTCGCTGACCGAGAACCAGTATTTCACGAGCGTGATACCGGAGCGCACCAGCATGCGCTCGAACTCCGGACAGCAACGCATGAACTCCCAGTATTCCGCTTCCGTGCAGAAACCCATAACGCGCTCCACTCCGGCCCGGTTGTACCAGGAGCGATCGAACAACGCTATCTCGCCCGCCGCCGGCAGTTCGGCAGCGTAGCGCTGAAAATACCACTGGGTCTTCTGGCGCTCGGTCGGCGTGCCAAGCGCCACCACGCGGCAGGCGCGGGGATTGAGCGGTTCGATGATCCGCTTGATGACGCCACCCTTGCCGGCGGCATCGCGGCCCTCGAAGAGCAGCACGACCTTGCGGCCCTCGTGCC
>JACPRN010000045.1 GCA_016189945.1 Betaproteobacteria bacterium
AATAGAGCACCCGGCCTGCGGGCGTTTCGTGCACGGTCGACATGCATTTGCGATCGGCGTCGAAGGGAATCTCGCCGAGGCGCGCATATTCCCGCAGGGGACCGAGCACGGCGCGCGCCGCCTCGTGCAGCGCCGCTTCCATCGGATCGCCCAGCAGCGCCAGATGGCCTTCCTGGGCGACTTCGCGCAGGTTGTTACAGTGCAAGGCGATGAGGAAAAAGGGCGAGCCCTGCGCCGGCGCGTCCTGCGCCGGAAGCGGCAAAGCGAGCGTGCGCTCGGCGAGAAATACGCTGCGCAGCGCCATCCGGTTCAGGGTCAGGGTTCCGGTCTTGTCCGAAAGAATGACCGTCGCCGATCCGAGCGCTTCGACCGCAGGCAGATGGCGCACCAGCGCATTGCGCCGCGCCATGCGCTGGGTCGCCATGGCAAGCGCGAGCGTCACCGTGGGCAGGAGTCCCTCGGGAACGTTGGCGACGATGATGCCGATGGCGAAAATGAAATTCTCCCAGAACGACAGGCCGAGCAACTGGCCGATGAAGAAGAAAACGGCGCCGAGCGCGGTCGCCAGCAGCGCCACCAGCCGCGACAGGTGCGCGATCTGGCGCTGCAGCGGAGACGCTTCCGCGCGGTCGGTCTGCGTGAGGCGCGCGATGCGGCCGAACTCGGTGCGCATGCCGGTGGCGAACACGATGGCGCGCCCTTCGCCGGAAACCACGGCGGTGCCGGCGAGCAGCGCATTGCGGCAGGCGAGCAGATCGATTTCCTCGCTCGGGGCGGCGCTCAGCGCTTTGGGCAGCGATTCGCCGGTCATGGTTGCCGCGTTGACGCGCAGGTTGACGGATTCGATCAGCCGGCAATCGGCGGCAATGTCATCGCCTTCCTGCACCAGGATGATGTCGCCGGGAACGAGCTGCTCGGCAGGAATGCGGCAGGCAACGCCGGCGCGAAGTGCGGTTGCCTGCCGCGGCAGCAGGTCTTTGAGCGCGGCGATGGCGCGCTCGGCCCGGTACTCCTGCCAGAACGAGAACGCGCCGTTGATCACGATGACGCCGACGATGGCATAGCCGAGCGCCGCCATTCCCTTGCCCGGATCGTTCAGCTCGGCAACCAGCGCGAGCCCCGCGGCAAGCCACAGGATCAGGGCAAAAAAGTGGGTGAACTCGCGCGCGAGGCGCAGCATCAGGTGCTCGCCTCTGATTTCCTCGACGCGGTTGGGACCGTATTCGGCGAGCCTTCGCCCGGCTTCCTCCGGGGAAAGTCCGTCGGCGCGAGAGCGCAGGCTCTCGATCGCCTCCTGCACGCCGATCTGCGTGATTCTCATCGCGGAGGAAAAATGGGGTCAGACCCCATTTCTTTCCGAAAAATGCTACGCGGAGATCGCGTCGCGCCCTTTGACCCCGGTCAAACCGAATCCGGCGCCGTGTTCGCGCTCGATTTCACGCGAGCGCCCGGCCGACGATCTCGGCGACGTCCTTCGAGAGGCCTCGTGCGCCCTGGACGCTGACCAGCGCCGCGCGCGCATGCGCCTGCCTCCCGGCATCGAACCGCTTCCAGCGGTCGAATGCGCGCGCGATGCGCGCGGCCACCTGCGGGTTGATCGAATCCAGATCGATGATTCTCTCGGCCGCGAATGCGTAGCCTTGCCCGTCGGCGGCGTGAAAGCGCGCGTGATTGGCGCAAAAGCCGCGGATGAGCGCGTACACCTTGTTCGGATTTCGGATGTCGAATGCCCGGTGCGCGGTGAGCCTTCTCACTTCCGCGAGCGTCGCGGGCAGGCGCGAGGCCGCCTGCAGGGAAAGCCACTTGTCCACCACCAGCGGCTCGTCTTTCCAGCGCGCGTAGAAGGCCGCCAGCGCCCTGGCACGCTCGGGGCAGTCGTAGTGGGCAAGGGTCGCCAGCGCCGCGATGGCGTCGCTCATGTTGCCGGCGGCCTCGAGCTGCGCGGTGCACAGGGAGCGCACGCCCGGCTCATCGAGTTCCATCAGATAGGAAAGGGCGAGGTTCTTGAGCGCGCGCTTGCCCGCCGATGCGGCATCGGGAACATAGGGGCCCGGGGTCTGGTTGGCCGAATAGGCGCGCTCCAGCTCCTCCCGCAGCGATTCGGCCAGCTCCCGGCGCAGGGCGCAGCGCGCGGCGTGGATCGCATCCGGATCCACCACCTTCATCTGCTCGGCGAGATAGGTTTCGGAGGGCAGCGTGAGCGCTTCGGCGGCGAAGGCCGGGTCGCTCGCGCTGCCCTCGAGCACGCGCTCGAATGCGGCGATGTACGCCCGCGGCTTCTCCGGACTGCCGCCCGCCCGCAGCGAGGCGACCGAGCGCAGAAGAATTCCCACTGCGAGCCGTTGCCCGGCCTCCCAGCGGTTGAAGCTGTCGGCGTCGTGCGCCATCAAGTGCGTGAGCGAGCCCTTGTCGTAGTCGAACTTGACGATCACCGGCGCCGAGAACCCGCGCGCAAGCGACGGCACCGGTCTCGCTTTCACGTTGATGAAGGTGAAGCGTTCGCTCTCCTCCCCGAGCGAGAGCACCCTCGTGGCGCCCGCGGGGCGCGCCTCGCCCTCGAGCTGCAGCGGCACGTCCTCGCCGTCGGGGCCGACCAGTCCCACCGCGAGCGGGATATGAAACGGCAGATTCGTCTCTTCTCCGGGGGCGCGAGGGCATGACTGTTTCAGCGCGAGCGTGTAGCGCGCGGCGCGGGCATCGTATTCGTCCGCAACCTCGATGAGCGGCGTTCCCGCCTGGGAATACCAGCGCTTGAATTGCGCCAAATCGACGCCCGAGGCGTCGGCCATCGCCTGCACGAAATCGTCGCAGGTCACCGCCTGAGCGTCGTGACGCGCAAAGTACAGGTCCATTCCCTTGCGGAAGCCCGGCGCGCCGAGAAGCGTGTGCATCATGCGCACCACCTCGGCGCCCTTCTCGTAGACCGTTGCGGTGTAGAAGTTGCTGATCTCCATGTAGGAGTCCGGACGCACCGGATGCGCCATCGGTCCGGCATCCTCGGGGAACTGCGCCGCGCGCAGCGAGCGCACCTCCTGGATGCGCTGCACCGGACGCGAATACATGTCGGCGCCGAACTCCTGCTCGCGAAACACGGTGAGGCCTTCCTTGAGCGAGAGCTGGAACCAGTCGCGGCAGGTGACGCGGTTCCCGGTCCAGTTGTGAAAATACTCGTGCGCGACGACGCGGTCGATCGCCTGGAAGTCGCCGTCGGTGGCGATGTCGGGGCGCGCGAGCACGTACTTGGTGTTGAAGATGTTGAGGCCCTTGTTCTCCATCGCCCCCATGTTGAAGTCGCCCACGGCGACGATCATGTAGCGATCCAGATCGACTTCGAGGCCGAACACCTCCTCGTCCCAGCGCATCGCTTTTTGGAGCGCCTGCATGGCAAAGCCGCATTGGTCGAGCCGACCCGGCTCGACGTAGATCGCCAGGCTCACCGAGCGGCCCGAGCGGGTGACGAAGCCATCTTCGAGACAATCGAGCTTGGCCGCCACGAGGGCGAAGAGATAACACGGCTTGGGGAAAGGGTCCTCCCACCTGACCCAGTGTTCCTCCCTTCCGATCCGGGAAGCGGAGGCGCCGGAGGCAACGAGATTGCCGTTCGACAGCAGCACCGGATAGCGTTCGCGCTCGGCGCGAATGGTCACGGTGTACTTCGACATCACGTCCGGCCGATCGGGGAAATAGGTGATGCGCCGGAAGCCCTCGGCTTCGCATTGGGTAAAGAGCCCGTCCTTCGAGGCGTAGAGGCCCTCGAGCCGGGTGTTCTTCGTCGGCCGGATGCGGCAGGTGGTCTCCAGCACGAACCGGTCCGGAACCAAAGCGATGCTCAAGCGCTCCCTGTCGACAGTGTAATCGCCTGCGGCAAGCGCTCGCCCGTCGAGCGCGATCGCCTCCAGTTCCAGTTCGTCGCCATCGAGCGCGAGCGGTGCGCGCGCGTCGGGCGCCCTCGGATTGCGCGCGAGCGCAAGGCGCGAGCGCACGCGCACGAAGTCCTCGAGAATCTCGAACTCGATCGCGATCTGCGGGACGAGGAACGCCGGCGGGGCATAGTCCCTGAGGTAAATCGTCCGGGGCGTGGAATCGCTCATGTCGGGGGTCTGACCCATCTTTCCGGCTCAAAGGTCCTTGTACTTCAGCGCCTTTCCGCGCACCTTGTCGGCGGGGTACCGGGCCGCGTTGAGCGACATTTTCTCCTCGGCGGCTGCGATCAGGTCGACGCCGAGAATATCTGCGAGGCGAATCAGGTAGATGAACACGTCGCCCATTTCCATGGCCACCTGCTTGAACTTTTCCTCCGTCAGGTTCGCGCTTTCTTCGCCGCGCAGCCATTGGAAATGCTCGGCGAGCTCCGCTGCCTCTACTACCAGCGCGGTGGCGAGGTTCTTCGGCGTGTGGAACTGCTCCCAGTCGCGCTCGCGCGCGAATTGGCGCAGCTTGTCGGACAGATCCCGGATCGGGTTGTTGCTCATGGCGTGTGGCGTCGATCTTAACGTGAATGTCGAATGATAACGATGATAACGCTGCCACGTCAGCGAAGGCTGAACCCGTACGCGCAGAAGGGGGCGTGCGTTGCCTGGGGCGCGGGCCGGACGCGGCATGGGAGCGTACGGGGCGGTGAGTGCCTAAATATGCCACTTAGAGGCTTCGTGGCATGATTAATGTGCCACCGGTTGCAATTGTCCAAACCGATGATGCTCAAGGATCGCGTATGGCTCCGGTATTACCGATAGGTAGTGAATTGGGCAACATCGCCCGTTGCGTAGCGGTTAAGGAGGCTCTGAAGAACTCGATTCTTGTCACCCCCGCGAAGGCGGGGGTCCAGTCGAATCAAGGATCTTCTGGATTCCCGCCCCCGCTTCCGCGGGGGCATGCTTACCACGCGGGAATGACGTTTTTCAGAGCTTCCTTAAATACCAATGATCCCGACGGAGTGCAAACGCCTCGCCTAGCTGGACTTCCCGATTGTGAGTTGGAGTCTGATTGACTGACAAGCGTCTCGATCTGGCCCCTGGTTCGCTGGTGCCCGCGCTTGACGCCTGCACACGCCGCGCGCTCGCGTGCGGCGCGATGCAGCCGATCGAGACTGTCGAGGAACAAATCCGCGACGCGGGTGTCGACTTCGTGGTTCGCCGGGTATCGAGCCTGGCGCGCAAGGCCGCGGACAGGCGCCGTGCCAAGGAACATACCGGCAAGCGCCTGAACCCGTTTCTGCCCCACGAGCCGAATCTGTTTGTCGCCGATGTATCGGACACGCATCTCGCGCTGCTCAACAAGTTCAACGTCATCGAGCGCCATATCCTGATCGTGACGCGCAGCTTTGTGCACCAGGAGACGCTGCTCGACGAAGCCGATTTTGCGGCGCTCGCCGTGTGCATGGCGCAGATGGACGGCCTGGGCTTCTATAACGGGGGCGAGGCGGCCGGCGCGAGCCAACCGCACAAACACCTGCAACTGGTGCCGCTGCCGCTCGGCAAGGCAGGGCGAGCGGTACCGATGGAGTCCTTATTCGAGCCGGCGCGCGGAGCGCGCGCCATCCTTCATGTGCCGGGGCTCCCATTCGGGCACGCCCTTGCCTGGATCGACCCGGCGTGGTTCGACGAGCCTTCGCGAGCGGGCGCTCGCCTGCACGCGCTATATCGCGAGCTGCTTGCACTGTCAGCGATCGGCACCGTCGATGTCGAAGGCGAGATGCGCCAAGCGACGCCCTACAACCTGCTTCTCACGCGCCGCTGGATGCTGCTCGTGCCCCGATCGAGGGAGCGCTTCGATTCCATTTCGATCAACGCGCTCGGCTTTGGCGGCTCGCTGTTCGTGCGCAACGAGCCGCAGCTCCAAGCGCTCAAGCGCGCCGGGCCGATGGCGGCGCTGAAGGCGGTGTCATTGCCGCCAAGGGCGATCCCTCCTGCTTGATGCGAGCCCGGATGCGGGCAAGGATAGCGAAGAAAATCCGCCCATGCGTATAATCGCTGCAGGCAAATCTCCCCGTCCGGCCCCGTACCCCGCGCAGATCCGACCCGACCATGGCCGAAACCATCCACTGGGCATTTCCGAAGGACCTGCAGCCGAGGGGCAACGAGCTCGGCTTCGATCTGGACGCGGCGCTCGATGCGCTCGTTTTGCTGCGCTCGGAGGTGCCCGAGGACGCGTTTACCGCCTCGATCCTGGGAACGGAACGGGCCGGCTACGGCGCGGTCATCCGCGAAGACGGCCTGGTGCTCACCATCGGCTACCTGATCAGCGAGGCAAGCTCGATTTGGCTCACTACCAACCGCGGCACGGTGGTTGCGGGCCATCCGCTCGCCTACGATCAGATCACAGGCTTCGGCCTGGTGCTGCCGCTCGGGCGCCTCGCCGCCCCGGCGCTCAGGCGCGGCTCGGCGGCACGCGCGGCCGCCGGCGACCCCGTCATCGTCGCCGGCCACGGCGGGCGCGCACATGCGCTCAAGGCGGCTATCGTCGCCAAGCGCGAATTCGCCGGCTATTGGGAGTATCTGCTCGACGAGGCGATCTTCACCGCGCCGCCCCATCCGCAATGGGCAGGCGCCGCGCTCATCGACGGCAGCGGGCAGTTGATCGGGGTCGGATCGCTCCTGGTACAGGACCGCGAATCGCTCGCGGGGAAAGCGGATCAGGGCAACATGTTCGTCCCGGTCGATCTGCTCGAACCGATTCTGGAGGACCTGCTCAAGTTCGGCCGCCCCGCGGCGCCGCCGCGTCCCTGGCTCGGCCTGTATGTCGGCGCGGTGCAGGGACGGCTGCTGGTGAGCGGCGTCGCCGATCCCGGTCCGGCGGCGAGCGCGGGCGTTCGCGCCGGCGACGTGGTCCTCGAACTGGGCGGCGAGCAGGTCTCCAGCGCGGCCGATCTGTTCCGAAAGCTCTGGCGCCTGGGGCCGGCTGGGGTCGAAGTGCCGCTCACGATTCTGCGCAACGGCACTCCCCTCCAGGTGCAGGTGCGCTCGGTGGACCGCAACGAGCTGTTCAAGAAGCCAAGGCTGCAGTAGCGGTAAACTGATTGCGGCCCGGCCGCGGGCGTTCGGTGCACGCGGCGGGCGCCGGCGTTACGTGTTCAACCAGCAATCCAAGGAGTCGTGCATGAAGCTCTACTATTCCCCCGGGGCCTGCTCGATGGCCGCGCACATCGTCCTGCGCGAGGCAGGCTACCCGTTCGACCTGGTGAAAGTCGACATCCCCAACAAGAAGACCGAGGCGGGCGACGATTACTGGAAGATCAACCCGAAAGGGTACGTGCCCGCCCTCGCGCTCGACAACGGCGAGGTCCTCACCGAGGACGCCGTCATCATCCAGTACCTCGCCGATCAGAAGCCGGGCTCAGGCCTCGCGCCCGCATTGGGCACTATGCAGCGCTATCGCCTCATGGAGGCGGTGAACTTCACCGCTACCGAAATTCACAAGCAGATCGGCCCACTGTTCAAACCGAAATTGGCCGCGGAGGTAAAGGAGTTTCAGCTCGGCATGATCGCCTGGCGCTTCAACGCCTTGGAAAAAGCGCTCGAAGGCAGGCAATACGTGATGGGCGAGGCGTTCAGCGTCGCCGACGCCTATCTGTTTGCCGTGCTCAACTGGACCAACTTCCACAAGATCGACCTCGCCAAATGGCCCAACATCAAAGCCTACATGGCACGCGTCGCCGCGCGGCCCAAGGTGCAGGAGACGATGAAGGCC
>JACPRN010000088.1 GCA_016189945.1 Betaproteobacteria bacterium
GATCACGATGCTGCTTGAGCGCCCGCACCCGGTGACCAAGGCCGATCTGCCGACGCTGCGCTACATGACGACGAGCAGCGCGCCGATTGCCCCCGAGACCTACGACGCGTTCCAGAAGCGCTACGGCATCACCCTGGTGCAGGCCTGCGGCATGTCCGAAGGCGGTTTCATGTTTGCCAACGATCCGAAGGCGCCGCGCCGCGGTCCGGTGGGCAAGCCGCTGCGCAACCTCGTCGCGCGCTTTGTCGACGACGATGGCAACGACGTGCCGGTCGGGGCGGACGGCGAGCTGCTGGTCGACGGGCCCCAGGTGTTCTCCGCGTATCTGATCGCGCGCAGGCAGCTTCAGCCGCGCCCGGCCAAGGGGCTCTTGACCGGGGACCTCGGGCACTTCGACGAGGACGGCTACGTTTTTCTCACCGGACGCAAGAAGGACCTCATCATTCGCGGCGGGGTGAACATCGCGCCGGCGGAAATCACCGCGATCCTGTGCGAGCACCCGGGGGTGCTCGATGCGGCGACCATCGGCGTGCCGGATGCCATCTACGGCGAGGCGGTGGCGTGCTTTGTGGTGCCGAAATCCGGCCAGACGCTTAGCGTCGAGTCCGTCATCGGGCACCTCAGGCCGCGCCTGTCGGATTTCAAGATGCCTCAGTCGGTCCATTTCATGGAATCGATTCCCAAGACCGACCGCGGCAAGGTATCGAAGGACCTGATGCTGAAGTATTGGAAAGAGAGCATTCAGCCCAACGAAAGGGCCAAAGCGGGAAATTGACGGCGCCGCAGTCGGTGCTATGTGCATTTCAACAGGAGGAGGGCCAACATGTCTGAAGACATCCGTTCCAAGCCTGTCATCGCGAGTCAAGGGCTCGCATCGGATGCCGTCGTGGATGCCCTTGTCGAGGAGGGGGTGCAATTCGTCTTCGGAATGACCGGCGACACTATCCTCCCGATAATCGACGCGATCTATCGCCGGCAGGACAAGATTCGTTACATAACGACCCGCGTCGAGATGAGCGCCGTCGCGATGGCCGATGGCTATTCGCGCGTCACCGGCGGCCTGGGCGTCGCCACGATGCACGTCGGGCCCGCCGTCGCCAATGCGGTGCTGGGGACCTGGACGGCGGCGAAGGACAACGTTCCCGTCATGGTGTTGTCGGCCAACCTCGACCGCTATCGACTGGGCCGCGACCTGTGGCACGAGTTCGACGTCGTCGGCGTGTTCAAGAAGTTCACGAAATTCTCCGAGCAGATGCTCGAGGCGAAGGACGCGCGCCGACTGATGAGGACGGCGATGCAGGCCGCGCTCTCCGGACTTCCTGGCGCCGTTCACATCGACTTCCCGAAAGACCTTCTTGCGCAGCCGGCGGAGGTCGAAAGTTCCGACCTTTCGCTGAAGGGCGGGTCCCACATGGGTTATGTTACGCGCGCGATGCGCCCGGAAGCCGCTGCGCTCGAACAGGCCGTCACCTTGCTGGCGGGAGCGAAGAACCCCGTCATCGTCGCCGGTCGCGGCGTGACCTGGTCGAGGGCGCACGCAGAACTCGTGCGTTTTGCCGATGCCCTTTCAATCCCGGTCGTTGCCGTCGAGATGGGTCGCGGCAACATTCCCGAGGATCACGAGCTCGCCTGCGGTCTGCTCGGTCACTTCGGCCAAACGGCTGCGAACACGATGCTCGGTGAGGCGGACGTCGTGCTCGGTCTTAGCTGCCAATTCCGGAACGTGAATACGATCAACTGGCAGCTTATCTCGACCGCCGCGAAGATCATCCAGGTCGAGGCCGACCCGGTGGATCTCGGACGCCAATACGCGGTGCAGCTTGGCATTCAGGCGGACTGCAGATCGTTTCTCGAGGACGCGCTGGCGATCGTTGCCTCGAAGAAGCTCTCGCGTGCCGCTGCCGATCGGGCGCGCGCGGCGTCGGCGATCGCCGCCTATAAGAAGAGGGAACGGGAGATCTATTTCAACGCCGATCTGGACTCCAAGCCGATCAAGCCGCAACTCATCGTAAAGGTGCTTGAAAAGGTCGCCAAGAAAGATGCGATCTTCGTGATGGGTGCGGGGCACAACACGCACTTTTCGAATTTCCTGCCGATTTACCGTCCGGATTCCTATCACTGCGCCAGCGGGACGGGCTCGATGGCTTGGGCGTTCGCGGCGGCGCTCGGCATGAAGCTCGGGCGTCCGGAGCGGCAGGTGATCGTTCCGATCGGCGACGGCGACTTCAGCATGAATGCCCAGGAGATCGAAACCGCGGTGCGCGAGAATATTCCGGTCACGGTCGTCATCTACAACGACAAGTCTTTCGGCGCACTTCGCATTTTTCAGAAGGGGTATTACGGCAACCGGCAGCTTGGCTCCGAGTACGGCGAAACAGACTTCGTGAAGCTCGCCGAGGCCTACGGCGCAGTCGGTTTCCGCGTCGACGACCCGAAGGACCTTGAGCCGGTGGTGCTCAAGGCGCTTGCCTTGGACAAGGTGGCGATCGTTGACGTGCGCATCGATCCCTGGGAACTGGCGCATCGGGCGCCGGAGTTCAAGGAATTTCACCGGTTTTGAAGACTTTCGTTCCCGTCGAACAATGAGCTCTGATGCGCGCAGGTTACTCCGCCCGCGCTCCGGAGATCTTCACCATCACGCCGCGCGCGGCGGTCTCGCGCACGATCAACGCAGCGAATTCCTCCGGACCGAGGCCGCTCGGCTCATAGCCTTTGGATAACATTTCCTTGTCGCGGAATTCCGGATCCCGGAGGAGCTTCAGGACATCCGCGTGGATGCGTTCGATGATCAGCCTCGGCGTCGCCCGCGGGGCGAGCAGCCCGTACCACACCGACGCCTCCACCTCCGGATAGCCGAGCTCGGCAAGCGTGGGCACCTCGGGCATCATCGCTGCGCGCTTCGCGCCGCCGAATCCGAGCGCCTTCAGCCGCCCGGCCTGCACCAGCGGCCGAGCCGAAAAAACGCCCACCCAGCTGAGCTGCACTTCCCCTGTCAACACCGCCGTCATCATCTGCGGAATGCCCTTGTAGGGGACATGCAGGATCTCGATCCCCGCCTTGTGGCCGAGCATGGCCGAGAGCAGATGCATCTGGCTGCCGGAGCCGATCGAGCCGTAGGAAACCTTGCCCGGCTGCGCTTTGGCCAGCGCGATCAGCTCGGGGACGCTGTTCGCGGGCAACGACGGGTTGGCGACGAGCAGCGTCCCGAAGATCGTGATCAGCGTGATCGGAGCGAAGTCCTTGATCGGGTCATACGGCAGCTTCGCGTACAGGTGCGGATTCACGGTGAAGCCGCCGTCGATCGCGAACACCAGCGTATGGCCATCGGGTGCGGCGCGCGCGACCGCTTCGTTGGCGACGATGGTGCTCGCACCTGGGCGGTTTTCCACCACGACGGACTGGCCCCATTGCATCGTCAGGCGCTGCGCGAAGGCACGAGCGAGCAGGTCGCTGCCGCTTCCGGGGGGCAGCGGCACGACGAGACGCACCGGCCGCGAGGGCCAAGCGGGCGCGGACTGCGCGGCGGCGGCCAGGGGTAGGGCAAGGGCTGCCAAGGCAAGCGCGACGATTGTTCGCTTAAACGGTCGGTTCATGGCTTCGTCTCCTCGAGTGATGCGGCCTAGACTCCCAGGTACTTCTTCATCACCTCCTCGCTTCCCTCGAGATCGCCGGAGGTCCCCGAGTAGCAGATCTCTCCCTTCGAAAGGACGTAATGCCGGTCGGCGAGCCTGAGCGCAGTGTTGAGGTTCTGCTCGATCAAAAGGATCGTCAGTCCCTTGCCCTTGACATCGTGCAGCACCTGCACGATTTTCTCGACGATGAGCGGCGCGAGCCCTTCGGAGGGCTCGTCCAGCAACAGCAGCACGGGATCGACCATCAGGGCGCGGGCGATGGCGAGCATCTGCTGCTCTCCGCCGGAGAGGTGGCAGCCCAGATTCTTCTGGCGCGCGTGCAGGTTGGGAAAGATGTTCCATATGTCCTCGACGCTCCAGCGGCCGCGGCCGTCGCTGCGCTCGCCGATACTCAGGTTCTCGCGCACGGTGAGGCTCGGAAAGATCCGCCGTTCCTGCGGAACGAATCCGATGCCACGGCGCGCGACGCGGTAGGGGTGCAGTCCACCCATCCGTTCGCCGCGGAAAACGATCGCGCCCTGGCGCGCACGCAGGTAGCCCATGATGGTGAGCAGCGTGGTGGTCTTCCCCGCGCCGTTGCGCCCGAGCAAGCCCACCACCTCTCCCTCTTCCACTGAGAGCGACACGCCGCGCAGCACGTGGCTGTCGCCGTAGTACGCGTGCACGTCTTTGAGTTCGAGCAATGCCGCCATCAGTGCGCGGATCCCAGGTAGATATCCTGCACGTCCTTGTTGGCTGTGATCTCCCCCGGCGTGCCGGTCGCAAGCAGCCGCCCATAGTGCAGCACGGTGATGCGATCGGCAAGCGAAAACACCACCTGCATGTCGTGCTCGATCATCAGCACGGTGAGCGTCCGGGGGAGCCGGGCGACGAATTCGATCATGCGCGCGGTCTCCGCAGGCGACATTCCGGCGGTCGGCTCGTCCAGCAGAAGCAGCTCGGGCTCGGTGGCAAGGGCGATTGCGATCTCGATCTGGCGCTGCTCGCCGTAAGAGAGATTTCGCACCGGGTCTGCCTTGCGCCCGGCGAGGCCGACCATTTCCAGAATCTCGAGACTACGCGCCTCGATCGCCCCCAGTCGGGCGAGCGGCACGAAGGGCGCGAGCGGGTTGCCGCGCCGCGAAAGCACTGCGAGGCGCACGTTCTCCAGCACCGAGAGGCGGCTGAAGAGGTTGCTGGTCTGGAAGGTTCTGCTGATTCCCAGCCTGCAGATGCGCTCGGGCCCGAGCCCGGTGATATCGCTGTCCTTGAAATAGATCCGCCCCGAACTCGGCCTAAGCTGCCCGCCGAGCTGATGGAGCAAACTCGACTTTCCTGCGCCATTCGGTCCGATGATGGCATGGCGCTCGCCCGCCTGGATGTCGAGGCTGACGCTATCGGTGGCGAGCAAGCTGCCAAAACTCCGCGTCAGGTCGACCGTGCGCAAAATGCTCATGGGCGCGATTTCTGTTCGAGCAGCTCGCGGCACCAGCCGTAGATCCCTTGCTTGAAAAAGAGCACGCAGGCGATGAAGGTGGCCCCCACGATGAATTCCCAGTGAGACGAGTAGATGCTGACGAGGTGCTTGAGGATGATAAAAACGCTCGCCCCGACAATCGGCCCCAAAAGGGTGCCAAGGCCGCCCAGGATCACCATGACCATGCCCTCGCCGGAGAGCATCCAGAACAGCACACCAGGCGACACGAAGCCGTTGTGCAGGGCGAACAGCGCGCCGGCGATTGCGCCCAAGCCCCCGCCGATCACGAAGGAGAGCAGTTTGAAGCGCGCAGTGGCGTAGCCCGCCGCGCGCATGCGCATTTCATTTTCGCGGATGCCGATGAATACATTGCCCAGCGGCGCGGCGACCAGCCGCCGCAACCCGAAATAGACGATAAGGAAGAAGGCCAGAACGACGTAGTAAGTGGCCTCGCCGGAAGCGAGCTGCGGGGAGGTGATTCCGTCCGTGCCGTTCGTGACCGATCGCCACCTGATCACCACCGAATACAGGAGCTGCGCGAAAGCAAGCGTCAGCATGATGAAGTAGACGCCGCTTGCGCGTATGCAGAAAAAGCCGATCACGGCAGCACATAGGGATGCGAGCACCACCGCCGCCAGCATTCCGAGGAGCGGGTGCAGCCCGAACTGGACGCCCAGCACCGCGACGGTGTAGGCGCCGATGCCGAAGAAGGCCGCATGGCCGAAGGACATCAGGCCGGTATAGCCCATGAGCAGATCGAGACTCATCGCGAAAATGCAGTAAAGCAGCACTTCGGCTACGAGGCTGCGACCGTAGTCTCCAAGGACCAGCGGGACCAACGCCAGCGCGGCGCACAGAACCAAACCCGCGTAAGGCGCCGCCCGGGCGAAGCGATCGCCGGAGGCGAAGATGGCGCGAGCCGGGCGCTCAGCTGCGGCCTTCTCATCCATCCTGGCGCAATCCGAACAGGCCGGCGGGTCTCACAAGCAGCACCGCCAGCATCAGCACGTAGATGAGGAACAGGGTGCCTTCGGGAAAGTAGGCCTTCCCAAAGGTGTCGGCCTCGCCGATCAGAATGCTGGCGAGCAAAGCACCCTTCAGGCTTCCCATGCCGCCGATCACCACCACGATCAGGGTGACTATCAGGATCTCCAGGTCCATGCCGATGTTCACCCCGAGCATCGGGCCGGCGGCGACGCCCGCGAGCGCAGCAAGGCCCACGCCGAGCGCGAAGGTGCAGGTAAACATGCGCGACACGTTGATGCCCATTCCGGCGGCCATGTCGGCGTCGTCCACCCCTGCGCGCAGCTCGGAGCCGAGGCGAGTGTGCTCGATCAGCAACCATAGGCCGGCGGCAACCGCGACGCCCAGCACGATGATGAACAAGCGGTACTTGGGCAGAAACACCCCGGCGAGGGATACTGCCCCGGTCAGCGACTCCGGGGCCGGTATGCCCAACACGTCGCCGCCCCACAGGCTGCGCACGATGTCGACGAACACGAAGATAAATCCCACCGTGAGCAGCATCTGGTCCAGATGCCCGCTGAGCTCGCGACGGTACAGGGGGCGCAGGAACACGACTTCGAAGACCCCCCCGAGCAGTGCGACCAGGAGCGGCGCGAGGAAGAAGCTCAACCAGAAATTCCCGGTGGCATTGACCAGCGCGAACCCGAAGAACGCGCCGAGCATGTAGAAGGAGCCGTGAGCGAGGTTGAGCACCCGCATCAGGCCGAAGATGAGCGACAACCCGGCCGACAGGAGGAACAGCAGCATCCCGAACACGAAGCCGTTCAGCACCTGGAATGCGACCAGTTGCATGCTTGGCTAACGGGCTAGGCGTTCAGGAGGCTCAGGCCTTTCA
>JACPRN010000054.1 GCA_016189945.1 Betaproteobacteria bacterium
ATTTCGTTCTCCACTGATCCGATGCGCCCCAGAGCGAACTCTGCGGGCCTGCTGCGCTGATTCGGGCGCGCAATGCGCGCGCCTCCGCAAACCGTTCCTCAGGCCGATTTCTTCCTGCCTGCCCTGACTCCGCGCGCGACCCCGGCGACGTTGGCCTCCGCCAGCTCGGTCGCCCGCCGGGAGATGCGGCTCAGACTGCTGTAGGCGGCGCTCGCGGCGGCGAAAGCCGACTTCACGGCGGCCTCGGCTGCGTCGGAGGCCGGCGTCGCCTGGGGCGACACCTTGTCAAGCATGGCAAGGAAACCTCGGTTCATTTCGGCGCAATGGGTCTCCATGACTCGGGAGATTTCGTTTTGCGCCTGCACGGCGACGTCGTACATGCTGCGCGAGTAGGCGATCGCCTTCTCGACGGCGGGCTGGGCGAGAGCGGCGTTGCGGTCGAACAGGTCCTTTGCGTCCTTGGCGCCGAGCATCGCCCTCGCTTGCGCGACGCTGTCCTCGAACATCGCCCGCGCCGCATTGAAAGTCAGCGCCGAAAGCCGCTCGAACGCGGCGACCTGGATATTGGAGATCGCGATCAGCGCGTCGGTGCGGGCCTTGTTGCCGGCGATAATCTGTTCAGTGGCCGGATGCATATGAGGTTCTCCCGGAAATCCGCGCGCTTGCAGAAAAAAAGTGCCTCGGGCCTGAAGTAGTATCCGTTTGCGTTCCCAAGAGGTGGCGATCGCGTCGCCCGCGTGGGACCGATGGAATTGTTCGCGCAGCGCGAAATGCCTATAGCGCTCGCCGCAAGTTCAGAACGATCTGTTGCTTCTTTTCCAGTTCCAGGCTCTCCAGCGCGATCTGGAGGTCGAACGAGCGGCCCAGGCTGTCCACGCCGCAGTAGCGCTGGCGCGGACCGTCAGGGGCCCAGAACGCGGCATAGGCGACGTTGTACCCGGGCGTCCTCGCGTTGAACGGCAAATCGGGAATCAGCGCTTTAATGTGCTTCCCGATCAGGCTGAGCGCAGGGCTCCCGAACAGGTCGGCCGCCTCGTCGTGGCAGTAGCGGACCGTGCCCAGCCGGTCGAGAACGATGGTCGCGAGCCGATCGACAGTGCCGCTGCCTGGTTCGCGCATCGAATCCGCGCGCACTGCATCCGCAGGCGACGCTCGGGCAAATTGGCGCATGACTATTCCTCGTTGGTGTCAAGGTGGACGTGTCGCGTTTTTTTCTTCTGCAGAACACTCTAGAGGAACGCACGTGCAGCAATCAATCCCAGCACATGTCTATTTTCGTACCTAGATCTAGGTACCAGGGGCGCGAGCGATGAGAGCGTAGCTGCGCTGCAGCAAGAGCGCGCAGTCTTTCAAGACGAGGTGAGGCCCTCGCGAATGGCGTATTTGGTCAGCTCGGCCACGCTGTGGAGCCCGAGCTTGCGGCTGATGTTGCGCCGGTGCGCGATCACGGTGCCGGTGGCGATGTGCAGCTTGGCGGCGATTTCCTGCGACGTCTTTCCCTCGGCCAGAAGCGCCAGCACCTCGCGCTCGCGCCGGCCCAGGCGCTCGCCGTTGGCTTCCTGCGCCGGAGTCTTCTGGCGCATGGAATCGACCATCACCGAGGCGGCCTCGGCGCACAGATAGGTCCTCCCCTGCGCCACCGCGCGGATGCCGCGCAGCAACTCGTCGCCTTCGGCGGACTTGACGACGTAGCCGCCGGCGCCGGCTTCGAGCATCTGCACGATGAAGTGGCGCTCCAGGTGCGTCGAGAGCGCGAGCACCTTGACTCCCGGAACGGATGCGAGCAGTTGCCGCGTGGCGTCGATGCCGTCCATTCCCGGCATGCCGATGTCCATCACCACCACCTCCGGCGCGAGTTCCTGCGCCAGGCGCAGGGCCTCGGAGCCGCGATCGACGTCGGCCACCACTTTGATGTCGGGCTCGCGCGCGAGCAGCACGCGCAGCGCCATGCGCAGGATCGTGTGATCGTCGACCAGCAGGACCTGAATGCTCATGGCGTCAATGCGTGGCGCGTTGGGCGCCTTTGCTTACGACGGGTTCGGCCTCGCGCGCCTCCTCCGCGGCCGGCGCCGCCACTTCGGTGCTCAGATAGCGGACGCCGCTCTCGACGGCGTGGATCGCTCGCGGCAGCTCGCTGGTATCCGATTTGGTCACGTAGCCGCGGGCGCCGGCGTCGAGCATTTCCGAGGCGAACATGGGTTCGGAAGTGACCGATAGAACGATCACCTTGAGCGAAGGCTGGGCGGCAATCAGTTGCTTGAGCGCCGCGACGCCATTGATCCCCGGCATGCGAAGGTCCATGACGACCACGTCGGGGTGAACCGATCGCACCAATTCCAGCGCCTCGGTTCCGTCGCCGGCTTCGCCGATGACTTCGATTCCCGGATCGCGGTCGAGCAAGTTCCGCAGCGCCTCGCGAAACGCCCGATGGTCCTCTGCCAGCACAACGCGGCTTTTCACTTTGCTGCCTCCCTGGTTGCTGCGGCAAATGCCGATTTTACGCTTTCCCAAGAACAAGAGAGCCGGAATAAGCGATACGGTCTTTTGCTTTTATCGATCTCACCGTTTTGTGCAGTTGCTTGCAACTGCACAAAACGGTGAGACATAACAACAACCAAATCTTCACTGATTTGGTCAACATTGATGCGATAAGCACGCACGATTAGATTACCACGCTGATCCGCGTGCCCTGTCCCGGCCCGGATTCGAGGCTGAACTTGCCGCCGGCGAATTCGGCCCGCTCGCGCATGGTGATCAGTCCCAATCCCGGCCGGTGTTCGGAGCGGCCCAGCGCGTTGGCATCGAACCCTTCGCCGTTGTCGGAGATCGTAAGCCGGGACTGCGCGCCCTCGTAAGCCAGCTCGACGTGGATCGCGCTCGCCTTGGAGTGTTTGGCGCAATTGGTAAGCGCTTCCTGGACTACGCGAAACAGGGACGATTCCGTGTCCGCCGCCAGGCGCCTGTCGGGATCGGCGCAAGACACCTCGACGGCGATGCCCGTGCGCAGCGAAAACTGCTCGGCGTAGCCTTGCAGGGCGCGCGGCAGCCCGGCGTAATCCAGCGTCACCGGGCGCAGCTCCGCGCACACGTCGCGAATTCCGGCGATGGCGTCAGTGAGCAGCCCGCGCGAATCGGCCAGGCGCGACTGCAGGTCCTCGCCGGCGCTCGGTTCGAGGTCGCTGGCGATCATGCCGAGGTTGAGCGCGACCGCTGACAGGGTCGGGCTGGTGCGGTCGTGCAGCTCGCTGGACAACTGCCGGCGCTCCTGCTCCTGCACGGCGACCACCCGGCGGGACAGCTCCGTCATGTGCAGCGCGTCGGCGGCGCGTTGTTCCAGCAGCGCGTGCCGCTGCCGCTCGGATTCGAACTGGTCCATGGCGAAGGAGATGTTCTCCGCCATTCTCTCGAGCAACAGCACGGCTTCCTGGTCCAAAGCGCTTTGCTCGCCGCTATAGGCGGAGAGCGTCCCGATAGGTTTGCCGCCCTGGCGGATCGGCAGCGAAACAGACGCGAGAAAGCCGCAGGCTGCGACTCGCTCGCGCCAGGGCGCGACCGCCGGGTCGTTGAGAAAATCGTCGCAGACGTGCACGCGATTTTCGCGGTAGGCAGTCGCCGTCGGTCCGCGCCCGACGGGATCATCGGCATCGGTGGAAAACGGTATCGTGTTCAGGGTTTCGATCTCGATTCCATAGGCCTGCGCGACCACGATGCGCTGCATTTCATCGTCGGCAAGCCCCACCCAGGCGAGCTTAAAGCCGCCTTGTTCCACGCAGGCGCGGCACACTGCCGCGAACATCTCGTCCGGGGTCTTGCTGCGCACCAAGGCCTCGTTGACATCGGAGATGGCGGCGTAGAGCCGCGAGAGGCGCCGGATGCGCAGGGCCGCCCGTTCGCGCTCGGTGATGTCCAGTCCGAAGGCGATGATCTTCTGCAGGCGGCCGTCGATGCGATACTCGTTCGCCGTCGTCCACTCGAGCGAAATCCACTCGCCGGACTTGATCCGGCAACGCGTCACGTGGTTGTGCAGGTCCTCCCCCTGGTAAAGGACCTGCATGGCGGTGTCGACCTGGCTGCGGGCCTCGCCGGGGAAGAACAGCTCGAACGCATTGCGGGCCAGCAGCTCCTCGGGGGAGAATCCGGTGACCGCGCTCACCGGGTCGTTGACGAACAGGATTGTTCCCCTGGGGTCCAGTTCGACCACCAAGGCCGACATGCGCGTGACCAGCCGCCTGAACCGCGCCTCGCTTCTGATCAGCAGTTCCTGCGCTCTTTTTCTCTCCTCGCGCAGCCGCCGCTGCTCCAGCGCGCTCGCCACCGATGGTCCCAGGCGCGCCAGCCGATCCTTGAGCAGAAAGTCGTCGGCGCCCTGCTTCAACACGGAAACCGCGGTCTCCTCGGTGATGGTTCCGGTGACGATGATGAAGGGGACCGAAAGCTCCCGTTCCTGCAGGATTTGCATGGCGCCGGGCGCGTCGAATTGCGGCAGCGTGTAATCGGCGAGGATGAGGTCCAATTCCGCATTGAGCTGGGCGCGGAACCCCTCTTCGGTTTCCACCCGGGTCCAGTGCGGGTCGTAGCCGAAATTGCGCAGCTCCCGGACGACGAGCTCCGCGTCCCGCGCCGAGTCCTCCAGGATCAACACGCGCAAGCTCTTCACGTCACCCCCCCCCCGTGTGTTGACCTGTTTCATATTGCGGCGGCGGGCGAGCGATTGAGCAGCAGCCAGTACTCCCCGATGGTGCGCATGGCCTCCCGGAAGCGGTCGAAATCCACCGGCTTGGTGATGTAGCTGTTGACCCCGAGGGCGTAGCATTCGGTCACATCGCGCGCCTGGTTGGAGGCAGTGAGGGCGACCACCGGAACGTAACGCGTGCGCGGATTGGCGCGTACCTGCCGCAGCACTTCGATGCCGTCGACGAGCGGCAGCTTCAGGTCGAGCAGGATCACCCGCGGCAGCTCGCGCTTGCCCGCGAACTGTTCCTGGCCGAAGATGAAATCCAGGGCTTCCTCGCCGTCGCGGGCGACCCGGACGCTGGCGCCCAGGTTGTGCTCGCGCAGCGCCCTCTGGGCCAGCTCCAGGTCCGAGGGGTTGTCCTCGACCAGCAGAATCTCCATGCTAAGCATGATCGCTCGTTCCTTGCAAGGTGAAATAAAAGGTCGCGCCTTGGTCCTTGGCGGCTTTGGCCCAGACGCGCCCGCCGTGGCGTCCGACGATGCGCTGCACGATGGCCAACCCGACCCCGGTGCCCTCGTAGTCCTCGGCGCGGTGCAGGCGCTGGAATACCCCGAACAGTTTATCCGCGTAGCGCATGTCGAAGCCGACCCCGTTGTCGGCGACGAAGTACTCAGGAACGCCGTTCTTGGTCTCCGCGCCGATGCGGATGACGGCCTTGTCTCGCCCCCCGGTATACTTGAGCGCATTGTCGATCAGTTTGATCCACACCTGCTTCAGCAATTTCGGATCGGCTTCCGCCGTACCGAGCCGGCCGACGCTGAGATCGATCGGCTTGCCTTTGCTTTGGGTTTCCAGGTCCCTCAGCGCGGCGTGAACCAGCGCATCCTGGTCCACCGGTTCTTTCGCCAGCGCTTGCTGGCTCAAGCGCGAAAAAGCGAGCAGGTCGTCGATCAGGCGCCCCATCTGCCGCGCATTGTCGCGGATCATCTGCAGGCAGTGGAGCGAATCCTGTTCCATTTTCTTGCATTCGTCTTTTCCCAGCAGGATGCGCGAGAACTGGTCCATTCCCCGCAGCGGCGCGCGCAGGTCGTGCGACACCGAATAGGCGAACGCATCCAGTTCCTTGTTCGCGGCCTCGAGCTGCGCGGTGCGCGCGGCGACCCGCTCCTCCAGTTCCTGATTGAGCCGCCGGACCTCCTCTTCGGCTTGTTTGCGCTCGGCCATTTGCCGGTGCAGGTTGTCGAACGGCTCGCGGATGCCCTGGAGAAATACCGCCCGGTAGATGAACAGGTAGGCGACGACCTTGTAGATGTGGCCGAGCACCTGGAACAAGTCGTGACGGGAGCCGTAGATCGCGAAATAGAATTCGGAGAGAAGCGATATCGACGCCGCGGCATACAGGCCGATAGGCATCGCCGAGCGCGTGCGCCGGGCGCGCCGGTAAAAGAGGATCGCCGGAAGCGCAAGGACGGCGGTGAGGGAAATCTCGGTCCCGATTTTGATCGGCGTGAGCCCCTTGCCTTCGACAAAGAAGCGCGGCAGGACATCGGGATGGAACAGAACCAGCCAGTAGACCAAGGCAGTGACGCCCAAAGAGGTCCCCAACAGCCAATACCGGAACCGCCGCGATCCCGGGCTGGACTCGAACCGCAGCGCCGCGGCGAGCAGGCCCGCCGTCGCGATTGTCCGCGCCGAGAGCCAAAAGGCGATGCCCTTGTCGGGGCTGGAAGGGGTGACGAAATCCGGCATGCGCGAGACCGAGAGCATGTGCCCGAAATCGAGCAGCCCCGCCGCGAGCATCGCGCACGACAGCATGAGAAGCCCCCCCGAGCGCTCCGCGCTGTACGCATTCCACATCACGCCGAAAATCATCATCGAGACGATGATCGAGAGCGTTTCGGCGAACATGTGGAAGGGCAGGTAGGAGCCCAGACCCGCGAACGGGGCCCGCGGCACCAGAAGCCACACCGCCAGCAGCACCGCGGCGAGCGCGGCGATGGCGAGATTGGCGAGCCTGAGCGGATCCCGTTTCATGGTGCCTTCGCAGGCGAGGCGCTACGACTCCGACGGCGGTCGGTTGAGCAGCAGCCAGTACATGCCGATGGTGCGCATGGCGTCCTTGAACTGGTCGAAGTCCACCGGCTTGGTGATGTAGCTGTTGACCCCCAGCGCGTAGCTCTCCACCACGTCGCGTTCCAGGTCGGAGGCGGTCAGCACCACCACCGGAACGTGGCGGGTGCGGGGATCGGCGCGGACCTGCCGCAGCACCTCCATGCCGTCGATGAGCGGCAGCTTCAG
>JACPRN010000055.1 GCA_016189945.1 Betaproteobacteria bacterium
ACTGCCACGTGATGCCCGCTGACGGTAAGGTTCATTGCCACCTCCTTTGAGCCCAAGCTGAACAAGCCGGAATCGGCGCGGTTGTTTTTGCCGCTTATCGATCTCATCGAAACCGGTGCTCCTATTTTTGCCGTTTAATTATTGATCGTTACCAAACTGCGTTACACATCGCTGTCATTCCCGCGTGGTAAGCATGCCCCCGCGGAAGCGGGGGCAGGGATCCAGAGTGGCTCGGCGACAACCACTGGATTCCCGCTTTCGCGGGAATGACGGGACGGTGTCATGCGGTTACGTAATTCTCGATAGTCTGGGGAATTTCTCAAGAACCTCATTCCACCCGGATTCCGAGCGCCTTCACCATTTCGGCTGCGACCTCGCGATCCGCGGCGAGAAAGCGGCCGAATTCCGCCGGCGGCACGAGCGCGGGCTCGAGCCCCTGGCTGACGATGCGCTGCTCGCGGAAGGTCTCATTGGCAAACAGGCGCGTCAGGCCACTGTAAATCGCGCCGACGATGGCACCCGGCGTACCTGCCGGCGCCACCAGGCCGAACCAGATGCGGCCGTCGACCCCGGCAAGCCCCGCCTCGCCGAGCGTCGGAACGCCCGGGAAGAGCGGCGAGCGCTTCTCCCCGCTCACGGCGATCGCCTTCAGTTTGCCCGCGCGGATCGCGCCAAGGACCGTCCCCGCGGAGACGTAGCTGAGCTGGATTTCGCCGGTCATCATCGCCTGCGCCAGCGGCGCCGCGCCCTTGTACGGCACGTGCACCATGTTCACATTGCGGTTCTTCTTGATCCATTCCACCACCAGGTGGGGCGGCGTTCCATCGCCTACGGAGCCGAAATTGAGCGAGCCCGGCTTCGCCCGTGCCAGGGCGATGAGATCGGTGACCGTGCCCGCCTGGACCGAAGGGTGCACCGTGAACACCGACACCAGGTCGAAGAGGTTCGCGATCGGCTCGAAATCCTTCGCCGGGTCGAAAGGAAGCTTCTTCGACTTGTAGAAAGCGGGAACGAACGAAAGCGTCGCGCGCGACACCAGGCATATCGTATAGCCGTCGGCGGGCGATTTTGCGCAGGCGTCGGCGGCGATGATGCTGCTTGCACCCGGGCGGCTGTCGGTGAGGACGGGCTGTCCCCAATCCTTGGACATCTCCTGCGCGAGCACCCTGGCGACGGTGTCCATGGCGCTCCCCGGAGGATAGGGGGTGATCAGGCGCACCGACTTCGAGGGATATGTCTGCGCCGCTGCCGCGCCGCTCAGCGCAACAGCGAGCATCATGCACACCGCGTTCATCCAATTCCGATTCATGATCAGCCTCCCCGATTCCTGATCCCGACCGCAAACGCCTTGAACCCTACTCGAGCTTGATCCCCAGCGCTTTGACTATCTCTCCCGCGACTTCGCGATCCGCGCTAAGGAAGCGGCCGAATTCGGCCGGCGGCATCAGCGCAGGCTGCCAGCCCTGGCTGACCAGGCGCTGCTCGCGGAAGGCGTCGTTGGAGACGATGCGAACGAGTTCGCCGTAAATCGCGGCAACCGCTGGGCGGGGTGTGCCCGCCGGCGCGAGGAGGCCGAACCAGATGCGGTCATCGACGCCGGCCAGACCTGCGGTTTCGCTGAGCGTGGGCAGGCCAGGGAATACCGGCGAGCGCTTCTCCCCGCTCACCGCGATCGCCTTGAGCCGTCCGGCGCGAATCGGGCCGATCACGGTACCCGCCGAGATATAGCCGAACTGGATTTCCCCCGCGATCAGGGACTGCACCATGGGCGCGGCACCCTTGTAGGGCACGTGCACCATGTCGAGCTTCTGGTTCTTCTTGATCCATTCGATGATGAGGTGCGGCGGCGTGCCGTCGCCCACCGAGCCGAAGTTCAAGCTGCCGGGCTTGGCTCGGGCGAGCCCCATCAGCTCCGCGACCGATTTCGCCTGCACCGAAGGATGCAGCACGAACACGGAGAGCAGGTTGAACATGTTGCCGATCGGCTCGAAATCCTTGGCCGGGTCGAACGGAATTTTCTTGTAGAAATTGGGCACGAACGACATCTGGCCGCGGTCCACGACGCAAAAGACGTGGCCGTCGGCGGGCGCTTTCGCGCAGGCCTCGACGCCGATAATACCGCTCGCACCCGGGCGGTTTTCGACCACCACGGGCTGCCCCCAGTCCTTGGTCATCTCCTGTGCAAGCGCACGCGTCGCGGCGTCGAGCCCGCTTCCGGGCGGGTGCGGAATGATCAAGCGCAGCGGCTTCGAGGGAAACACCTGCGCGGCTGCCGGCCCGATCGCCGTCAACGCGATCATTACGCACACAGCGTTCATCCATTTCCCCTTCATGGCGCACCTCCCTTTGCAGACAGCAGCAGTCGGATTAATGCGGCCGAGAAAGACGCAAAAATCCGGCCGCGCGAATTGTCGTCGAGCTTGATCCGGGACCCCTCCTCCGCCAGCCGCGCGAACAGTGTAGCACCTCCGGACTATGGGATAATCAGCGCCTATTTCGACTGCGTGGAGGAAGCTGGGTCATGGGCGACACATTCCCGAAACTAAAGGCGGCGGCGGTGCAGGCGGCGCCGATTCTGCTCGATCGCGAGGCGACCGTCGCCAAGGCCTGCCGCCTGATCGAGGAAGCGGGCGACGCCGGCGCGACGGTCATCGGTTTTCCAGAAGGATATGTTCCCGCCCATCCCTACTGGTACGATTTCTATACCGCCAACGATCCGATCTGCAACCGCTTCAACGTCGAGTTGTTCAAGAACGCGGTCGTCGTCCCGAGCCCCGCCACCGATGCGCTGGGCAAGGCGGCGCGGCGCGCGCGCGCCTATGTCGTGATGGGATGCGCCGAAAAGGACGCCGGAAGTTACGGGACGATCTACAACACGCAAATCATTTTCGGCCCCGACGGCCGCGTTCTCGGCAAACACCGGAAGCTCATACCCACGGCGAGCGAACGGCTCATTCACGTCGGCGGCGACGGCAGCACGCTGCTCACCTACGATACGCCCTTCGGCGGCCTCTCGGGCCTGATCTGCGGCGAAAACATCAACAGCCTGGCGCGCACGGCGCTGCTGCTGGATGGCGAAGTCGTGCACGTCGCGAGCTGGCCCACTTTTGCCACCCGCGGCTACGAGCGGCAGTTCCACACCATGGACGTGCGCATGCGCTATTACGCCTTCGAGGGGCGCATTTTCGTCATTTCCTCCGCCGCGGTCTGGAGCGAGGAGATGAAGGACGTGCTGGAGCTGAACGCGGAGGCGCGCTCGCGCTTCTTCGGCGAAGGCGGACATTCGGGCATCCTCAATCCCATGGGCGACTACATCGCCGGGCCGCAGGACGGCGGCGAGGCCATTCTGTACGCGGATCTGGACCTCGAGCAGGTCGCGCGCGGCAAGATCATCCAGGACGTCACCGGGCATTACCAGCGCTTCGATGTCTTTTCGCTCGGGGTCAATCGCGCGCCCTACGGCCAGGGCATTCGGCAGCCGGGGCGCATGGCTCCCGCCGCCGGCACAGAGGCGGCCGCGGCCGAGGCCGAAGCCCGAACCGAGACGAAGTAAGCCGAAAGGGGTCGGGTTCGCGATTCAGTACAGCGGCGCGCGGCCGCCATCGGCCAGCAACCGATGCGGCTGCCAGGGTCCGCTCCCTTCCCGGCACAAGCCATAGCGGAACGGCGTGTCGCGCCGGCCCGGGGTGGTGAAGCGAAGGTCTTCGAACCACACGCAAATCCGTGGATTGTCGCGCTCGATGCGGTACAGCGCCGGGTAATCGGCAAACCAGCGGTAGAACGCGAATGCAGGCTGCCGCCAGGCCTCGCGCGCGATGCGCTGTTCTTCGGCAGAAGCGCCGAAGCGCGGCGCTGCCGTCCAGCGCGCCATCGATGGCGGCGCAAAAGCAGCCGCAAGGCGCGCGATCAAACCGGCGTCGTCCGCGGGGGCCGGCGGCATGGTCTTCGCGATCAGGCTCACGTCGGCGTAGCGCTGCTCGTCTCCCCGCGCCACGATGATCCTCCAGTTGAAGGGGGACAGCGGGCGCTCCAGCGCGCTCACGTTGGCGCCGGCAAGGCCTTGCGCGCGCGCATAGCCCTCGCCTGCCTCGATCGCCGCGTTCTTCAGCACCGCCTGAAGGCCCACATAGGCGGCGAGAACCGCCATAGCGGCGATGGCCGGGGCGCGCGAGGCGCGCCAGACCCCGGAGGCCGCCAGGCCGGCGAGAATGATGCCGCTGAAATACAAGTCGATGATGAAAGTGGTGCCGAGCGAAAAGCGCGCATCAGAAAGCGGCGCCAGGATCATGGTTCCGTACGAGGTAATCACGTCGCCGGCGATATGTATGCCGACGCCCATCGCGCACACGCCGATATACGGCCGCCAGCCGCGCGGATCGCGCCACAGGAGCGCGGCGAGCCAGGCGAGCAGCCAGGCCCAGGCCGGAAGCAGCACGAGCGAATGCGTGATCCCGCGGTGATTGAGGAGATAGGCGATCGGCGCGCCGGCGGAGAGCACGAAGTCCGCATCCGGAAACGCGGCCGCGGCAGTTCCCAGCAGTAGGCGCCGCGGCAGCGGCGTCGCCTGCGCGGCGCGGGCCGTCGCGCGCGCGATCAGAGCGCCGGAGAGCGCGTGGGTAATGGTGTCCATGGGTCGGGAAGTAGAAAGCCTCTCGCTCGGCTGATACCCGTCGCAACGCCGGCGGGTGCCAGTCGGAGTGGCGTGCGGCTAGGAGGTCTGTCCAAGATGAGGCTCCGGCTTGCGCGCGATTTTCACGCGCCGATGCGAGACGAGGATCTGCTCGCCTCGTGAATCAGCGGGTCAATGCGCCGGTTCGCTGACCGCGCGCTCGCCCAGGCGGTAGCCGGCGGCGAGCGCATCCAGGTTGATATCGAGGAAGCTCTTCGGCGTTTCGGCGCGCACGGCCTGCTCCAGCGCGGGTCGTTCGCACAGATCGGCGATCGCCGAAAGCGCCCCAAGCGCGATGATGTTCGCCACCCGCTCGCTGCCCAGCTCGATCGCAGTGCGCGTGAGCGGAAGCCGGTGGATGCGGCAATCGCCTTTGGGCAGCTCGGGACACAGGCGGGTGTCGGCAATGACCAGCGCCCCGGCTTTCAAGAGCGGCCAGGAAGGCTTCACCGCCATGCGGTCCAAGAGCACCAGGCAGTCGAGCGCGGTGGCCAGCGGGTAATCGACTTCCCCCGAGGAGACCACCAGGTCGGAATTGCAGAACCCGCCGCGCGACGTGGGCTCGTAGGTCTGCGACTGCGCCACGCGGGCCCCGCCCGCCGCGAGCGCGTCGGCGAGCATCTTCGCCGACAGGATCAGCCCCTGGCCGCCGGTGCCGCCGATGCGAAGCTCCATTCGCGCGCCGCGCTTCATTTCCCGCCCCTTCTTTCCGCGGCAGCCTTGATCGCCCTGGCGGCATTGCGGTACGCCGTTCCGTATTCCGGGCGATCGTTCCGCGCCAGCACGCCGGTCGCAAGCTCGTTGGGCCGGAAGGGCGCTTCAACCGTGTCGCGGTAGGCGCTCGGCCGCAGGTCGCTCGTCTGGCGCATGATCATTTCGGCCGAGGACCCCAGCTCGTTCTTGCGCCCGAAAATCTCGGTGCAGTCCGAGAGCACCTCGATGAAGGCAAATCCCGGGTGCTCCAGACCCGCCTTGATCAGTTCCTTCAGCTTGGGCAGGTGGTAGGTCACTTCGCGGCCGACGAATCCGGCCCCCGCTGCAGCGGCGAGCGCGCAGGCGTCGAACGAGGGCTCGGAATTGCCGAGCGGCGTGGTCGTGGTGAGCATCGCCGCCGAGGTGGTCGGCGAAACCTGGCCGCCGGTCATGCCGTACACCTCGTTGTTGAGCATCAGGCAGGTGAGGTTCAGGTTCCTGCGGCAGGCGTGGATCAAATGGTTGCCGCCGATCGCCAGGCAGTCGCCGTCGCCCGAGATCACCACCACGCGCAGGTCCGCTCGCGCGAGCGCCAGGCCGCTCGCATAGGCGAGCGCGCGGCCGTGCGTGACGTGAAAGGTGTTGGCGTCGATGTAGGCCGAAAGCCTGCCGGCGCAGCCGATGCCCGAGACCACCGCGAGCTTGTCCTTGTCTTGGTCCAGCTCGTCCAGCGCCCACAGGAGCGCGCGCAGCGCGATGCCGTGGCCGCACCCCGGGCAGAGGAAATGCGGCATCATCTCCAGGCGCAGGTATTTGCGCACGTCGAAATCGGCGGCTTTGTCGAGGATCATCGGTCGGTAGGGGTCAGGTCTTGAATTTCATCAGCGGGGGTCAGGTCTTGAGGTTCGCAAAGCTGAAATTCAAGACCTGACCCCTAGCTCTTCCAGGCCGGCGGCAATCTCCGCTGGCGTTATCGGTTCGCCGTTGCAGCGATCGATCCCCTGCACGCGCTTGCCGCCGAGAATGCGCTCGACTTCGAGCCGCAACTGGCCGGCGTTCATCTCGGGGACAAGCACCGCGCGGGCGCGCGCGGCCGCTGCGCGAAGCTGCTTCTCCGGGAACGGCCAGAGCGTGATCGGCCGGAAAAGGCCGGCTTTCACGCCCCTGGCGCGGGCAAGCTCGACGGCGCGGGTCGCGGAACGCGCGCTGATGCCGATCGCCACGACGAGCACCTCGGCGTCCTCGCACGAAGTCACCTGCCAGGCGTCGATCGCCTCACGATGCCGCTCGAACTTGGCGAGCAGCCGCGCGAGGTTGCGCTCGACGACATCCGCGTTCTGGGTCGGGAAACCGTTCTCGGCGTGGTTCAGACCCGTGGTGTGCACGCGGTAGCCGTCGCCCGGACGCGCCATCGCCGGAATGGCGCTCTCGTCGGCCGCGTAGGGCCGGTACTCTTCGCGCGGCCCGCTCGCCCATTTGCGTTCGACGAACGGAGCCACACGGCGGTGTCCGAGGTCCACGGTCTCCGTGAGCTGGGCGATGGTCTGGTCGTAGAGCACCACGACCGGCGTGCGGTAGGTCTCGGCGAGCGCGAAGGCGCGCGCGGTCTGATCAAAGATTTCGCGCACCGAAGCGGGCGCGAGCGCGATGATCGGATAATCGCCGTGGCTTCCCCAGCGCGCCTGCATCAGATCGCCCTGCGCGGGCCGCGTCGGCATGCCGGTGGAAGGCCCGCCGCGCATGACGTTGACGATGACGCACGGGATCTCGGCGCCGGCGGCGTAACCGAGGTTCTCCTGCTTGAGCGAAAAGCCGGGACCGCTGGTGGCGGTCATCGCCTTGACGCCGCCCATCGAGGCGCCGATCACGGCGGCCATCGAGGCGATTTCGTCCTCCATCTGCACGAATACGCCGTCGACCTCGGGCAGGGCGCGCGCCAGGCGCTCGGCGATCTCGGAGGAGGGCGTGATCGGATAGCCGGCGAAGAAACGGCAGCCGGCGGCGATCGCCCCCAGCGCGCAGGCGTGGTTTCCGGAGATAAGCTGCATCGCACCTGCCGCCGCCGGCGCGGCCTTGACCGCGCTCATGCCCGGGCTCCGTCGCGCTCAGGCGACGCTTCGCGATGCACGCGGATGGCAAAGTCCGGGCACAGGAATTCGCACAGCCGGCAGCCGGTGCACTTGGCCGGATCGGTGAGTTCCGCGATGCGCTCGGCATCGAGCCGCAGGCAGCGCTCCGGGCACACCTTGACGCAGATGTCGCAGCTCTTGCACCACGCGCGCGTGATTTCCAGCCGCACCTGAACCGGCGCTTCAGCCCCCGGCAGCCGGGGCTCGGGCGAGGCCTCCGCTTGCGGGGATTCGGTCCGCGCCTCGTCGATCCAGGCGCGTCCGAGCCGGAACGCCTCGAGGTTGACCGCGACCGTCTTCTTCGGCACGAACGCGCTGATCGCTTTTTCCCATTCCGCGGCGGAGAACTCGAGCGCGCTCGAGAGCGCGCCGATCAGCACCACGTTGGCGGCGCGTTCGTTGCCGAGTCTTTCCGCCATCGCCGTGGCGTCGACCGCGTAGCCCTCGGCGACGTGCGCCTTCACCTCCGCCGGAGTCTCGCGCGAATAGCGCAGCGGCGCCCCCGGGCGCCGGTTCAGGCAGGCAAACGGCGGCACGATGCGCTTGGTGTCGCAGATGAAAATCCCGCTCTCGGCCTTGAGGTACGGCAGCCAGCGCAGCCCCTCGGCCCATTCGAGCGCGACCAGGATATCGGCTTCGCCCTGCGGGATCGTCGGCGAGAAGACCTGCGCTCCGAAGCGCACGTGGCTGAACACCGAGCCGCCGCGCTTGGCCATGCCGTGCACTTCGCTTTGCTTGACCTCAAACCCTTTCGATTGCGCGAGCCACGCCAGGGCCTTGGAGACCATGATGACGCCCTGCCCGCCCACGCCGACGATGAGCACGTTCATCGGTTCGCGCGCCGCGGCGGCGGCCGCGGCGGGCCGATTCTTCTCGCCTTCGAGGCTGCTCCGCGAAGTCTTGGGCCCGCTCATGAATTCACCTTCGCCGCGGGCTTGATGCAGTCCACGCTGCAAACCTGCGCGCACAGCGTGCAGCCGATGCAAAGCGATCCATCGATTTTCACCTTGTGGCGGGCTTCGAAGGTGTCATCGCCCCAGGTGAGCGCCGGGCACCCCAGGTTCATGCAGGACTGGCAGGCGTTGCACTGCTCGTTGTCCACCGCGAGCGCGGGCCCCTTGATCTTGACCGGATCGAGCACGCAGGGGCGGTTGGAAATCAGCACCGACACGCCGCGATGGGCGATCGCTTCGCGCAGGTTCTGGTACATCGCCGCCAGATCGTAGGAGTCGACCGTGCGCACCCATTTCACGCCCACGGCGCGCGCGAGCGCCTCGTAGTCGACGCGGGGCGACTCCTCCCCGCGCAGCGTCTTGCCGGTGCCCGGATGATCCTGGCCGCCGGTCATCGCGGTGACATGGTTGTCCAGAATGAGCACCGTGATGTTGGCCTGGTTGTAGACCGCGTCGATGAGTCCGGGGATGCCCGCATGCAGGAAGGTCGAATCGCCGATGGTGGCGAGCACGGGCCGCGTTTCGCCGCCGCGCCAGATGCCGATCGCATTGCCGATGGAGGAGCCCATCGAGACCGTCGTATCGAGCCCCCGCAGCGGGTCCAGGCAAGCCAGCGTATAGCAGCCGATGTCGCCCGCGACGCGCGCGCCGGAGGCCCTCACCGCCATGAAGCTGGAGGTGTGCGGGCATCCGGCGCACAGCACCGGCGGGCGCGCGAGCGGCTCCGGGGTCCAGGCGCGCTTGTGCGCGCGCGGGGCGAGCACGCCCGCTTTTTCGAAACCGGCGCGGACGATCTCGGGCGAGAACTCGCCCACGCGCGGAAAAAATTCCTTGCCCTCGGCGCGAAATCCGAGCGCGCGCACTTCGCGCTCGATCACCGGCTCCAGCTCCTCGACCACGAACAAGCGCTCGACCGACTCGCAATAGCGCTTGATCAGGGCCTCGGGCAGAGGCCAGGAAGCACCGAGTTTCAGCACGCTCGCGTTGGGCAGCACTTCGCGCACATAGGGATAGCAGGTGCCGGCGGTGATGACGCCGAAATTGGCCGCGCCCGTCTCCCAGCGATTGATCGGCGCGGTTTCGAGATACGCCTTCAGTTTCGCCTCGCGCTCGACCACCGCGACGTGGCGGCGCCTGGCGTGCGCCGGGATCATCACGTTCTTGCCCGGATCCTCGACGAACCCGCGCGCGGGCGGCGCGGAGCGCTCGCCGACCGCCACCGGGCTCCTCGTATGCGACAGGCGCGTCGTGCCGCGCACGATCACCATGGTGTCGAATCGCTCGGAGATCTCGAACGCGAGCCGGGTCAAGTCGAGGGCCTCCTGGGCGTCGCTCGGCTCGAGCACCGGAACGCCGGCGAGCTGGCCGAAAATGCGCGAGTCCTGCTCGTTCTGCGAGCTGTGGATGCCGGGATCGTCGCACACCGCGAGCACCAGGCCGCCGTTGGCGCCGATGTAGGCCTGCGACATGAAGGCGTCGGCGGCGACATTCAGTCCCACGTGCTTCATCGCCGCCAGCGCGCGCGCGCCGGCAAAAGAGGCGCCGATGGCGACGTCGAGCGCGACCTTTTCGTTGGTCGACCACTGGGCGTGCACGTCTTCGGCCGGGTATTCGGCCAGCGACTCGAGGATCTCGGTGGAGGGCGTCCCCGGGTAAGCCGCGGCGACGCGGACGCCCGCCTCCCACGCGCCGCGCGCGATCGCCTCGTTGCCGGTCAACGGCCGGACGTCCTGCCTCGCCTGCGACTCCTCCGCTTGCTGCGGTACTGCGCGCATGCCCCGCCCCCTGCGACAAGAAAGCCCCGTATATTACTTGGTCCGGCGATCTTCTTCGAAGAGAGCAGGACAGATTTGATCTAGGTTAAACGGCGGCGGGGATAAAAGCCGCGCAAGCGCCTCGGGCTGCGCGCAAAGACCCTTCCCCACCCTGGAGATCCGGTGAGGCTAACCGGGGGAGGCTTTCGCCTTCCCCCGGCCAGCGCTCAGGGTTTGTTCACCCAGAACCCGGTCGCCGGGTCAAGCGTCCGGCTGCCGAAGTCCAGATAGCTCTTCGAGGCGATATAGCCGGAGAGCGTGCCGTTCTTGTCCAGGCTCGGCGCATAGAAGTACCAGTTGCTCTGTGCGTTATCCCACGCCCACAGCGTCGTCAGGTTGAGCGGGATATCCCCGGGGTTGGGCGGCGTGGCGCTCAGCGCCTTGTTGAATTCGCTCGCCGACTTGTTGTCGCCGATGGCGATCAGGTTCCACCCCGGCACCAGGCGACCGGTCCCGCTCAGCGGATCCTGGTAGCTCGCCGAGGCGATGGCGTTGCCCGCTGGAAGCGCCGCCGTGAAGCTCCCCCTGGCGTTCACCCAGAAGCCCTCCCCGCCCGAGACCGTGGTGAGCACGTCATAGCCCTTGTTCGCCGCATAGTCGGCGAGCGCCTGTCCCACCAGCGACGGCGCGTAGAACGCCCACTTGGCGCTCGCGGCGACCCACTTCCACACCGTGGTCACCTTGGTCGTGTCCCCAAATGCCGCAGCCACATCGAGCGAAGCGTCGGCGCTGTTCCCGACCAGGTTCCAGCCGGCGCTGAAGTCGAGCGTCACCTGGCCCCCGCCGCCCAGGGTCGTGGTCGTCGTCGAGGCCGTGGTCGTGGTGGTCGTCGCCCCGCCCGTGGTCGTGGTCGTGGTCGAACCGGGGCTCGTGGTAGTGGTCGTAGTCGCTCCGCTCGCGAGACGGATTGCAGTCATGCTGCCTGATTCAGCGCCGCATGTGCCATCAGCCGGGCGCGAGTAATTCATTGTCATTGTCGCGTCGCCCGTCGCCGAAACGGTGATTTGCCCCGTGAAGGAACTGACGCTGCCGCTACATTGCTCCGGGGGAACCCCTGTCCCGGTAATGATCCCAGACGTCGAAACAGTTCCCGAGCTGAACAGAATGCCGTGCGTACCGCTGGTAATCGCCGACGTCATGTTCGATAGCGTCCCGTTCGAAACGGGCACACTGAAAGTGCCAGACGCGGTGTCGCCGCAAACCGGGCAGGTGATACTCCAGGTTCCCGTATAGGTCCCGTCGAACGGGCCGGGACTACCGGCCGGTTCGCCGACGTTGAAATTAGCGGTCACCGACTGGTTCTGGCTCATCGTCACCATGCAGGTGGGCGACATTCCGGTACACGCGCCCGTCCAGCCCGCAAAGGTCGATCCCGCGCTCGGGTTTGCGTTCAGAAACACCGTCGTGCCGCTCGCAAAGATCGAACCCACTGGATCGGTCGTTACGCTCCCGGTGCCGCTGCCGGCGTAGGAAACGTTGAGCGAATAGGTGGTGCCTCCGCCACCGACTGGCGGATTCGAGAATCCATGCATGTAGGCTGAACGCTGGCCGTTCTCGCCGCTCGTGGAAACGGTAAGTCCGGCATAGGTAACCGTTTCTCCATTGCACAGCGCCGGAAGGGTAATGCTTCCCGACGTCGCATTGGGAGCAAGGAACTGCCCCTGATTATCGATGTAGCAACTGAAATTTTGCGTTCCCGCCCAGCCATCCAAACGCACCTCGACGATCGGGTATCCCGTCGGCAACGTCCATTGAACCGAAAGCGGGCTGCCCAGTCTTGCATCGGCGAGCGTGTAGCCGGTCGGACTGGTCACATTGATCGCTCCGGCCACCGGATCGGTCACCGCGATCCCGCGGAAGACGAGCGGATAAGAAACGCTTTCTCCGCCCGTCTTGGTGACGCTCAGCGTGTACAGGGTACCGGCCTGAACTACCGTGCCAGGATCGAATCCGCCATAGAAGGCATCGCGCTCGAAAATCTCGGGTCCTGCCGCCAGGTCTCCGACGATGGTTTCGACGCGCACCTGCCCCTGCTGCAACTGGAGCGGCGATGCCATGCCGGGGCCCATCACGCTCGCCGAGGTGATGGTGCCGATCGGCGCCTCGATGTCGAAATTGACGTGCTGGCGCGGACCGGCGTTGAAACCCTGCATCCTGTCGGTACGCATTTCGACCTGGAAGTGCCCTTTGACGATCCGCTGGTCGCCGTAGGCGAGCCAGGTCGTGTTGTCCGCTTGCCGCTTCAGGATGAAAAGGCCGTCCTCGTGGCCATTCACGAACTCGGCGATACCGCCCATGGTCACGATGCCGCCCACCGAAATGACCTGATTGGTTTCGTCGTAGGAATTGACGTGGTCGATGACCAGAGTTTCGATCGGGGGACTATCGCGCATTTCCTCGGCCATGCGCTTCGCTTCGTAGACGGCATTGCGGCCTTCGTTGAGGAACGCCGAGTCAAAGACAGCGCCGAGATGCGTGTAGGAAAGATCGGATGGATCCTTCGTCGGCGGGTTATGGGAATTGAGGAGCGAGCGCAGGGCGCTGAAGAACGCATACGCCCCTTGAACAGCCGCGGCCACGTTCGCCGAAGGCGTCGAAGCCACCCCCGGAGAAATCGGTTTCTCGCCCGCTGAGGTCACCGCGGTAACGACAAAGAAATACTGGGTGCCGTTGACAAGCCCGGTGTGGGTAAAGGGACTGCTTGCGCCCGTATGCGCCATGTAGCCTGGCAGGTTGGTGCTCGTCGGGCTCACCCCCGGCTCTGTAGCCCTATAGATGTTGTAACTTGTCGCCCCGTCGACCAGTCCCCAGGAGAGCGTCACCTGCGCATCGCCTGGCATGACGGCAAGGCGCGACTGTGCAAGTCCGGGCAGCGAATGCGAAAAAAGAACGAGGGCTAGAGCAAGACCACCGACTACCTTTTGGATGAAGCTTTGAGCACACATAGTTCTTATCTTCCCCTGGGCAAAAAAAAGAAACGGCTCGAACTCGGCGGCGAGGCTACCGATCACCTGTCAAATCCGACAGGGAAAAGTTGCGTTTCGTGCAAAATATCACGGAATTTGGCTAAATCCGTGATTTGAGTCACGTTTTAGCCGGATCTGCCCGTTTTGCGTGACTCATCCGACGAAAGTGACGCGATTGACCTCCGCCAGCGTGGTCTGGCCCGCCGCAACCGCCGCGAGCGCGGCCTGGCGGAGGGAGAGCGTTCCCGAGCGCGCGGCCGCTTCCTTCAGCTCGCGGATGGAAGTGCGCGCCACGATCAGCTCGCGCAGTTCGTCGTTCAGCACCATGTATTCGGCGATCGCCTTCCTTCCCCTGTAGCCCGTTCCCCGGCACTGGCCGCAGCCGCGCCCCTCCAGGAAAGAATACGAGCTCCCCTGGGGTATTCCCGACGCTTCGAGAAGGTCGGAGGCCGGCGTGATCGGCTGGGCGCAGGCTCGGCATACCAGGCGCACCAAGCGCTGCGCGACGATGCCGTTCAGCGCCGATACGAAACTGAAAGGGTCGACGCCCATGTGGATGAATCGCCCGAGGACATCGAAGACGTTGTTGGCGTGCACGGTGGTGAAGACCAGGTGCCCGGTGAGCGCAGACTGGACCGCGATCTCCGCCGTTTCCGGGTCGCGAATTTCCCCCACCATGATCTTGTCCGGGTCATGGCGCAGGATCGAACGCAGGCCGCGCGCGAAAGTGAGGCCCTTTTTCTCGTTCACCGGTATCTGCAGCACTCCGGGGACCTGGTATTCGACCGGGTCTTCGATGGTGACGATCTTTTCCTCGCCGGTATTGATCTCGCTCAGAGCGGCGTAGAGCGTGGTGGTCTTGCCGCTGCCGGTGGGGCCGGTCACGAGCAGCATCCCGTAGGGCTCGGCCGCAAGCCGGCGCAGAACCGCCAAGGCCTTCGGATCGAACCCGAGAGCATCGAGCCGCAAGCTGCTCATGGCGCCTGCGAGCGACTCCTTGTCGAGGATGCGGATGACGGAATCCTCGCCGAATATGCTCGGCATGATCGATACGCGGAAATCGATTTCGCGCCCGCGCACGCGCACCTTGAAGCGGCCGTCCTGCGGAATGCGGCGCTCGGCGATGTCGAGTTCGGAGAGCACCTTGATGCGCGAAATCACCTGCTCCGCTATCGCCGGATCGGCCACTTCGCCCGCCACCGAGAGCACGCCGTCGATGCGGTACTTGATCGCCATGCCGCGCGCATGGGCCTCCAAGTGGATATCGCTCGCGCCCGCTTTCATGGCGTCATAGATGGTGGAATTGACCAGCCGTATGACAGGATTGATGTCCTCGCCGATGGTCTGCAGCGAGACCTCCTCGACTGTGCCTGCGCTTGCCGCGGCATGATGGCCGGTGACAGCCGACTCGAGCGCGTGCATGCCTTCCTCGTGCCGGGCGAGGAAAACGCGCAGATCGGCCGGATGAGCGAGATGCCAGTCGAGCGCGACGCCGGTGCGCGCCTCCACCCAAGTCTGCAGTCCCGTTGCGGTCGGGTCGGCAAATGCGCACAGCAGGCGGCCTTCGGGGTCGCGCAGCACCACGCACAGGCGCTCCATCGCCTCGCGCAGCGGCACCTGCTCGAATACGGATTCGAGGCGCTCCAGTGCCGCCATGTCCAGCGTCGGGTAGCGGAAATACTCCCCGAGCGCCTCGAGCCACTGCTCGGTGGAACCGTCGAGCCGCGCCTCCAGCGCCTGGATGAAATTTCCTCCGTTGCGCCGCGCAGCCTCGCGCGCTTCCTCGATGGCGGCGACGGGCGAGGCGCGTAATGGTTCGCTCATGACTGGATGCTCCCGGCGAGCTCGAATATCGGCAAATACATGAGAACGACGATGCCGCCGACCAGCACGCCGATCAGCGCCATCAGCACCGGCTCGAAAACCTTGGTGAACACGTCGAGCCAGCGCGCGATCTCATCGTCGTAGAACGACGCCACCCGCTCCATCATCTCGCCCATGCGGCCGGTGCGCTCGCCCACCTGCAGCATGCGGCTCGCCACCGGCGTGGTGAGCCCGGCGGCGAGCATCGCCGCGGAAATCGATTGGCCCTCGCGCACGTGGGATTCCGCCGCCGACAGACGCCCGCGCAGAACCGGGCTGAGCAGCCCCGGCACCAGGGCGAGCGCGCCCACGATCGTGGTGCCCCCGCGCAGCAGCATGCCGAGGGTGCGGTAGAGCGTGGCAAGCTGGTAGATGCGCATGCGCTCGCCAAGCCAGGGCATCGCCCACAGCCGGTGCCCGATCCATTGGCGCGTGGCCGCGCGCGTGACGGCCCATATCGCGGCCCAAATTCCGAGCGCCAGAGCGGCAAAGAGCTTCCCGCCGTGTCCCGCGACCAGCGCGCCCCATTGCATGAGGGCGCGCGAAAGAAAGGGGAGGTCGGTCGCGCGATCCTCGTAGATGCGGCTGAACTTGGGCACCACGTAGCCGAGCAGAAACA
>JACPRN010000056.1 GCA_016189945.1 Betaproteobacteria bacterium
GCCGAACAAGAAGAGCTCACCAGGCGCTACCGAGAGCTGTGCGCGCACTATGGGCTGCGTGCGAGCCGCAACAACCTGGGCGAGAGTCACGAGAACGGCGCCATCGAGTCGCGTCAGGGGAGCCTGAAGCGCGCCCTGGATCAGGCGCTGCTGTTGCGCGGTACGCGCGAGTTTGCCGACCTGCCCGCCTACGAGCAGTTCGTCGCCGAGACCGTGCGCCGACTCAACGCGCGCTGCGCCCGGGCTTGGGAGTTCGAGCGCGCCAGCTTGAAGCCGCTGCCGGCACGGCGCACGGTTGACTTCGAGGAGATCGACGCGCGGGTCAGCAAGTTCGGCGTGTTCAGCGCCAAGAGCGGGCTCTACAGCGTGCCCTCACGGCTGGCCGGGCATCGGTTGAAGGTGCGCCTCTACAGCGCGCAGCTGGAGGCGTGGCTGGGCGGGGTGAAGGTGTTCGAATGCGAACGGCTGTACGGGAGCGTGGAGAACCGGCACCCCAAGCGCATCGACTGGCGCCACATGCTGCCCTCGCTCAAGCGCAAGCCTGGCGCCTTTGCTCGCTGGGTGCTGCGCGATGCGATGTTCCCGCGCAGCGAATACGCCCAGGCCTGGGAGCTCATCCGCGAGCGCCTGCCCGAGCGAGCCGCATGCCGGCTGATGGTGGAACTGCTCGACCTGGCCGATCAGGCCAACGTCGTGGTCGAACTGGCCGGCGCGCTGGCCGCACTGCACGAGCGCGGCGAGCTGCCCGAGATCGAGGCGTTGCGCAAGCGGTTTGCCCCACGCCCGGCGCTGATGCCAACCGTGCAGGTGGTGTTGCCAGCGGTTGGGGCGTATGACGTGTTGATCGACGGCGAACTGCTGGAGGTCGCATGAAGCGCGCCGCCGCCACCATCGCCGCTGCCGAAGCAGCCCGCCTGCCGATCATGCTCAGCGAGCTGCGGCTGCCCACGATCAAACGCTTGTGGGTGGACCTGGCCGAGCAGTCCAACCGCGAAGGCTGGCCGGCCGAGCGCTTCCTGGGTGCGTTGCTCACCCACGAGATGGCCGAACGCGAGACCCGGCGCCTGGCGCGCACCCGTGCCGAGAGCCAGTTGCCCCCTGGCAAGGGCCTGAGCGAATTCGACTTCGCGGCGGTGGCTTCGGTGTCCAAGGCGCGCATCATGGCGCTGGCCGAGGCCGACAGCTGGATCGCGCAAGGACACAACTTGCTGGCCTTCGGTCCGCCCGGTGTGGGCAAGACGCACCTGCTGGCCGGCGTTGGCCACGCGCTGGTGGACCGGGGCTACAAGGTGCTGTTCACACGCACCAGCGATCTGGTGCAGCGGCTGCAGGCAGCGCGGCGTGACCTGAGGTTGCCTGCCGAGCTGGCCAAGCTCGATCGCTTCGATCTGCTGATTCTGGACGATCTGAGCTATGTGCGCCGCGACCAAGCCGAGACCTCGGTGCTGTTCGAGCTGATCGCCGAGCGCTACGAGCGCAAAAGTATCGCCATCACGGCCAATGCACCGTTCTCGGCGTGGGACGAGGTGTTCCCGGACAAAGCCATGACCCTGGCTGCGGTGGACCGCCTGGTGCACCACGCCACGATTCTGGAGATGAACGTGGATAGCTACAGACGCCGCGCTGCATTGCCGGCGATCCGGCAACGCAGCGCAACCCAACCATCAACGCCTGATCGCACCGCTCAAGATAGTGTTGCGAGTAAATGATCTGTCCGAGTCCTGGCGCCGCGTGTGAGGCAAGTTGAAGGCAAAACGGGTAAGGGTGAGATATGGACCGAAGCGCGTTCGTCGCTCCTGGGGCTTCCTGGCGAGCCGATTTCGACGCACCAGCCCGCTTTACCCGGCATTTGCGCGGTTTCGCGCGAATTGCGGCCCAGCGCGGATTCTCCCGACGATACGTGCTGCCTATCGCGACCGGGGTGCATAATGCCGGCGATCCCGACCGTTCAGGGATGAAGGCCGTGGCATCCGTCTGCTTCGCCACGGCCGCGCGCGGGAAAACCCGCTTCGGGCTACGCCCTACGCGGCTTTCCCCGCGCCATCCCGAAGAGCGGACAATTGATGTGTTACGAAACCGGAAAGATCCAAAGACTCTGAACAGGACTCTTACGCCCGATCGCACCGCTCAGGATAATTGACGCCGAGAGGCGCATTGACTCATGATTTTTGCTACCGCAGCGACGCTGTTGCCTCACGTATTTTGCTACCCGCCGGATGGTCCGGTGGGAGCCGAAAATGGCGAGGCAAATCAGCATGGCGACACGCAAGGAATTGATTGCTGCAGTCGGGGCGCGTTATCGGACCGGCAACAAGGCCGACAGGGGCAAGATCCTCGATGAGTTTATCGGTTTAACGGGGTACCACCGTAAGCATGCCATCCGAGTTCTGGTAAATGAGCCGCGATCGGGACCTCGGAAGCGTAGCTACAGCGGCCTCTATGGCGAGGCATTGCGGCGGGCCCTCATCATTGTCTGGGAGGTCTCCGACCGGCTCTGCGGCAAGCGACTCAGGGCGCTGATCCCGACACTGATCGCAGCCATGGAGCGGCATGGGCGCTTGGCGCTCGATGCGGAGGTTCGGCAAAGACTGCTCCGCGTGAGTGCCGCCACCATCGATCGGATTCTCCTCCCCATGCGCGAGAAGGCGAATGGGCATCGCAAGCGTCGCCCCGGTGTAGGCTCCGCCATCCGCCGCAGCGTGCGGGTACGCACGTTTTCCGACTGGGGCGATCCAGTTCCGGGCTATTTCGAGACGGATTTAGTCGAGCACTGCGGCGGTCCCAAGTATGACGGCAACTTCGTCCATAGCCTGGTGATGACCGACATCGCTACCGGATGGACCGAATGCCTTGCCCTGGTGGTGCGCGAGCAGTCGCTGATTGTGGAGGGGTTCACCACGGCGCAATCGCTGCTTCCTTTCCCCATTCGCGGCCTGGACGCCGACAACGATGGCGCCTTCATGAACGAAACCGTGGTCAATTTTTGCACCGACAACGCCATCGAGCTTACCCGCTCGCGCGCCTACAGGAAGAACGACCAGGCCTGGGTGGAGCAAAAGAACGGCGCCGTGGTACGACGTTTGGTCGGCTATGGCCGATTGAGCGGGATGGCCGCAACCCGAGCGCTTGCGCAACTATATGCCGTGGCGCGCCTGTACATCAATTTCTTCCAGCCCTCGTTCAAGCTGAAATCGAAGGTGCGCGATGGTGCTCGCGTGATCAAGACCTACCATCCGCCGATGACCCCTAGCGATCGGCTGCTGCAAGCTCCGTCGGTGGATCAGGCCACCAAGACCAGAGTGCGCGCGCAGCTACTGGAACTCGATCCGGTTCAACTCCTGCAGCAAATCAGGGTCGCGCAAGAGAACCTGGGTGCGATCGCAGCGCGAGGCACTGCGCCCGCTGAACCAACATCCGCTGCGGGCGTCGAAGGATTCTTGGCGAGCCTTGCGGAGGCCTGGAGAAGCGGTGAGGTACGCCCCACGCATCGAAAGAAAGCCAGGGCCCCGCGCGCATGGCGAACCAGGGTCGATCCCTTCGAGCATACCTGGCCGACGCTAGAGCACTGGTTGGAAACCGATCCGGGTACTTCGGCTAAGGATCTCTTGGCCCGCTTGACCGAAATGTATCCCGATCTCTATCGAGGAACGGTCCAGCTTCGCACCCTGCAGCGCCGCGTGCGGGAGTGGCGCTCAGAGCGGGCAATGACACTCGTACTGCGAGCTACACAAGCATCGTCTGGCTAAATCGTATGATTCCACCCCGCCCTGCTTTCACCCCCGCGATTGCGCGCCCACCCACGTCGGCTCGCCTCCGGCAAAAAATCGGTGAGGGTAAGGTATCACCCGCGTCGCGATCGTCGATCCTGGGGCTTCCTGGCAAGCCGATTTTCGCGGAAGCGCGCATCGACGGCGCGAAAAGCCGATTTTTCACGATTTTCGTGGCAAACCGACGAAGGATCACCGGGAAGCCGCCAGGAGCAAGAAATTCAGCATCGAGTTTTCCACCGCGGCGCGCGCCCGTGTGCGTGGCATGCGCCACGCGCGCGCCACCGTGGAAAACTCTTTCGGCGCAGGACCCCTTCCGTCGGGTCCCGTCATTCGTCCGCCGAATTTGCCAGGGCCACCTTTTCCGCCACGCGCGACAAGTAACTCGGGTAACATTTTTCTGTGAGGCAACACGTAGGTCAGGATAGTTGACGCCGGGCAGACCGCGGATGTCCGCTCAGGCCACCGGTGCGGTTGTTTTTGTGGCCGAATCGTGCCCGGCCAAGCTCCGTGAGTAAGCGCCTCAATTTCTGCATCGCAGCTGTGCTGCCCCGACACCGACACCGTCACGTCGGCTTCAGTTGAAATCGTTCAGATTCGGTCTGATAAGGGGAGCCCGCAATCTGATTTGCGGAAACGACCCAAAGAATACGCTGTGAGGATGGCTGAGCCCTGCGGTAGGCGTTATCAGCGAAGCTCATACGCAAAGCGTACGACACCCTGAACCACTCGCGTACCCCATGTGCGAGGGGCCGAAGCGGGCCTCTATACGTTATAGTAGCGTGACGAATGCGCCGAGCTTGATAGTCCTCGCGTGGCTTGCCCGCCAAGGATGATCCAGCGCTGACCGCGTGTGGGGAAATGGAGCGATGACAATCGAGCTTACTTTGCTTGGGACCGGGGGTCCGAGGCCGGACGTCAAACGGTTCCAGTCGGCCACGCTGGTCGTCGTCAACGGTGAGCGATACCTGGTCGATTGCGGGGACGGGACGAGCGGTCAGTTACTGAAGGCCGGAGTCGATCCGGGCGGCGTCTCGACATTGCTGCTGACGCATCTCCACGTCGACCATTGTTTCGGCGTCGCACCTTTCATCTACGCTGGTTGGTTCCACGGACGGGAACAGCTCCGCGTGTTCGGACCAGGCGCTACGCGTGAGCTGATCGATGTCCAAGTCAACAGCGTATACGCGCGGGATATCCAGCTCCGGCTTTCTTACGGGCGGTCGGTCGCCGGCCTCAAAGACGTGGCGGTCACTGAGATCAAGCCGGGCCTCGTCCTCGAATCGGACACCTGCCGGATCACAGCCCTCGGGGTGCTGCATGACGCTCCGTCAGAGACATACGCGCTCCGGTTTGAGGACGGGGCTGGGCGCTCGCTCGTGATCTCGAGCGATACCGGTTACTGCGAGGCTCTGGCGACTTTCGCTCAAGGAACCGATATCCTTGTTCATGAGTGTTACCTGACTGGCGGAGGACAGTTTGCCAATGATAGGCCCGGCCACGCGGAGCGCCTCGCCCAAATACACGTGACCCCCGAGCAAGCAGGAGCTATCGGGCGCCTCGCCGGTACAAAGCGGCTCGTTCTGACGCACCTCCCCGTAAATGTCGACGACTCAGCTGTCGCCGAGCGCGCTGGACGCACGTATGGCGGTCCAGCCATCGTCGGCTGCGATCTCATGCACTTCGTGGTGTGATCCGGCGGCCCGGTACCCGGAGCGTCCAATAATGGAGTCGCAGTGCTCCAATGTTCCAGCGCAGGATCAGCTGATCTGCCGCAATGGCGGGTTGACCGCCCGGACGGACCCACTTTGACCATACTATATTTCTGCATCGGCGCAGTGAGTCAGCAAACCTTTGGAGGAGGGAAATAATATGATTCGAATTGGCGCTGCGACACTTCCAGGGGGGCGGCATGCTCCATGGATTGTGGTGTGCTTTGCGGCCTGCGCATTCTCTCAGGCGGCCATGGCACAAACGCCATCGCAAACCGCAGCCAACTTCCCGAGCAAGCCAATCCGGTTGGTAATTCCGAATCCGCCCGGCGGGGTCGCCGATTCCATGGCGCGGCTGCTGGCGCAGGGGCTGCAGGCAAAATGGGGCCAGCCGGTAGTACCCGAAAATCGACCCGGCGGCAGCCAGATGATCGGCTCCGAAATTGTGGCCAAGGCAGCGCCCGATGGCTATACAC
>JACPRN010000049.1 GCA_016189945.1 Betaproteobacteria bacterium
CCGCAGCCGGTGCCGGCGATCACCTTGGTGCGCGCCAGCTCGCGCGGGGTGATGAAGCCGTCGCGCGTGTTGTAATTCGATACGCAGCAGGCGCCGTACTTGATCCGGTTCTTGGTCGGAAACTTGCCGATGTTTCCGGAGGCGAACAGTTGCGCCAGCTTAGCTTCCCCGGGTCTCATGCTCGCACCCTCTCGCTGCTGATCTTGTCGGAGATCATCTGCTTCAATTGCCGGCGCAGGATCTTTCCGGCGGGACTCAAGGGGAATTCCGCCACCACTTCCAGGCGCTCGGGCAGCTTGAACTTGGCGAAGTTCTGCTGCAGGAGGAACCGGATCAGTTCGTCGAAACCCAGGGTCGCGCCCGGTTTCGGGATCACGAAGGCGCAGGCCTTTTCGCCGAACACGTCATCGGGCATCGCCACCACGCATACGCTCTGCACCTTGGGGTGGCCGAAGATGTAATTTTCGACCTCGTCGCAGCTTATTTTCTCTCCGCCCCGGTTGATGAGGTCTTTCCTGCGCCCCTCGGTGTAGACATAGCGCCCGCGCTTTTTCACCAGGTCGCCCATGCGATAGAAACCGTCCGCGGTGAACGCGTCGCGGTTGGTTTCGGGGGCGGCATAATAGCCGCGGATGGTGTAGGGCCCGCGCGTGACCAGTTCGCCCATTTCGCCGTCGGCCACCTCGCGGCCGTTCTCGCCCAGCACCTTGATCTCGTCGTCGGGGCAGACCGGCGCGCCCGAGCTCTCCAGCAGATGCTCCTCGGTGTCATCGAGCCGGGTCATGTTGAGCAGGCCCTCGGCGGTGCCGTAGTCTTCCTGCGGAACGCAGCCCAGGGTTTCGCGCACCCGGCGCCGCAGTTCCGGCGCAAGCCGGGCGCCGCCGTTTTGCACCACGCGCAGCGACGAGGTGTCGTAGCGGCCGCTCACCCAGCGATTCATCCAGGTGGCGATGAGCGGCACCGCCGCCGCGATCACGGTGACCCTTTCCTTTTCCACCAGGGAGAACACGGTATCTGCATCGCCCGCCGGAGCGAGCACCACCTTGCCGCCGCAGGCGAACGCTCCCTGGATCCCGGGCGAGGCGAGATTGTAGTTGTGGCCTAGCGGCAGGATGACCAGCAGCACGGTGCCGGTGTCGAATTCGGCGACGCGCGCGCTCGCCTTGGCGTTGTACACGTAATCGTTGTGGGTGCGCGGGATGAGCTTCGGCAGGGCGGTGGTGCCTCCGGAGAGCAGCATCAGCGCCACATCGGCCGGATCGGGACGCAATCGTTCGAGCGCCGCGCGCACTTCGCCCGGCGCGGGATCGGCTTCGAGCAGCGGGCCGAGCGCAACTTGCCCGGCTCCGGCCTCGCCTGCCACCAGTACCGTTTTCAGCGTCGGGCATTCGGGCGCGATCTCGCGCGCCATGGCACGGTAATCGAACCCGCCGATCGCATCCGGGATGAGGTAGCCGCAGGCGCCCGAGCGCTGGATGAAGTGTTTCACCTCGGTGTGGCGGTGGGCGCGCAGGGCCATGATCGGGATCACGCCGATTCTCACCATGGCGAAATAGGCGTACACGAATTCCGGAATGTTGTGCAGTTGCATGACGACGCGGTCGTGCGGGCGAAATCCCGAACGGGTGAGGCCGTACGCGAGCCGCTCGACGCGCTCGCCCAGTTCGCGGTAGCTTATGCGCTGCGCGCCGCACACCAGCGCTTCCTTCGCCCCATAGCGCTCGATCGAGCGCTCGAGCATTTCTGCAAGGCAGATGTCCTCCCAGTAGCCGCGTTCGCGGTAGCACCGCGCGAATTCCTCCGGCCAGGGCGTGAATCCTTCCAGCATGATTTCCTCCCCTTTCCTCGTTTGCATACGTGGGGGTCAGGTCTTGCTTTGATGCATTTGCTTCAACGCAAGACCTGACCCCGTCTCTTCGCGGCGAGCGCGGCGGTGAAACGCGGCGCGATCTCGGCCAGGCGCGCATCGCTCATGCGGCCGCTGCGCCGCATGTAATCATAAGCGAGCGCGTAGGCGTCGAGGTGCATCTTTTCGGCAAACTGTTCGTACCATTCGCAGCTCTTTGCCGCGGCGGCGAGCATCGCCTCCACGATCGGGCGCCGCTCGGCCTCGAAGCGCCCGAGCGCCGCCGGCACCGATTCGCCTTCCGCGGTAAACGCTTGCGAGAGAAACAGCGCGTCCTCCATGGCGAGCCGGGTGCCCGAGCCGATCGAAAAATGAACGCTGCGCAGCGCATCGCCGATCAGCACCGCGTTGCCGCAGGTCCAGCGCTCGTTGGCGACCAGCGGGAAATTGCGCCACACCGACTTGTTCGAAGCCAGCCCATGTCCGCCGAGATCGGGGGTGAACACCTGCTCACAATAGGCGCGGCTCTGCTCGTCCGACATGCGCGCGAGGCCCGCCCGTTCCCAGGTCGGCGCATCGCACTCGACGATGAACGTGCTCATGTGCGGGCTGTAGCGGTAGTGATGGGCGACGAACGCGCCGTCGCGGCCGGCGCGGAAGGTGAGCGTCAGGGTGTCGAAGCGCTGCGCCGTCCCGTACCAGGCGAACTTGTTGCTCAAGTTTACGATCGACGGCCGGAACTGCTCAGCGAACGCATTGCGCACGACCGAGTTGATGCCGTCGGCGCCGACCACCAGATCGGCGTCCAGATAGGGTTTCACGTCGCCCACCGTGGTGGCGAAGCGGATCTCGACCCCCAGCGGCTCGGCCAGTCCATGCAGCAACTGCAGCAGATCGAGGCGCGCAATCGCCGCGAACCCGTTGCCGTCGATCAGCACCGCTTCGCCGCCGTGCACGATTCTCTGGTCCGGCCAGGATTCCATGCGAGTCTGCAGCAGTGCGAAGGTGTCCGGGTCGTCGCGGCGCAGGAAATCCAGGGCCCGGTGCGAGAACACCACGCCGAATCCCCAGGTCAGATCGCGCGGATTCTGCTCGAGCACCACGATCCGATGGCGCCGGTTTCGGCGCTGCATCAGGTAGGCGAAATACAGGCCCGCCGGGCCCCCGCCGATGATCGCGATACGCATGCGTGAACTTATTGAGGATTACATAACCGCATGACGTGCCTCCGTCATCCCCGCGTGGTAAGCATGCCCCGAAGGCGAGCCACGAAGGTTGCTCGGCGGTAAGAAGCCGCGTAACGTAGGCGCCTCATCACCGCAAGGCCTTCAATCGGTGAAGCAATTCATCAGCCAAGCGAAGATCACCGCCGACTGAACTGCTGCGCGCGCTGGTGCGTCACGCGGGTCGGGATCGCGTTCAGTTCTTCGCAGCCGGCCGCTGTCACCACCACCGTGCCGCCGATATTTACGCGGTGATGCCCCAGGCAGGCGTTGGGCTCGAAGGCGAAAACCATTCCCGGTTCGAGCACGGCCTTGCGCACCGGCGCAGCGGGCGCGCCCACGTGCGGCACGCCGAGCGCGACCTTTTCCATGTTGACCCGCGTGCGCCCGACAAGGAAATGCGGCGAGATTGAGTGCACCAGTGGCGTGTAGCCCCAACAGCCTGCGATTCTGAGCGGCTCTTCCATGGCGGCGAGCAGGTCGGCAAAGGTGATGCCGGGGCGCAGCGCGCGAATGCCCGCTTCGTAGGACTCGCGCGCGACCCGCTCGCAGGTGCGATTGGCCTCATCGATCGGATCCAGAGCGACCGTCATCTGCACCTGGATTTCCTGGTTGCCGCACATCGGCATGAGTTCCGCCTGCACGAGGTCGCCCCGCCCGAGCGTGCGCGGCGCTTCCCCGCGGGTAGTCCAGCGCGGCGGGCCCCAGGATAAGGTCGCCGAACCCGAGTTCATCACCATCGCCGGGTAACGCAGGCCGATGCCGAAGCGCAGCATCTCGCGCGTCGCCTCGGCGAACAGCACCTCTTCGCCCACGCCTTCGCGCGTGATCTCGGCGAGCAGCCCGCACGCGGATTCAGCGGCGCGCGCCGCGTAACGGATCTGCGCCAGTTCCTCGCTGCTTTTTACGAGCATCATGTGGCTGAAGTCTTCCGAGACATCCTCGAAGCGCACCTGCGGCAGTGCAGCGGTGAGCTGCAGCCAGAAGTTGGCCGGGATGGCGCCGTAGACTTCGGTTGGCGCCTGCGAGGCGAGGCCCACCACGCCGACGCGCGCGGAGGCGAGGCGCTTTTCGGCAAAAAGCTCGGCCGCCGCGGTGCCGCTCGCGGCGACGCGATAGTCCTCGATCCACAGCGGATGCCCGCGCTCGGCCGACCAGCGCGCGCGCAGCACGCGAAGGGGGGCCCAAGTCACGACCACCGGCTCCCCTTCGAGCGGGAAAAGCACGCAGCCCTCGTTGTAGTCGTCGGAGAGATAGCTCTCGTACATTTCGCGCGCGCGAAAACCGGCGACGAGCAGGGCCTCGAAGCCGCGCTCGCGCATCAATTCGCGCGCCCGCGCCCAGCGCCGGTCGCGCTCCGCCATGCTGAGCACAGGCGGGTTGACTGCGGTCATTTTTCGCTCCTTGGGAGTCGCCGGAAACGGCCTAGTCGGAGGTGAGCCCAGCCTGGCGCACGAGCTGCTCGCCTCGGGCGACGTCCGACTTCAAGAACCTGGCGAACTCTTCCGGCGTATCGAGCACCGGCTCAAGTCCGAGCGGCGTGAGGTGCTTGTCGATGAAGGCTTGGGTTGCGGCGACCTTGACGATTTCCGAGTGCAGCCGCGCGACGATCGGCCGCGGTGTACCGGCGGGCGAGAAAAACCCGAACCAGGCGCGCAGCGAGACGCCCCGGTAGCCGGCCTCCGCCAGCGTGGGCACATCGGGCGCAAGTGGCGAGCGCCTGGCGCCGTCTACGGCGATAACTTTCAGCTTTCCCGACCTCAACTGACCGGCCAGGTTGCCGATGCCGAAATACAGCGCCTGCACGTGGTTGCCAAGCAGCGCATTGACGGCGTCCGCCCCGCCCTTGAACGGGATGTAGCGGATATCGGTGCCGTTTATGCGGTTGAACTCGTCCATGAACAGCCGGACATTGTTCGCGGTCGAGCCGTAATTCCACGCGCCTGGCTTCGCCTTGGCCGTGGCGACGAACTCGGCGAGCGTGTTCGCGCCGAGCGAGGGATTCACCACCAGACCCACCGTGAGGAAGAACATGTTGGTGATCGGTTCGAAGTCCCTGATCGGATCGATCGGGGGCTTCTTCAGGGTGAACGGCGTGATGCTGGTGGTGTCGACCGCGAACATGCAGAACGTTTGCCCATCCGGTACGGATCTGGCGCAGGCTTCGGCGCCGATCATGGTGCTCGCACCGCTTCGGTTTTCGACCAGGATCGGCTGCCCCACGTTCTTCGACATCTCCGCGCCCAGCGCGCGCAGCACCACGTCGGCGAGGCCTCCGGGGGAGAAGGGCAGAATGACCCGGATCGGTTTCGATGGAAACGGCTGTTGGGCGATGGCGGGCGGCGCGAGCGCAAGCGCTGCCAGCATCAGCGCGGCATGGATGAAAGGGGATTTCCTGCGGGTCATGGCGCTTTCTCTCCGAGCTGACTACGCGCTACAGGCCGAGCACGCGCTCGGAGTTCTTGTGGAAGATCTTCTCCATGATCTCGTCCTTGTAGCCGAGTTCGCGCCACTCGCGGAGAATGCGCTCGTAGGCCATGCTGGGATAGTCGCTGCCGAACATCACCTTGTCCTGCAGCCGCGCGCGCATGTCGACCTTGATGTTTCCGGGGAAGTACTTCGGCGCCCAGCCCGACATCTCCCAGTACACGTTGCCCTTGTGCAGGCACACGGCCGAGGTCTCCTCCACCCACGGCGATCCCGGATGCGCCATCACGATCTTCAGGTCGGGAAAGTCGGCGGCCAGCTCGTCGATCGCCGACGGATGCGCGTGGCGTATTTTCGCGCCCATGCCGCCAGGGAGGCCCGCCCCCATTCCGGTAGTGCCGACATCGATCATCACCACGGCTTTCAGCTCGTTGATGGTCTCGAAGAGGGGATAGAAGCGCCGGTCGTTGACGGCGAAGTGCTGCATGATGGGATGAAAGTGGAAGCCGATGAAGCCCAGCTCTTGCACCGCTTTCTTCGCCTGGCGAACGGCGATTTCGCCCTTGAAGGGGTCGAGCGCGCCCCAGCACTGGATGATGCGCTGCGGATGGCGTTTCCACATGCCGTGCACATACTCGTTGCTGCACGGCGGCGTCGCGACCGTCGTCTCCAGGTCGAGGGCGACCAGGCACGCTTCGACCCCGGCGTCGGTGAAGTCCTTGATCACCTCCTCCTCGGTCTTGGCCTTCCAGTCGCGCTTCCAGTATTTGGCGAGCGCCTCGACATAAGGGCCCTGGGCGGCGAGCCAATCCTTTGTGCCCGGATAGCAATGAAGATCGATGATGCGCATTCCGTATCTCCTTCATGCCTGCACTTAAGCGTAGTTACACATCACACGAGCGTTGACGGCATTGGCGAGAATTTGCTTCTAAATACGTCTCATCGTGTTGCAGTGCAATCAAGCGATTGCACTGCAACACGATGAGATTGATAAAAGGCAAAACACCACTGCTGCTCCCGACTCGTTCGCCTTAGCCAACCCCGGCCTGCCCGCCGAGCTTCTTCTCCGCGACCATTTCCGCCAGCGCCTTCTTCGACACCTTTCCGAAGTTGGAAAGCGGGAACTCGGGCACGACTTCGAGCCGCTCAGGCAGCTTGAATTTGGCGATCCCCTGATCGAGCAGGAAGGTCGACAGCTCCGCCATCGTGAGCGCGCGAGCGTCGCGCAGGACCACGCAGGCGCACATCCTCTCGCCGAGATTCGGATCGGGGATCGGCACGCAGGCGGCGTTCTGCACCGCCGGGTGCATGAGGATGAGGTTTTCCACCTCTTCAGCGCTGATTTTCTCGCCGCCGCGGTTGATCAGATCCTTCTTGCGCCCCTCGACCACGTAGTTGCCCGAAGGGTGCTTGCGCATGAGATCGCCCGAGCGGTAGAAGCCGTCGGCCGTGAACTGGCGCGCGTTGTATTCGGGCACGCCAAAGTAGCCGCGCGCAAGGTGTATGGCCCGCGGCAGGTGAGTTCCCCGACCTCGCCGTCGGGGACTTCGCGCCCCTCGTCGTCCACGAGCCGCACCTCGTCATCGGGACAAATCGGCCGGCCGCAGGTCTCGAGCTTCACCTCCTGCGGATCTTCGAAGCGCACAAAGAAGAGCATTCCTTCGGACATGCCGAAGTTCTCCTGCACGAAGGCGTTCGGAAAGAGCTGCTGCGTGCGCAGCCGCACTTCGGGCTGCATGCGCTGGCCACCGCTTTGGATCAGCCGCAGCGAGCCGAGATCGTATTTGCCGATCGACCGATCGTTGATCATGCGGATCAGCAGCGCCGGCACCACGCTGATGTGGGTCGCCCGGTGTTCGTCGATCAGACGGAACATCTCCTCGGGTCGGGCGGTAGGCGAGAGGATGACGCGAGCGCCGTTGAAAAAATAGCCCTGGATCCCGGGACAGGCGAGCGGCAGGTTATGGGCGGCAGGCAACGCGAGCAGCAGCGCCGAATCCCGCGCCACGCGGCATACTGCCGCGGCCGTCCTGGAGTTGTAGGCGTAGTCGTTGTGGGTGCGCGGGATCAGCTTGGGGATTCCGGTGGTGCCGCCGGAGAGCTGAAAGATCGCCGGATCGGTCGGATCGATGCGGATCGCATCGAGCGCGGCGCGCGCCAGCCGCGCCGGACGCTCGACGAGGTCCGCGAGCGAATGTTCACCCGGACCTGCCTGGCCGAGGACCAGGCGAAATTTCAGCGTGGGCGCTTCGGTCTGCACGCGCTCGATCATGGGCGCAAAAAGAAACTCGCCCTGCCGCTCGGGGTAGACGCAGGCCGTCGCCCCGGAAAGCGTCACGAACTGGCGGATCTCGAGGTGGCGGTGGGTCACGAGCGCCGCGATGGGAATGGCGCCGATTTTCTGCAGCGCAAGATAAAGCAGCACGAATTCGGCGACGTTCGGCAGCGCCGGCACCACGCGGTCGAGCGGGTTCAAGCCCAGATCGAGCAGATTGAGCGCCAGGTTGTCGCTCGCCCGGTCGATGTCGCGGTAGGTGAATTGCCGCGCCCCGTCGATGAGCGCGACCCGCTCGGCATGGCGCTCGAAAACGGCGGCGAACTCCTGCGCGAGCGAGCAATCGCGCCAGTAGCCCTTTTCGCGCCAGCGCCGCGCAAAGTCCGGCGGAAACGGCACCACGCCTTCGAGCATCGCGCGCCTCTTCAGGTCGAACTCGCGAATCCGCCGTCGATGACGATCACCTCGCCGGTGACGAAGCGATTTCCCTCGATCAGGCTCAGGATCGTCTCGGCGACGTCATCGGCGCTGACGCAGCGCTGCAGGGGAGTCATTTTCGCGCGCCGCCCCATCAGATCGCCGTATTTGTCCTTCAACATGCGCTTCATCCAGTCGCCTTCCATCCACCCGGGGGCGACCGCGTTCACCCGGATCTGCGGCCCCAGGTTGTAGGCGAGCGTCTTGGTCAGATTGATCACCGCCGCCTTGCTCGCCGCGTAAGGCAGCGGCTGCGGCCCGGGGCGCAGGCCGACGATGCTGGCGGTATTGACGATCGCGGGCGACGCGGCCTGGCGCAGCAGCGGCAGCGCGGCGCGCGTCACCTGGAACATGCCGCGCACGTTCACCGCGAAGACGCGGTCCCAGTTTGCGAGCGAAAGGCTGTCGAGGTCGCGCGGCTTCCACGGCGCGGTGATACCGGCATTGTTGACCAGGGCGTCGAGCCGGCCGAACTCGGCTTTGACGGTCTCCAGCATCGCGCGAACACCGGCCTCGTCGCTCACGTCGCACTTCAGCAGAAGCGCCTTCGCGCCGAGCTTGCGCGCCTGCGCCGCGGTCTCTTCGGCGGCGGCATCGCTCGCGCTGTAGTTGACGCCGACATCGTAGCCCGCACGCGCGAGCGCGAAAGCGGTGCCGCGGCCGATGCCGCCCGACGCGCCTGTGACCAGAGCCTTCTTGCGTTCGCCCATTCCCTCCTCCTGCAGGCGTCCCAGGCATTTTCGAAAATATGCCGCAATGTACACCGAACCGGCCATCCTGATAGCATTCGCGCAGCGCAATCGTGAAGGAGATGGAACATGGAGAGACTGATGCGGGCGTCTTGTCTTGTCGCCGTTGCGCTCTTGGCTCCGCTGCCGGCGCCTGCGGCGGATTATCCGGTCAAACCGATCACGCTGGTGCTCGCCTATCCGCCGGGCGGACCGGCGGACGTGCTCGGGCGCACCATCGGGAAGAAAACGGGGGAGATCTTCCGACAGACCTTCATCATCGACAACCGGCCCGGCGCCGGCGGCAACATCGCCGCCGAACATGCCGCCAGGGCGGTCCCCGACGGCTACACCCTGCTGCTCGGTGACCAGAGCACCCTGGTCGCCAATGCGAGCCTTTACAAGAAGCTCACCTACGATTCAGGCAAGGACTTCGCGCCGATCGCCTTTATCGGCACCCAGGCCAACATCCTGATCGTGCACCCCTCGGTCCAGGCGCGCAGCGTGTCCGAGCTGATCGCGCTCGCCAAGGCCAATCCGGGCAAGATCAACTTCGCTTCCGGCGGCTACGGCGTGGCCTCGCATCTCTCGGGCGAGCTGTTCAAGTCGCTCGCCGGGATCAACATCGTGCACGTCGCCTACAAGGGCACGGGTCCGGCCACGCAGGATCTCATCGCCGGTCACGTGCAGATGTCTTTTCCGGCGTCGACCTCGGTCATCGGGCACATCAAGGCGGGCAAGGTGCGCGCGCTTGCCGTGACCACCGCCAAGCGCACCGCTATCCTGCCTGACATTCCGACCGTGGCCGAATCCGGTCTTCCCGGGTTCGACCTGGCGACCTGGCACGGCATCGTCGCCCCGGCGGCGACGCCGAAGGACATCCTCGCGAAGCTCGAGCGCGCGATCATCGCCGCGCTGCGCGACCCCGGCGTGCGCGAAGCGTTGAGCAAAATCGGCGAGGACATCGTCGCCGGATCGCAGGAGGAGTTCGCCGCCTTCATCAGGTCGGAGGCCCCGAAATGGAAGGCGATCGTCAAGCTCTCGGGCGCCCAGCTCGACTGAATAGCCAGCTCAAGGGAGCGTACGCTTTGGGCCGAATCGCGAGGAACGCGCAATGCGGTCGCTCCTCGCGAGCGCCTCGGGCGGGCTCAGTTCAAGGCCGCGGCAATGCTTGGCGGCCGAACACGATCATTTCGGTTTGCTGTCTTTCGGCTCACTTTCGGAATCCCAATAAGGCTCCGGACCGAAGCGATCGGCAAGGAAATCGATAAAGCTGCGCACTTTGGGCGGCAGGAACTTTCGATTGGGATAAACGGCAAACACGCCGAGGTCGTCGACCTCCCAATCCGAGAGGATTCGCTCCAGTTTCTTCTGCCGCAGCGCCTCGTACACCAGGAACATGGGGTGCAGGATCACGCCCAGGCCTTCGATGGCGGCATTGACCAGGATGTCGCCGTTGTTGCCGCGCAGATTTCCTGAAACCCGCACGGTCCGCTCCGCGCCCTTGCGCCTGAAGTGCCACTCGTTCTGCAAGCTCCAGTACGCGTAAGAAAGGCAATTGTGCCCCGCCAGCTCCTCGGGTGATCTTGGCGTGCCATGCTTTTTCAGGTATCCGGGTGAGGCGCAGGCCACGATGCGGGCGCGCGTGAGCTTGCGCGCGATGAGCCCCGGATCGATTCGCCTGGCGCAGCGTATCGCGACATCAAATCCCTCCTCGACCAGATCCACCACGCGGTCGTTGAGCGTCACGTCCACCTGAACGCCGGGATAGCGCTGCAGGTATTCAGGGATAGCCCAGCCCAGATGGCGGATGCCAAACGCGACCGAGGACGTCACCCGCAGCGTCCCGCGCGGAACCGAGGCTTCCTGCGCCACTGCGGTCTCGGCTTCCTCGACCATGCCGAGGACCTGGGTGGCACGCTGGTAATAGTCGCTGCCCGCTTCGGTGAGCGAGAGTTTGCGCGTGGTCCGATTGAGCAGGCGCGCGCCCAGATGCGTTTCGAGCTGCGCCACGTAGCGCGTCGCCATGCCTCGCGATAGCTCGAGTTTGTCCGCGGCGCCGGCGAAGCTGCCGGCATCCACAACGGCGCTAAACACCCGCATGCTCGCCACGATATCGATGGCCATAACGGTTCCAGAAAAGTAAACAATTAATTGCGATTTTGCTGGTTTATCTCGTCGCGCGCAATTGATTAAATGCACGCATCGGAAGCAGGAATGGTTCCGGCACCGATTCAACCAAACTTGACACAGGAGATCGATCATGATGAAACGCACCGCCATCGCCGCTATCGTATTCGCAAGCCAAGCCACCCTGGCTATCGCCCAATCCAGCCAGTTCGTCAACCCGGAGGATTCCGGATACCTGGGAGGCTGGGTGCAACGCGACCCGGTCGCAGCCGCGCCCGGCGCGACGCTCGCCTCGCCGATCGCCGCCGGCGATCGCTTCGTCGGGCCCGAGGACTCCGGATATCTCGGCGGCTGGGCACAAGATCTTGCGTCTCGCAGCGAAACCGCGATTTCACCGCGCGCCCCCGCGGCCCCGGCGATCGCAGTCGAGCGCAACATCGTCAATCCGGAGGACTCCGGATACCGCGGTCCGGGGGCATGACCAGGATTTGATCCTGACAATACGCTTGGGCTGGCCAATCAACGCTGGTGAAAACAACGCCTGCAGGGGTGCTGCTCCTGCAGGCGCCGGTTTTGGCTCAGCCGCCGGGACTCCCCAAGCCCCTGGAATCTCAAGTCACGGCGAAGGGCCCTGCCATCCGAGGCTCACCCCCCGGCCGGCGAGGCATTACCGCTGTCTTCGGAGATATGATCGAGCCGGCTCCCGGTCCGCTGCGGGGCACGCAAGAGATCTGCAATTCGCACAGGACGGGCGTCCATGGAGCAGTTTCTGGCTCAGCACGTTGTTGCAGCGGTGTTCGTGCTCGTGCTCGCGCGCCAGCTCGGGGTCCCGTTTCCCGCGTTTCCCGTGCTGCTCTGGGCAGGCGCCAGGGCGGTCGACGACCCGCTCCTTGGCCTGTCTGCACTCATCGCTTCGGTTCTTGCCGGCAGCGCAGGCAACCTGCCCTGGTTCTGGGCCGGGCGCCGTTATGGTTATCGGATCCTGAAGCTGGTCTGCACCATCACGCTCTCGCCGGATTCCTGCGTGCGCGAGAGCGAGATCGCTTTCGAGCGGCGTGGTCCGCTGGTGCTCTTGGTCGCGAGATTCGTGCCCGGCCTTGAAACCGTCTCGCCGCCGCTCGCCGGCGCCCTGCGGCTCGATCCGGTGAAGTTTCTCGCCTACGACGCTGCCGGCGGCGCGCTATGGGCGGGCGCCGGCCTTGGGCTGGGGCTTGCATTTCACGGCGAAATCGAATGGCTGCTCGACTGGCTCGCCGAGCAGGGAGGTAAAGGGCTCCTCCTCATCGCCGCCATGGTCCTCGTCTATGTGGGCTATCGATTCTTCCAGCGCTGGCGTTTCCTGCGCTCGCTCGAGGCGGCCCGCATCAGCGTGGCGGAGCTCTACGCCATGATGCGCCGGGGCGATGAACCGGTCGTCCTCGACGTGCGTTCGCGCGCTCACCGCGAGCTCGACGGCCGGCGCATCCCCGGCGCGCATGCGGTGGATCTGGACGATCTGGAGCGGACGCTCGCGCACCTCGCGCGCGATCAGGAGGTCGTCGTTTACTGCGCCTGTCCCAACGAAGCCACCGCGGCCCGGGTCGCGCTGCAGTTGCGCGAGCGCGGTTTTCTGCGCGTGCGACCGCTCGCCGGCGGCATCGACGCCTGGGTCTCGGCCGGCCTGCCGGTTGAAAGCGCGCTCTTAGTGGAGTGAAATGAGTTAACTAGCCGGCTCGAAAACCAGCGAAAAAGGGCTTGAAACACTGCGGTGTGCTCCGGTGCGAAGGCAGCACTTCTGCTTTTTTGCCCCGCCACGAGTTCGATCCCCGAGCGAAGGATCGAACTGTTGTCGGCGGTAGAGAAGAAGGTTGCCCTCCGGGCGAGAACAGCGTCGGACGACCCGCCACACGATCGTCATCAGTCTTTGGTCAACAAATCGATATACGCCTGGTAACCGAAACTGCGATTTTTCTTTTGCCCAGTCGTTTCGGCAACGATACCCAGTTCGCAAAGAAGTTTGACTGCCGCGTTGGCGGTCGGAAAGCTCGTGTTCAGCTTCTGCCGCACCCGCTCGACACTGAAGCGCGGCATCATGGGCAGCAGCTCGAATAGCCGATAGGTGGCGGGACCGGATTTTGATGAATCGAGAAGACGACGCCGGTCGGCAGCGACCAACGTTGCGATCTCGACGATGCTGCGCTCGGCCTGCGCAGCGGCGGCAGCGACGCCATCGAGGAAAAACGAGACCCATGCCTCCCAATCGCCTTCCATGCGAATTGCGCCGAGCAGTCGGTAGTACTCCAGTTGATGCCGTTTCAAGTATCCGCTCAGATACATCAGTGGTTCCGACAACAGACCCCAATGCTCTAGGAGCGCTGCGATCAGCAAGCGTCCGATGCGCCCGTTGCCATCCAGAAACGGGTGGATGGTCTCGAACTGGGCGTGAACCAGAGCGATATTGACCAGGGCCGGAAGGGTGGGCGAAGTGGAATGGATGAACTGCTCCAGATCGCGAAGCAATTTGGCCGCCTGATCGGGCGGGGGCGGAACGAAAACGGCATTGTCCGGACGCGTGCCGCCGATCCAGTTTTGCGAACGCCGGAGTTCACCCGGCTGTTTGCTCGATCCGCGCACCCCGTCGAGCAACAAACGGTGCGCATCGCACATTAGCCTGATGCTGATCGGCAGCCCCCTCGGGTCGCGAAGGTTTTCGCGCACCAGCCGGAAGGCGCGCATGTAATTGGTCACCTCTTCGAGGTCGTCAGCATTGCTGACATCGAGACCGGCTTCTTCGTCGAACAAGTCGGTGAGGGTTGCTTGCGTTCCCTCGATTTGGGAGGTAAGGAGCGCTTCCTTTCGAACCGCGCCGTACAGGAGCCAATCGACGGAAGGCACGAGCCCTGACACACCAGATAGTCGGGCGAGCGCCAATTCGGCCGCGCGGTTCTGCGTATCGAATGCGTCAGCCGAAAGCGGGGGATCTGCGGGCGGCAGGGCATTCGGTACGAAGGCTTGAACAGCCTCCCCTGCCGTTGTCGTGGTGATGTAGCTCCCGGTAAGCCGCTTCATATTCAAGCTTTCTTTAATACACGGCTGCGATATTAAACTGTTCTTTAATATATGCGCAAGTCATTAAAGACTGCTTTCATAAGCATATGGTCGATCCGGCTGGCGACTGCGCGGACTTACGGCCGTTTTCGAGGCCGGCACCGGCGGTTGGGACCGCTCTATTCGACGGCGTTCGCCTTTGGCACGATTCACCATATCCGAAGGCTGCCGGGGCACCAATCAGGACGCGCTGGGCACCGTTGTCCGAAACGAAGGGCGCGTCATCAGCCGCTCCGAGTACGCCGACAGCCCCGGAAATCGCCGTCTGCGCTCGAATCGCGGAAGGGCGTAATCAACGTAGGCCAAGGCATACCCCGCGGCTATGTCGGCCAGCGTAAAACCGGCGCCGTGCAGCCATTCGCGACCGGCGATGGTGCGCTCGATCAGGGAAAGCCCGCGCTCGATCTTCGCTTCCTGGTTTGGAATCCACGCGGCGTGCTTCTCGGCGTCGTTCATGGGACCGTATTGGTGTGAAATGTTGACCACTGCGTCGACGATGCCATCGGCAAGCGCTTCCCAGCGCCGTACCGCGATTCGTCCGCGAAACTCCGTCGGGATGAGCTGCGGCTCGGGTTTGACGCCTTCCAGATAATCCACGATGACCACCGAGTCGAAGACCACTTCGCCGTCGTCCAGGACCAGAACCGGGATCTTGCCGAGCGGATTGAACTCGGCGACTCGCGATCCAGGTGACGATGGCCGATCGACCACGTAATCCACGTTGATGTTCTTCTCGATCGCAAAGACCCGGACCTTGCGCACGAACGGGCTAGTCTGGGTTCCCACAATTTTCATGAGTTTGTTTCCGTTGGTTTGTGATTCCGCGCGATGGTAACCCATGAGGTCAGGGCGAGGCGAACCTCCGACGCCGCGGCGAACATGAGACCTGCGGCAGAAACTACGCCACCGCCCGCGAGCGCGCTTCCTTGATGCGCTTTACGAACTCGGTTTCACGACTGCAGGTCATAAGCAGCATCTCCATCGCCCGCGTCATGGCCACGTAGAGGAGTTTCGCTTCTTCCCCTGGATGCTGGTCGCCAAACGGCATACGGTCCAGGCCGGAAATGGCGACCACCGGGAATTCGAGTCCTTTGCTGCTGTGCATGGTCATGACCTTGACGCTGTCCGCGCTCGGGACGTAGGCCCTTTTTCCTTCCGCATCGCCCATCCAGTGAACCGGAATGCCGGCCGCCTTCAGGCGCTGCATAGTTCTTTCGCCAATGAAGCCCGCGCGGAATAGGACTGCCATCTCGCGCCAGGGCCAACCTTTCTTGTTGATCGCGGTCAGTTCCTTGGCGATGAAATCGCCTTCCTGTTCGAGGCTCGCAAGCTGGTTGAGCACCGGCACCGGTCCTCTGCGGCCCGCGCTTTGCGGTGCCACCAGCGGCACGCCGTCCTCTTCGGCTTCGGCCGGCGTGAGGAAGTCCTTGGCAAACTCGTAGGCGACCGAAAGGACTTCAGAGGTGTTGCGATAGTTTAGCCGCAGAATGGTTGTTCTGCCCTGAGCCTGGATGCCAACGCTCGAAAAGCTGAATTTGGGCCTTCGATTCGCGTCGTAGATCGATTGCGCATCGTCGTAGAGCACGAGCAGGGAATTGGTGCTCGGGTCCACCATTTGGGTCACGATCTTCAACCACTCGGGTTTAAAGTCGTGTCCTTCGTCGACCATGACCGCGCCGTACTGGGCGCGCGGGATCTGGCCACGCTCCACCGCTGCAATGACGCTCTCGATTGTTGCGTCGTAGAACTCGGGCCCGCTGGGCGGCACCGGAACGTTGTAGAGCCGGAGCTGGTCCAGGCACCAGGAGTGAAATGTTCGTACGCGGACTTTCTGCTCGAGGTTCTTGAGCTTGATGGCGCTCCAAAGCTTGGCCGCCAGCGCCCGGTTGTAGCAGAGCACCAGAATCGGCTTTTGCATCAGGGGCGCCAGGCGCTCGCAGCGATATCCGAGGATCAAGGTCTTGCCCGATCCGGCTACGCCGTGGATGATGCGATGGCCCTCACCGAGATTGCGCGCGAGTTGCTCCTGCTGCAGATCCATGACCTTGAGAAGGTCAGGCACGGTGTCGGCCACCGATTGCGGCGTACCGGGCGAGTCGATGAGGACGAGCTGGTCCGAGCGGATCCTGATTTCGGGAAAGAGGTGCCAGCGGATGCGGTCGATCTGCGGTAAGGACAGAAGCGTCTTGAATCCGACCGTGAACATGTTCCACAGGCGCTGCTGGAACTGCTCGGGATCGGCCCATTCGAACATTTCATCCTGGCAGATGACGCGATCGGGGTGGATGACTTCGCCGAGATCGGTACCCTCGATTGCCTTGCGCGTAATGTTCGCGAGCACGGCACCGTAGCCCCAGGGGAAGCACAGGCGGTTCTGGTAGCGGCCTTCCTCGTGGACGGTGAGCTGCGGATCGCGCTCGAGGAGGCCGACGATCAGGTGCGCGAACTGGCGTGCCTGCTCAAGCGGGTTGTCGTCGATCCTGAGGCCAGCGTTGGTGAGGAGCGTCACGCTTGCGCGGTCGGCCGACTGGATGGTGTCGAGCCGCCAGTCCTTGACCTCGAGGATGAGCAGGCCGCGCCGCGGGTTGAGCACGACGAAATCGGGGTGCGAGCCCTTGGGTCCGATGGGGACGTCGTACCAGCACAGGTAGTCGTCTTCGAGCTTGTCGATGAGGCGCTGGGCGAGGCGGCGCTCGCCGCCGGTCATGCGCTTGCCGGAGGTCCCAAGAGAGGGGATCAGCGTAGCCATGACTGCGCGCGCGAATGGCCCGTTAAGTACACGAGAGGGCCGTACGTCTAGCAGCGTTCACGTGATCACTCGATCATGCGAGATTGGGACGAACGCGGCAATCCACGCACGGACTTCAGCCAGGACGGCTGCCGCATCAGCCACGCACTCCTGCGCGACGCCATCGGCCTTATCGGCGGCGTGCGGCTTCAGCTTGCCGATGCGAAGCAGATTGTCCAACGGCATTCGGCACCATCACGCCTTGAACAAGCGTCGTTCCAACAGCGACTGCATGTCCCGCCGACCATCGGCAATCAGATAGACGTATACGCGCTGTTCCACTATTCGATAGATGAATCGGTACGGTTTAAAAAACGTCTGGCGGTACTCGCGTATGCCTAGTGCCAGGAGTTCCTTGGGGTAAGACCCGCGCTCTGGAAGGGTGGACAGACTGTGCAGCGCTTTCTCGATGCGATCGAGAACGTGGGCCGCATTGCCAGGGGAATCGTGCGTGGCGATGTAGTCGTAGAGTTCTTCGAGGTCGCGTTCGGCATCTTCGGTCAGCAGGACCTCGAAGTGCATTATCGGCCCTATGCCTTTTTCTCGCGCAGACGTTTAATCACAGCCGCTGCGGGAACGGCCTTGCCCTCCTCGATCTGCCGGTTGCCAAGAGCAAGGATCTTCAGGAGCGCCATCGTTTCCTGCGTTTCCTCATAGGAAGCGACGTCCTGAATCACCATCTTGGCCTCTCCGTTCTGGGTAATGACCAGAGGCTCACGCTGCTCGGCAAGCTGGCGCACGATCTCGGCCGCATTGGCCTTGAGATAGCTGATGGGTTTGATTTGTGTCGAGTATTTCATCGGCTGCAACCTCGGCGTTGTTTATAGGACCAAATATAGTCTATATTCAGTCCGCTCACAAGGGGACAATTTGGAGGGGCGTCAGGGAAATGAGCCGAGCGCTGGCAGCGACACTCGCCGCAGAAGCCACTCGCGGTATCTCATAGCGCGGTACGGGACGTCAGACCCGTAACTTTCACCATGAGGCGTTTACAGTGTGCGAAGACTTCAGTTGAAATCCGTCGTCGCAAACGTAGAGTTCGAATGCCCCAGCCGCAAGAAACGAGGCGCAGGATCCGTGTTTGACGAATCTGACAGGCGCAAGACGTGGCCGCAGAGACTTACTGTTTTTCGCTTTTCGGTCAAATCGTTTGGAGGCTACAGCGGAAAGCGGCATGCTCTAGCAAGCCACAACAAGCTGGAGCGAATTGGTGGAGTGGAGGAGGATCGAACTCCCGACCTCCGCATTGCGAACGCGGCGCTCTCCCAGCTGAGCTACATCCCCAGCACCATGCAACCTACCGAGTATAGGAA